>CAKSWS010000004.1 GCA_934512155.1 uncultured Eubacterium sp. | reverse complement strand
ATGACTGCCGACTGCGATAACGAAATCAAGGATATTGAGAAAAAAATAAACGCCCTGAACAAAACATCAAAAACCGAGCGAGAGATGAAAAAAGAGCTTGCAGAAATCAAGGCCATACTGAAAGCGGCGGAAAAACACATTGACGGTGAGGAAATCGACAGAGCGTTTATTGACCGATATATAAGCGATATTACAGTCTATCCCGACGAGGAAATAACACGCTTTGAGATACACTTGAAAGCCGGAACAACAGTCACTAAAACCCTTCAAAACCTTACGAGCCGTGCAGGTAGCAATAGTAAGAAAATGATTAAGGCTTATGAAGAATCTATGAAATAAGCTATGATTGCTAAAAAGTAATCCAAAGCACGGCTTGCCGTGCTTTTACATATAAAAAAGCAACCCAATTTGCACCGGGCTGCTTTAATTTCGGTCGATGCAAAACATCGGCTTTTTTATTTACTCTTCATCGTTAAAATCATTTGAAGACGGTGTATTTTCATTTTCTTTTTCTGCCTGATTATCGGCATTTTGCTTTTTAAGCAAATAAATGGTTATTAACAACATACCGCAGGCAAACAAAATAAATGCCGCCATAATCAGCACCTTTGAAACGAAAGGATAAGTTGAAGAATCTTCACCGCTGTTTTCCGTTAAAAGTACTGTATTTTTTGTATTTTCATCCTCAGCAAGCGTACTTGTTTCTTTGCCGGAAGTTGTTTTTTCACCGGCGTTATACTTATATTTTGTTGTTTTGCCGGCTTGACTTTTTGTAGTTTGCTTTTTAGTTGTTGCCTTTTTAGTTGAAGATTTTGAACTTTTTGTGGTTTTTGATGATTTTTGCGTAGTAGTTTTAGTGTTTTCTGCACGATTTTTCAATATTCCCGTTCCAATTTCGGAAGAAACGGTATATATGTCATCACCGGATGAAATATACAGCCCAAAAGTGTCATTTTCAAAAGTTTTAGCCGCCTTCTTTAAATCAACACAAAAACAAATTTCACTGCCTGCATTAAAATATTGAGCGTTAACAGTTATATCGCCGATTTTTGTTTCACCTTCGGAAAAATCAATTCTGCTGCCGTCATCATTTAATATAAAGCAAACAAAAACACCTTCATCCACAGGTGCGCTGTGAGATAAATGAATATAAACAACGCTGTTATCATAATCGGTAAATGTTTGAAAAAATCCGCCGACACGCTCATCTTCAATCTGATAAACGGATGCGTTTTCGTTAGACTGCCAATATTCAAGACTGTTTAAATAATTGCTGTCATAAGCAAAAACATTAAAGGGTGCGGCAAGAAAAATCACAAAGCATAAAAAAGCAAAATTTGCCTTTATTAAGCCGGACTTAAACATTTGCCACACCCCGCCGAGTAAAAATTTTTCGCAAAAATCAGCATATTCTTGCTATTTCATCATAACATAACAAATTATTTTTTACAATATACAATTTAAAATATTACATAAAAGTTAAATTTTTTATTTAATCAAATTTCAACACAAAGTTAGGCATTGCCAACGGCAAAAGCAAGGCAAAGGGCAAGGGCGGCAATACCTGCCAAAACAAGCCTGTTTGCCGATTTTAAAGACATATTTACATTTTTATAAAGTCCGCCGAAGCTATTATTTAAATTATTTGAATCATTCGATTTTTTCATATATTCACCTTAATAATTTTTACACGCAAAAGTTATTTGCGTGCCAAATATTTACGCATATCAACAGAGCAAGCAACAAGAATTATTAATCCCTTAATAATATAAAGCATGTTGGCTGAAACGGAGAGAAAATTCAGCCCTGCAAAAATAATTTGCAAAAGCAAAACACCGATTACAATGCCGCTTATTTTACCTGTGCCGCCAACGAAAGACACACCGCCGATTACACATGCGGCAATAGCATCGCCCTCATAATTAAGTCCTGTATTAGCCGAGCAAGACGCAATTCTTGCCCCTTCAATAAAGCCGGTTACGCCATACATTACACCTGCCAAAACAAACACAGCCAAAACCGTTAAAAACACATTTACACCCGAAACACGGGCAGCTTCCTCATTAGAACCTACAGCAAACATATTTTTACCGAA
Organism: uncultured Eubacterium sp.; assembly: GCA_934512155.1. Taxonomy (GTDB): domain Bacteria; phylum Bacillota; class Clostridia; order Oscillospirales; family Acutalibacteraceae; genus Eubacterium_R. The sequence continues at coordinate 74,327 of CAKSWS010000004.1, read as the reverse complement.
TTTAGTTTTATTCCACACAACCCACATAAGCACAGTTAAAACAACCGAGTAAAGAACATATTTAGGCACGGCAACGCCGTTTACGGTAAACAATGTGCCTGAAATAAAACTTGTGTATGATGAATCAAGCCCAGAAAGAGTTTGGCCGTTATTTCCGCCTATCATTAAATACATAAGCACCGTGCCGAAAACAATAAGCTGGGTTGAAAGCGTAACAATAAAGGGGTGAAGTTTAAATTTTGCAACAAAAAAGCCATTTACAAAACCAACTATGGCACCTATTGCTATTACTGCCAAAAATGCAAGAAACAGCGGCACCGTTTGTAAATTTGGAAACATTTTGTTAGCATAGCCTGTCATTTGCAAAAGAGATGCGGCAACGCAAGCGGTTAAACCAACACAGCGACCTGCCGAAATATCTGTTCCCGTTAACACAATGCACCCTGCAATTCCAAGAGCAATGGGCAATTTTGCCGCCGTTAAAGAAATAATATTAACTATTGAAGAAGTGCTTAAAAACGCAGGAACCTTTATTGCTATAAACACAACAGCCACGGCAATAATTATATACATAGCGTTATTAAGCAACAAATCGGAAATTAACCTTTTTCTGTCATCACGTGTGCCGTTTTTAAAATTATTTGACCATGCGGAAAGATGTTTTTCACTGTTTGCCATAGAATTACCTCCTTAAACATATTTTGCCGCAAGAGCCATAATTTGTTCCTGGTCAGCAGTTTTTGCATCTACTTCTCCTGACAGCCTGCCACCGGACATTACAAGAATTTTATCGCAAACTCCCAAAAGCTCCGGCATTTCGGAAGAAACCATAATAACGGTTTTTCCTTCTTTTGCAAGCTCGATTATTAACTGATAAATTTCATATTTTGCCCCAACGTCAATACCCCTTGTAGGCTCATCAAGAAGAAGCACCGTGGGGTCTGTTAAAAGCCAACGTGCAAGAATAACCTTTTGCTGATTTCCCCCTGAAAGAAAGCCGATTTTTGCCTCCTGATTAGGAGTTTTAACTCTTAAAAATTTAATATATTTTTCAGTTGCTGCCTGCATTTTTCTTTTACTTAAAAACGGCCCAGTTTGATATTTTTTTAAGCTTGAAATTACAGTGTTTTCCCTAATGTTTAAAATGCCGAAAATGCCCGTTGCACGCCGCTCTTCAGTTAAAAGAGCAAATCCGTTTTTAATTGCATCCCTTGGAGATTTGTTTTTAATTTCTTTACCGCTCAGCGTTATTTTTCCGCTTTTTCGAGTTGTAACACCGAAAAGCTGTTCCAAAAGTTCTGTTCTGCCTGAGCCGTCAAGCCCTGCCACACCCAGTATTTCGCCACGATTGGCACAAAATGAAACGTTCTTTAAACCTGTGTACTCACTGCTTAGATTTTCAACCTTTAAAAGCACATCTCCAACTTTATTATCTTTTTCAGGATAACGGTTTGTAAGCGTTCTGCCAACCATAAGCTTAATAATTTCATCCATTGTAAGTTCACTTGCCGGCTTTGTTGCAATCCACTTGCCATCTCGCATAATTGTTACCTCATCGGAAATACGCAAAATTTCTTCCATTTTATGGGAAATATAAATTATTCCGCATCCCCTGCTTTTAAGCATATTAATTATTTTAAACAAATGCTCTACTTCCGCCTCAGTAAGAGATGATGTAGGTTCGTCAAAAACGATTATTTTTGAATTATATGAAACCGCCTTTGCAATTTCAACCATTTGGCGTTGTGAGACAGGCATGGCACTCATAATGGTTTTTGGGTTAACGTTAATTTCCAAATCTTTAAAAATTTTTATTGTTTCATTATACATTTTGGATTCGCTTGTAAACGGCAAAAAATTTGCAATCGTAGGAAATCTGCCAAGCCACATATTATCCATAACATTGCGTTTTAGTGCCTGATTTAGTTCCTGGTGAACCATGGCAACGCCGTTTTCAAGGGCTTCCTTGGAGTTTTTGTAATTAACCTCCTTGCCCTCAACATAAATACTGCCGCCGTCTTTTCCGTAAACGCCGAAAAGGCACTTCATCAATGTGGACTTACCTGCCCCATTTTCACCCATAAGTGCATGAACCGTACCTTTTTTTACAGTCAACTTTGCTTTATCAAGAGCCTTAACGCCGGGGAAATTTTTTTCTATATCAACCATTTTAAGCAATATATTATCATCAAAATCCCCATAAGATTTAGACACATTGTTTCGCACACATATCTCTCCTTTTAATAATAGACACTGCCAAAAATTTCCTCTCCTGTGCAACAAAATTACTGTGCGTTTTCTACCGTATAAACGGAATAAGGAATATTAACACGCCAACTGCCCACAATGTTTTCATTATCTATTCCGTCAAAAACATTTACATTGTTTGAAAAATAATTTTGCATTATTTTTGTAATGGTTGTTGCCATCCCGTCTGCATCCTGTTTAACTGTACCAAACATTGTACCTGATTTAATTGCCGATTTTGCCGCATCTGTGGCATCAACACCAAATACCGGAATAACAGTTGTGCCGTCTTTATTAAATCCGGCAGACTGTAATGCGGAAACTGCACCAAGCGCCATTTCATCATTATTTGCAATAACCAGTTCAATCATATTTCCCCTTGCTGCAGTATATTGTGCAAGTGCCGTGCCCATATAATTGGTAGCCGCTGCAGAAGACCAAAGCCCGTCTTGGTCAACAAGGTATTTATTTTTATTTGCCGAATCATAAAAAGTAAGTTCAGGCTTTCCTGCTTCCTTTAAAACAGCATTTGCGTCCTCAACTGCATATTGGGTGCGTGCAATGGCTTCCATATTTCCCTCTTGACCTTTAAACAATACATAGCTTATTTTTCCGTCGCCGTTTAAATCTGTTTTATCATAATTATTTACAAGATATTCGCCAATCATTTTTCCCTGCATATGGCCTGCCTGTTCATAATCCGTACCTACGAACACACATTTTTCATAACTTTCAATAACGGATTGCTCTACAGAACGGTTAAAGAAAATAACCGGCACATTTTTGGCTTTTGCAAGATTAATAATATTTTGTGCCGCATCATTAGAACCTGTATCAACAACATTTACAATCAGCATTGATGAACCTTTTGCAAGAGCTGTTTGGACCTGCTCTGTTTGTGTTGTTTGATTTCCGTTTGCGTCGTAATCGTTATATTTATATCCGCCGTCTTTTAAAATTTTACTCATTACGGAACGCACGCTTGAAATATAGGCATCGCTGAAAGTGTAATAAAATACCGAAACCTCACCTTTTGCCGCCGATATATTTGAATCATTACTGTTTTTATCTGAACCGCAGGCACAAAAACCTGCCCCAATAACCGCAACAAGCATAATTGCCAATAATTTTTTCATAAAATTGCCTCCATTTTTATTAATTGCAGCAACCCACAATTTACATACTCTTATTTTAGTATGATAAAAAATTATTTTGTTATTAAAAAATTTTTTAATATTAAAAGCAAAAAAATCCGAGCCCACAAAATGAGTTCGAATTTTTATATATTTTATAACATTTATATTGTGTGGTTCGAATCCACTTATAAAAAATAAAAACCAACCACAAAAGTGATTGGTTTTTATTTGGTGGAAGAGGGTGGACTCGAGCTTCGCTCGAGAGTTCGCTTGCTTCGCAAGCCATCGCATTTATATTATGTGGTTCGAATCCACTTATAAAAAATAAAAACCAACCACAAAAGTGATTGGTTTTTTATTTGGTGGAAGAGGGTGGATTCGAACCACCGAAGCTGAATAGCGACAGATTTACAGTCTGTTCCCTTTGGCCGCTCGGGAACTCTTCCATATTGGAGCTGGTGAACGGACTCGAACCCCTGACCTGCTGATTACAAATCAGCTGCTCTACCAACTGAGCTACACCAGCGTTTCTCAACGCCTTAATAATATAGCATAACACATACAGTTAGTCAAGTACTTTTTACAAATTTATTAACTAATTTTTTTATTTGCATATAATAATTAGAGGTGATTTTAATGTGCGGTATAGCAGGAATATTATCTAAGGACATAGGGAACGAAAAAAACAGACCGTTAATTGAAAACATCGGCGAAAGTTTAAGAATGAGAGGTCCGGACGCAGAAGGAAAATACACAGAGCCAAACGCCGTGTTAATTCACCGCCGCCTTGCCGTTATTGACGTTGAAAACGGCAGTCAACCAATGACCTTCGGCAACTACACAATATGCTATAACGGTGAAATTTACAACACAGAAGAAATACGCCAAAGTCTTATAAATTACGGCTATTCTTTTGATACGCACTGCGACACGGAAGTGGTTTTAAAAGCTTTTCACAAATGGAAAGAAAAATCATTTGAATTATTAAACGGTATTTTTGCCTATGCAATTTGGGACAGCAAAAACAAAGAACTGTTTTTATGCAGAGACAGAATAGGTGTTAAACCCCTTTATTACAGCCAACTAAATCATTTATTTGCCTTTGCAAGCAGAATTAAAAGCTTGCTTCTTATTCCGCAAATAAAACCTGTGGTAGACGAAAACGGACTAAATGAAATATTTATGCTCGGTCCGGCAAAAACAATAGGAAGTGCAATATTTAAAGACATAAAAGAATTGCCGCCGGCAACATATATGCACTTTAAAAGCGGCAAAAGCACAATAAAAGAATATTGGAAATTGGAAGCCGCAGAACACAATGAAAACCTATCTGAAACTATTGAACACACAAAATATTTAGTAACAGATTCTATTAAACGACAACTTGTGTGCGATGTACCACTTTGCACATTTTTAAGCGGCGGATTAGATTCGTCAATCATAAGTAAAATAGCTGCAAACGAATACAAAAGTGCCGGCAAAACCCTTGAAACATATTCCGTTGATTATATTGATAACGACAAATATTTTACGCCCAGTCTTTTCCAACCAAACAAAGACAGTGATTATATTAATCTTATTTCAAACTACATCGGAAGTGTACACCGCAATGTTATACTTGATAACCGTGATGTTGCAGCCGCTTTAATTGAAAGCACATATGCACGCACTTTACCCGGATTTACAGATGTGGATTCCTCTTTACTGCTTTTTTGCAAAGAAATAAAAAAGCACCACACGGTTGCCCTGTCAGGTGAATGTGCAGACGAAATTTTTGGCGGGTACCCATGGTACCATAACAAAGATATTTTATTTGAAGATACTTTTCCATGGAGCCGTTCCACAGACGTTCGTAAAAGCATATTAAAGCCCGACTTTTTGGAAAACGGCGAAGACTACGCTCACGAAAAATACCTTAAAACCGTTTCAAAAGCATCTTTTTTGGAAAGCGATAACAAAGAAGAAAAACGAATGCGTGAAATGTTTGTTTTAAATATGGATTGGTTTATGCAAACATTACTTGTAAGAAAAGATGTTATGAGTATGGAAAGTTCCCTGGAAGTTCGTGTGCCGTTTTGCGATTACAGACTTGTGGAATATGCATATAATATGCCTTGGGAATACAAATCTCTTGACGGCAGAGAAAAAGGAATTTTGCGAAAAGCCTTTGAAAATCAACTGCCGACTGAAATTGTTTGGCGCAAAAAAAGCCCATATCCCAAAACACACAACCCTATATATTTTGAATGCGTTTGCAACATGGTTAAAACTGTTTTGCAAGATACAAGCTGCCCGCTTTGTGATATGATAAATAAAGACAAAATTATTGAATTAACCCAAAACCCCGATGCACTAACCGCACCCTGGTACGGGCAGTTAATGCGTGGCCCACAGGTTTTGGCATATATTGTGCAAATTTATTACTGGATAAAAGACAACAATGTAGAATTTGAAATTTAAAAAAATAAGGAGCGTTAAAAACGCTCCTTATTTATGATATTTAGAATTATTTGAAATCGAAAACGCTCTGTAAACCTGTTCAAGCAAAACCATTCTGGCAAGCTGATGAGGAAGTGTGAGTTTGCCGAAAGAAAGTTTTACCTTGCCCATATTTTTTACTGCCGAAGACAAGCCGAATGAGCCGCCGATAACAAAGGTTACATTTGAATAATCAAAACTGATTTTTTCAAGAAATTTTGAAAAATCCGGAGACGAAAATTCACTGCCTTCAATGCACATTGGAATTACACAACTGCCTTTTGGAATTTTGGCAATGATTCTGCCGCCCTCTTTTTCAATAATATTTTCAATTTCAGAAGCGGATGGATTATCGCTTGCTTTTTCCTCTGCAACCTCCACAACATTAATCTTTGAAAAGGCAGAAAGGCGCTTTATATATTCATTGCATCCGTCTTTTAAATATTTTTCTTTTAATTTTCCTACACAAACAACGGTAACGCCAATCATAAAACAATCAACCCTCCGTTATTTACAGGTTTTGAAACATACAGCCTATAATCTTTATTATCCTTTGCACCTATTTCATTAAGTGCGCAAACTGTTGTTTGGCGGGCGATTTCAGGCATATTGTTTTCTTTACTCAAATGGCTTAAAACTAAACGGGTAGTACCGCCGTTTACAAGTTTTTTTGCAAATTCGCTTGCGGCATAATTTGACAAATGACCTTTAGCGGATAAAACACGTTTTTTTAACAAATATGGGTAACTGCCATTTTCAAGCATTGATATTTCGTGATTTGATTCCAAAAAAACCATATCTGATGAACCCACAAGTGCTTTTTCGGCGTTTTCCGTTATGTAACCCGTATCTGTGCAAACAGCAATTCTTCTGCCGTCTGCCGTTGTGAATTTATAGCCCACACATGCAACGGAATCATGAGAATTATAAAAACTTTCAACAATCATGGAATTAAAATCAAGCACACCATTCATTTCAAAAGAGCTAACCGTGTTATTAAGCACACCCGTAAAGCGCAACTCCTCCAAGCATTCAGGCGGTGCAAAAACAGGAATGTTATATCTTGACGCAAACACACGAACACCGCCTACATGGTCCTTATGCTCATGAGTTACAAAAACGCCTTTAATGTTTTTCGGCTCAACACCAATTGCCTTAAGAGCCGCCTCACACCTTTTGGCAGAAACTCCTATATCAACAAGAATTCCACCGTTTTTATCACCTATATAAATTGAATTTCCGCTGCTTCCTGAAAACAGCTGACACGCTTTAGCCATACACTTCACCTAAAAACAGGGCAGCGAAAGCTACCCTGCAAAAACCGATTAACCGGCATTTATTACTTCTTCTTTTTCTTCTGTTTCAACACGCTTAATATTAGCACCCAAGGCGGTAAACTTAGCAACCACATCTTCATACCCACGGTCAATATACTGAATATCTTCAACAACCGTTTCGCCACGGGCAACCATGCCTGCAATAATCATTGCCGCACCGGCACGAAGGTCTGTTGCTTTCACTTTAACGCCTGTAAGTTGATTAACGCCTTCAATTACAGCAATTTTACCGTCTACTTGAATATTAGCACCCATACGTGTTAACTGACCTACATATTGAAAACGATTATCCCAAACAGATTCGGAAAGAATTGACGTTCCTTTTGCAACAGAAAGCAAAACTGCCATTTGCGGCTGCATATCCGTTGGAAAACCGGGATGCGGCATTGTTTTAACATTGCACTTTGTTAACGGTTTGAAACGTGTTACACGAACAGCGTCATCATACTCAATAATTTCAGCACCTACCTCTTCAAGTTTTGCACTTATAGATTCAAGGTGCTTCGGAATTACATTTTTAACAAGCACGTCGCCGCCGCAAGCCGCCGCCGCAACCATATATGTGCCAGCTTCGATTTGATCGGGTATAATAGAATAAGAACACCCATGCATTTTTTCAACGCCACGAATTTTAATAACGTCTGTACCTGCGCCTCTGACATCGGCACCCATTGAATTAAGGAAGTTTGCCAAGTCAACAATATGAGGCTCTTTTGCGGCATTTTCAATAACAGTAAGTCCCCTTGCCAAAACAGCGGCAAGCATAACGTTAATTGTTGCGCCGACTGAAACAACATCCATATAAATTGACGAGCCTACAAGCTTATCTGCCTTTGCGCAAACCATTCCGTTTACAACATCCACATTTGCGCCAAGCATTTCAAAGCCCTTAATGTGCTGGTCTATGGGACGAACACCAAAGTTACATCCGCCCGGCATTGCAACTTCTGTTTGCTTAAATCTGCCAAGCATTGCGCCGATAAGATAATAACTTGCCCTAAAATGAGAAGTAAGCTCATAAGGCACGCTTTGATAACTGATTGTTCTGGAATCTATTTCAATAGTATCTTTATTAATTAATTTAATACCGGCTCCCATATTGTCCAATATTTTAATAATGAGTGAAACGTCGGAAATATTGGGTATGTTTTCAATTCTTACAACATCATCTGCAAGAATTGCGGCAGGAATAATTGCAACGGCAGCATTTTTGGCGCCGCTGATATTAACTTCACCGAAAAGTTCGTTTCCGCCTTCAATAACAAAATTTTCCAAAATATTTACCTCTTAATATATAAATTAAGTATAACTAAAAATCAAAAATAACATTTATTCAAATTATCCTGCATATTATAACAAACAATTATAAAAAAATAAAGTCATTTTAATAATTCGATACAGTTTTGTAATATATATTTTCGCCAAAAAACAACAAGATATATGGTAATAACGACGAAAAATGGGCAAAATAAAGGATTTTCAGAAATTTTAAAAAAATTTTTTAAACAGCGCAATTTTAAAAAATTACAAAATAAAAACAAATTATTTCAAACATTCGTTTCAAATAAAATCCCTTGCAATAATATTATTTGAAACGCAAACAATATTATTACTTTCAAAAAAAGCCACCGGATAATGTTTTTAACATAACCGACGGCTTTAATTTTATTCAAATAATTTAATTTTTAGACCAGCTTGGTTTTGAAAACAAAAACAGCATTGGGAAAATTTCAAGTCTGCCAAATAACATTGCAGCCGAAAGCACAAGTTTTGAAAACCAATTATAACATGCGTAACTTGCAGTAGGACCAACCTCTGCCAAACCGGGGCCGATATTATTGAAGCAAGAAACAGCCGCTGTTAAATTTGTTTCAATACCAAAATTATCAAAAGAAATTAAAAAGAAAGTCAAAATAATAAGAAAAACATAAACGGCAAAATAAACAGAAACATTTGTTATTACGCTTTTACTTACCGTTTTTTCTTCAAACTTAACAACACTAACCGAGCGTGGATGAAGCATGTGGCGAAGTTCTTTTTTTATTGTTTTAAAAAGAAGAACAACTCGTGAAACTTTTAATCCGCCGCCTGTTGAGCCGGCACAGGCACCAACAATCATAAGAAGCAATAAAATTGTTTTTGAAAGTGTGGGCCATTGGTCAAAATCAGTTGTAGCAAAGCCGGTTGTTGTTATTATTGACGAAACCTGAAAAGCGGAATGCCTTATAGTTTCGGAAACGCTTGAATACATTGAATGAACATTAACCGCAATAATTGCCGCAGAAGCAGTGGCAATTCCGATATACGCCCATAATTCCTCACTTTTTAAAACCGATTTGATTTTGCCTAAAATTACAAGATAATACAAATTAAAATTAATTCCGAAAAGGAACATAAACACGGTAATAACCCACTGCAAATAAGAGCTGTAGCCGCCTATACTGTCTGCCTTTATGCCAAAGCCGCCGGTACCTGCCGTACCAAATGCATGAACCACGCTTTCATAAACAGGCATTTTGCCCGCAATTAAAAGCAAAATTTCAGCCAATGTTAAAGCGATATAAATAATATAAAGAATGATTGCAGTGTTTTTTACTTTGGGAACAATTTTGCCAACAATAGGTCCCGGCATTTCCGCACGGATAATATGAATAGAACGGTCTGTAATTGACGGAATAATTGCCATAACAAAAACAAGAACGCCCATACCACCTATCCAATGAGTAAAACTGCGCCAAAACAAAATTCCTTTACTCAATGCCTCTACATCGGTAAGAATTGAAGCACCCGTTGTGGTAAAACCGGAAACCGTTTCAAAAAAAGCGTCAACATACGATGGAATTTCACCGCTTATAACAAAAGGAAGCGCACCTATTGCCGACATTACAACCCACGCCAGAGAAACAGTTACAAAGCCTTCCTTTGCGTAAATTATTTTACTTTTAACTCTTGATCCCAAAGTTAAAAGAGTGCCTGTAACGGCTGCAACTGCAATAGAAATTATAAAAGAAAGATAACATTTTTCGCCATAATAAACAGAAACAAGCAAAGGCAAAACAAGCAACAACGCTTCAACCTGAATGATTCTGCCCACTATATGGAAAACCATTTTTTTGTTCATAATTAAAGCCTCGCCTATTTAAGAATATCCGTTAAATTATTTAAATGACTTTTTGTTGCAAGAACAATAACCCTGTCGCCGGTTAAAATATAATCATCACCGGTAGGAATAATTGTTTTGCCTTTTCTGAATATTGCCGCAATTAACACATTGGATTTAAATGAAATTTCTTTAAGCGGTCTGTTTGTAACCTTTGATTCTTCTGTAACATTGAATTCAAGAGCCTCTGCAGTGCCGTCCATAACTCTGTAAAGAGTTTCCATATTACTGCCTGCCGAATTTTTAAGAGCACGTGCATAACGAACAACTACATTTGAAGCAGACGCTTTAGGTGAAACAAGATAATCAAGACCAAGTTTTTCAGCCATAACGCCAAGTTCATCACTGTTAACCTTTGCTATAACCTGAGGAACTTTATGCATAGAAGCAACCATGGAAATAAGAATATTTTCCTCATCCATACCCGTTAATGCAATAAAAGCGTCAAGGGAATCGATGCCTTCCTCCTGCAAAAGTTCTTGGTCTGAACCGTCGCCGTGAATAATAACAGCCTTTGGCAACATTTCGCAAAGGCGCTGACATTTATTAAGATCTTTTTCAATAATTTTAACGGCATTTCCCGCTGCCAAAAGCATTTTGGCAAGATAAAACGTTGTTTTACTGCCGCCTAAAATCATAATATTTCTTGCTTTTTTATGGTAAGCGCCAACGGAACGCATTAATTTTTGAATTTCGCTGAAATTTGCCGCAATACTGATTTTATCACCTGCACGAAGAGTTACATTTCCGTCAGGAACAAAAGTTTCGTTATTTCTTTGCACCGCACATATAAGCACATTTGATTTATAAAGAGCACGAATTTCGCTTAAAGTAATTCCGTCAAGAGCAGAGCCTGACTTTATACGCTGTTCTATCATTGCAAAATTTCGAGCAGAGAAACGCTCTATTTTTGTAGCAGACGGCAATTTTAACATTCCGAAAAGTTCTTGTGCCGTAAGTTGCTCAGGATTTATTGCCATTGAAAGATGAAGTTCATGACGCATAAATCCCAAACTATTATCGTTGTATTCCGGATTTCTTATTCTTGCAACTGTGTGAATTGCACCCATTTTACGTGCAAAAAGGCAGCTTAACATATTAAGCTCGTCCGAACCTGTACAGCTTATAAAAAGTTCTGCCTTATCAATTTCAGCCTCTTCAAGAGTTGCATAGTCGGCACCGTTGCCGCACACCGCCATAATGTCATAAACATTATTTACTTCTTCAATAATTTCAGGGTCTGTATCAATGGCAATAACATCATGTCCCTCTGAAACCAAATCTTCAAGAATAGTTCTGCCGATTTTTCCACAGCCGGAAATAACAATATTCATAGTTGAATCAAAGCCTCATTTCACCAAAAATAAAACAATAATACTATATATGAAAACACTTTTGAACACTTTTGCTTGTACCTATAACAAGCAACATATCATTTTCGTTAAGAACCGTTTCGGGCAACACAGTAAGCTCCAGCCCATCCGGTTTTTTTATTGCAACAATATTTACACCGTATTTTTTTCTTATATCAATTTCACCAACTGACCTGCCAATCCATTGCTTTGGAACAAAAACTTCCATAATAGCATAATCATCGTCAAGTTCAAAATAATCAAAAATTTGATTGCTTGTGCACTTAATTGCCGTCCATGCTGCAAGCTGCTTTTCCGGATAAACAATTTCATCTGCGCCGTTTCTTAAAAGGAACTTTGCATGCACATCCCTTGCGGCACGTGAAACAACATATTTTGCACCCATTTCTTTTAATAAAGATGTTGTTTCCAAAGAATCCTGAAAATTATCACCTATTGCAACAATACAAACATCATAATCATTAACACCCAAGGTTTTTAAAAAATCTTCATTTGTGCTGTTGCCGATTTGTGCGGCTGTTACATACGGCAAAACTTTGTTTACCCTTGCTTCATTAATATCCACAGCCATAACCTGATGATTTAATTCATTTAATTTTTCGGCAACATGCCTTCCGAATCTGCCTAAACCTATTAATAAAACGGTTTTCATTTTACTCACTATCCTATCATAATTTTTTCAACGGGATACACGGCGTCGCTTGTATTTTTCTTAAGTAATGCCGCATATATAAGCGTTAATCCGCCAACCCTGCCTAAAAACATAAGGCAAATTAAAATTGTGCCGGATATTTTTGACAGCGATGTTGTTATTCCCAACGTAAGCCCAACAGTTCCCACGGCGGACGCAGACTCAAACAAACATGTAACAAGTGGTAAATTTTCAATCAAACTGATAAATACACCACCAAATGTAAACAACGAAATATACATAACAAGTATAGACAAAGCAACTTTTACGGTTTCATTGCCTATTCTTCTTTTAAAAAGCTGCAAGTTTGTTTTCTTTTTAAAAACAGAAGCGGTTGCCGCATACAAAACGCCAACGGTTGTTACCTTCATACCACCTGCCGTAGAACCGGAACTGCCGCCTATAAGCATTAAAATTATCATTAAAAACTTGCCTGATTCCGTAAACATATTTAAATCAACCGAATTGAACCCGGCAGTTCTGGGGGTTACAGCCTGAAATGCTGCGGCATTAATTTTCTCTAAAACGCTCATATCAGCAAATGCGCCTTTTGAAAATTCCACAAACAAAAAATAAATAAACGGCAAAACAAGCAACACAGCCGTAACTGCAAAAACGACTTTGCTTTGCATTTTATATCTTTTAACGTGCAAGCCGTTTTTACGAATATCATCCCATGTTAAAAATCCGATTCCGCCGATTATTATAAGCAGTGCAATAACTATACTTACATAATAATTATTGCAAAACGAAGTAAGCGATGAAAACTGTTGCCTTATTCCCATTAAATCAAACCCGGCATTACAAAATGCGGAAACGGAATGAAAAACAGAATACCAAATGCCTTTTCCCACGCCGAAATTTTTTATAAAAACAGGCATTAACAGCGCCGCACCGGCAGTTTCAATAACAAGTGAAGTTTTAATAATAAATCCCGTAAGTTCAACCATTCCGCCTATTTGAGGGGCGGCGATTGCCTCTTGCATGGTGGCACGTTGCAAAATGCCGATTTTTTTGCCTGAAATCCGCATTAAAAACACCGCAACCGTTATAACACCCATACCGCCGATTTGAATTAAAACAAGAATAACCGCCTGACCGAAAACAGACCAATAAGTTGCAGTATCGTGCACAACAAGTCCTGTAACACAAGCCGCCGATGTAGCAGTAAACAGTGCATCATAAAACGATGTAAAGCTGTGAGATGCCGAAGAAACAGGCAACATAAGAATAAAAGTGCCTGCCAAAATTAATAAAGCGAATCCTAAAATTATTGACTGCGAAGCAGAAAGATGTTTTTTTCGCTTTATTTTTCCATTAAATTTCATACAAAACGCACTTTCCGTAAAATAAATAACTTATTTTAAAATACTTTAATACAAAAACAAGACGATTGTAGCAGTAATTATTAAATAAATCAAGCGATTATTAAAAATTTGTAAATTATTATATTGTTGCACTTTGATTATTTATATTTCCGCCTGTTAAAATATAATCGGCAGCAGAAATAAGTTCTTGCATATCACTGTTATTTTTCATTAATTTTGACGGAACGCTTACAACAGCCATAACAATTTTATAATAGCTGTCATCCTTGCTGTAAGAATTCAGTGAACCGTCAAGCGCAGAAAGCCAAATTTCGCCAATAAACTCTTTTATCGGCTTATAAGCATATTTTTCAACATCGTTTTTTGAAATATTCTTTGCCATGCCCAATAATCTAAGCCACCTGTAAGCATCCTTGGTTAAAGCAGTATTAACTTTATTTAAAATCGGCTTTGCAGCAAACCACAATTTGCCCAGTTTTTCTCCGTTTAACTGAAGAGCCGTAAGCCTTTCTTCAAATTCCTGCCTGTTTTTACATTCCAAAACACGAAAAATAACATCTGTGGCATGCTTTGCCAAAAAAGCCTGTGCATCAACAGTTTTTCCGTTTAATTTAAACTCTTTTAAATGCTCAATATTATATGTAACAGTTTTGTCATCATTAACAATTACGTTGGCAATAGGTGCAGGGTATCCGCAAAGAGAACCAACATTAACTTCAGTAATTTTATTGCCCTTCTGACTTACGAATTCATCTGTGGCTTGAATGTGGCTGTGCCCCACAAACATATATTTCAACCCTGCGTCCGCCAAGCGAGACGCCACATATTCACGATTTTCAACACAAGTTGAACCGCCTGTAATAAGCGGTGAAATATGAGGTATAAGCAAATGATGCTGAATACCTATAAGAAGCTGATTATCTTGCTTTGCATTTGCAATTTGATTTTCAATCCACTGCCAACATTCCTTTGTATAGCCTGCATGGTCATTATCGTTTTTATCATCATTAAGTGCCAAAACACGAACATTATTTTCAAGTTGAACGGTATAGCAAACAGTTCCGATTTTAGTAATAAAACTGTCTATAGAATCATCAGGTCCGAATTCTTTATAAAATTTCGGCAAATCACTGCTTTTCATAACCTCAACATCGTTAAAAACATTTTCGCCTTCAAAGCGACGTGGGTTTTCATCACAGCACCAATCATGAGTAGCTGTAATAAGATAAACCGGCTTGAATTTTTTTAATTCATAAAGTTTTTCTCGAAATTCAGTGTGAGAAATCATTTCGCCGTCGTTTGAAACATCACCTAAAATAAACACTGCGTCCGTGTCGCTTTCGGCAATGCAAGCAAATGCACTGTCGATTATATCGCCTGTTTCTGCCAAACACTTTTGATCTGAACCGGAGCGAAGTTCATAAGCCCTGCCGGAACAACCTAATTTTTTTGAATAATAATGAGTGTCGGCAATAAAAGTTAATTTCATAAATACAAACCTGTCTTTCAATAAAATAGAAAATGTTATAAAACAAAAATGGCATGGCGGTACAAAATGCCCCGCCGTGCCGCAAAAAATTCTTTATTCATTTACAACAGTTTCCTGCTGTGTTTCTTCCTGTACCTTTTCCTTGCGTTCTTTAATCTCTTTCATCATTTGACGATGACCGTCGCCGGTTATGTTATAAAAATGCATTGGAATAAGCATTAACAAATAGCCTATGGCAGGTAAAAGTGTAGTTAAAAAGAATAATGTGTTATTAGTTGCCGCCGATTGAACAACAGAGCCTTCCACATGGTTTTGATAACCTACAATACCAAGAAGAGCAAGGCCCAAAGAAGAAGAAAACGTATTTTCGATTTTGCCGGTAAAACTCATAATAGAAAGCATTATACCTTCAACACGAGTACCTGTTTTCCATTCAATATAGTCAACCGTTTCTGCTTCCATTTCTTTTTGAATAAGATTTTTAAATTCAAGAGGAACAGTTGTTAAACATGTAAACACGCTTACAACAACACCTGTTAAAAGTGTTACTGATGTTCCCTCGGGCTTTTGAAGCAAACCTTTAAAACAGAACACTGCAAACATAATATGAAGGGCAATGGCACTGATACAACAAATTTGATAAAAACGCCTTGAATCTGCTTTTTTTCCTAATTTTTCAACAATTTTAGGAACAAAAATACCTGCAAGTAAAAATCCGGGGAATTTAACAACATCTATTACTGCATTATATTTTAAATTAAACATCAAATCTGCTACGAAATAGAATGACACCTGTTCTGCAACCTTGCACAACACAAAAAAGATGTTGCAAAGGAAAAGCATGAGAAGCGGTCTGTTTTTAAACAAAAGAGCAAAGCATTCTTTAACAGACGGTGTGTCGGAACTGTGATAAGCACGTTCACGTGTGTTTTTATAAGTTAAACGTGTTAAAAAGAAAATACCGATAGCTGAAATTATTGCCGATGTTAAATACGCCTGAGGAGTATGATTTTTAAAATAAGGAAGCCAAGCGGCGCCTGCAACAAACACCTGAGGAAGAGCGCCAACAACAGAACGAATAATTGAACTTACGCCGAAAAGTTTTGTTCTTTCTATTCCGTTTGGCGTAATGGAAAATGCCAAAGCACCCATTGGAATATCAAAAGCTGTATATGTAACGTCAAGACCTACAAACAACAACGTTGTATATATGATATTAAACACAGGCGAAGCGTCTGCACTTCCGATAAAGAACAAAATCATTACTATTGAAACAAAAATCGGAGCCCATTTAATATAGGGGCGCATTTGACCGTCCTTTGTTCTTGTTCTGTCAACAATAATGCCCATAATAGGGTCGTTTATGGCATCAAAAATACCGCAAAACAGCCTGATTGTTGAGGCTGTGCCCATAGGATTTTTTAACTTTTTAAACAAAACATTTGTTAAAAAGTAATTTACATATTTTGAACTTGTCATTGAAGTATTCATACCTTGAGCACCTCTGCCCAAAGCATAAGACAATGTTTCACGCCAAGTTAAATACGTTTCCTCGCCAACATCTGTTTTAACGATTTTACTGTCTAAAAAATTTTTGACTTTCCCCATTTAAAATCCTCTTTTCTTAATGCCTTTTCGGCTATTTAATTTTTGTTATTTTGTTTTTCTTAACGAAGTAAACATTATCGGCAATATCCATCATAGCTTTATCGTTCATAGAATCGGTATAAAAATTTTCAATATGAGCATTTGGGTAAAGCTCGTTAAAAATTTTAACCTTATTTTCAAGAAAACAAAGGCGTTTAAACTTACCTGTTTTTTTATCTATACTTGAACCCACATAATTTTTAATACCCATACGGTGCATTATTTCATCCAATATAAAATCGGTTGACCCGGAAACAATTATATCGTTTTCCTTTTGCACTTGCTTGTACCAAGGCTTTATTTTCTTTTGATTTTTATTCCAAAAATCAACCACATTTGCACTGACATCGCCCAAATTTACATAATAGCCTTCCAAAAAAGAGGCGTATGCATTAATTGCCTCCTCAACAGTAAATAGATGCAATCCGTCTTTTATTGCAATAACAATAAGCTTTGGAATATATTTCCAAATTTTAGGATCTCGGCGAATATAATACAAAATAAAATCCACCAATGTTTCGCCGTCATAAATCGTATTGTCAAAATCATAAACATTTACATTCATTTCAAAAACCCGTTAAACTTTAATACCGTAAAAACAAAAACATATAAACTTAATGTCAAAATTACTTAAAATAGTAAAATCCAACCTGATTTTATAGTATCAATGTTAACATAATAAGTCAACCAAAATAAAATATTATTCAAATATCCAAATAATAAATTTAAAATTCCTTGACAGAAAGTAAAAATAATTATATATTAAAATAAGTATATCCAAATACTAAAAACAAAATGGAACATGCCGAATAAAGCTTTTTGCAAGCAGGCGGTTTCAAATAAAATACAGGATGAAAATCGGCTGAATATTATGGAAAATAAAAATTATATTAAAACAGATGTTGTTATTGTAGGCAGCGGTGTTGCAGGCGTATTTGCCGCACTTTGCCTGCCAAAAGAAAAAAATGTGCTTGTTATTACTAAAGAAGACCTGGACGAATGTGATTCTTACCTTGCCCAAGGCGGTGTTTGTGTTTTAAAAGACATAAATGATTTTGACTGCTATTTTGAAGACACAATGAAAGCAGGCCATTACGAAAACAACCCTGAAAGTGTTAGGGTTATGATTGAATCATCACCGGACGTTATAGGAACACTTGTTGACTTGGGCGTTAAGTTTGACACGGATACAGACGGTGATTTTGATTACACCCGTGAAGGTGCCCACAGAAGAAACAGAATTTTGCACCATAAAGACGAAACAGGTAAGGAAATTACAGCCACTTTACTTTCAATAGCAAAAGAAAAGGAAAATATAACATTTGTTACAAAAACCACAATGATTGACATTGTTGAAAAAAACAATGATTGCTTTGGCATTGTTTGCGAAGATGAATTTGGATTTAAATCAACAATCATTGCAGAAAACACAATTCTTGCCACCGGCGGAATCGGTGGATTGTTTCACAATTCCACAAATTTCCCCCACATTACGGGAGATGCATTTGCCCTTGCACTTAAGCATGGCATTGAACTTCAAAATATTAACTACATTCAAATTCACCCAACAACTCTTTACAGCAAAAAAAGCGGCAGGCGTTTTCTTATAAGCGAAAGCGTTAGAGGCGAAGGTGCGGTACTTCTTAACGAAAACGGCGAAAGATTTACAGACGAATTACAGCCAAGAGATGTTGTTACACAAGCAATTTGCGAGGAAATGGAAAAATTCGGCACCGACCATGTTTACATTACACTTCCTAACATGACAAGCGAAGAAGCAAAACGACGTTTTCCGAACATTTTTGAAGCTTGCATGGAAGAAGGATATGATATTACAAAAGATAAGGTTCCGGTTACACCCGGTCAGCACTATATGATGGGCGGCGTTAAAACAAATATAAACGGCGAAACATCAATGAAACATCTTTATGCAGTGGGCGAAACAGCATGCAACGGTGTACACGGCAAAAACAGACTTGCTTCAAACAGCCTTTTGGAAAGTCTTGTTTTTTCAAAGCGTGCCGCAGATTTAATTAAAAATGACACAACCCACGATTTAAGTCATGCACCTGAAACCGATTTAAGTGCTTACCCTGAAAAGAAACAACGTGAAAAAGAATTTAAAAATTTAATTATGAACGAAATCAAAAGAAAGGACAAAGCCTTTTATGATAAATGGTGTAACAATGAAAATTAACGTTGATGAATACATTATCAACACTTTAAAAGAAGATATTACAAGCGAAGACGTTTCCACAAATGCCGTTATGCCTGAAGACAAAAACGGAAAAGCCGACCTTATTTGTAAACAAGACGGCATTATTTGCGGACTTGGAATATTTGAAAGAACATTTAAACTTCTTGATGAAAATTCTCACTTTGAAACAAATATTAAAGATGGCGATTTTGTTAAAAAAGGTCAGCTTATAGGCGTTATTTACGGTGATGTTAAGGCTTTGCTTTCAGGAGAAAGAACAGGACTTAACTATTTGCAAAGAATGAGCGGCATTGCCACAATTACAAAAGAATATGCAGATGCACTTAAAGGATACAAAACAGTTTTGCTTGACACAAGAAAAACCACTCCTAATATGCGCCCATTTGAAAAATACGCAGTAACCGTTGGCGGCGGAAAAAACCACAGATATAATCTTTCCGACGGTGTACTTCTTAAAGATAATCACATAGGCGCAGCAGGTTCTGTTACCAAAGCAATTAAAATGGCAAAAGATTATGCCCCGTTTGTAAGAAAAATTGAAATTGAAACAGAAACATTAGAGCAGGTTAAAGAAGCCGTTGAAGCAGGTGCAGATATTATCATGCTTGATAATATGGATAATGAAACCATGAAAAAAGCAGTTGAATTAATCAGCGGCAAGGCAGAAACGGAATGTTCCGGCAATGTTACCAAGGAAAGATTAAAGGAAATTGCAGAGATAGGCGTTGATTTTGTTTCCTGCGGTGCATTAACACATTCTGCACCGATTATGGATATAAGCCTTAAAAATCTTACACCTTTAGATTTATAAATAGAAAAAGGCACAACTTACGTAGGAATTCCCGTAGGCTGTGCCTTAATTTTATGTGTAAGATTGAATTTTAATTTTAGCGAACATGATTTGCAAATAAAATTTTACTTGTTTTTTAATCTTTCTTTTAAGATTCTGTAATGATTATCTGTTTCGGTAACTTTTTTAATTGCTTTATTTATATCAAGCAAGCAATCATACTGGTACCAAGGTGCCTCGTCGGCAATAATTTTTAAAAGCCTGGGGCAAATATCACGACTGATAACATATTTTACAAGATGAAAATTTTCTCTTATGCTTTTTGTTAAGTAAGAATTATAAAACATTGTGTAATCGGTAAGAAGCAAAAACACTCCCTGCTGAAATTTAATTAAATCATTTGTAGGAATATCTATAAACTTAGCTGTTGGCGAACTTCCCTTTGCCCGTTCCTCAACAGTATCCATAAATTCACTGCGTTTAAACGGATTTATGCTCTCTATTGCCTGTTTCATAATTTTATCGGGCTTATTAAACACAGTAACTTTATAATCATGCATCCAACATTCGGCAGTTACAATGTCATTTGTATAATTTTCCTCATCGTCTATTTCAACGGCATAAATAACAATATCATCTTCAAATGTTTTTCTGCCTTTTAAAGCAAAAGACATTGCAACAAGCAATGATTTTGTAAAATCAATAAACGGTGATTTATCAAGATAATGCTGAGAAAAAGAACATATTTCAAACATTCTGTATTTTGACGCTTTGCCGAAAACGTATCTGTAAAAATCCAAATAAATGCCCTGTGAACGATAATAATTAAGCAAAAAATCATAATCAATATTTACTATCGATTCATTTTCCGTGAAAATTTCTTTTTCATCACGAAACATTGTAGGAATTAAACGGCGGAAAGGAGAATTAATTCTTTCACCCCTGTAAAACGTTCTTTTACTTTGATTATAAAATGGTTCTTTAAGATATTTATTAAAGTCATTAATCGTTTCTATTTTCTGCTCGTTTATACTGAAATTAAAATCAAGTTCATGCTCCAAAGCTTTGCTTAAACTGTCTATAGTTGAGATTTTTGGTTCCATATTTTCACCTCACAACAATTATACATTATTTGATTGTTAAAAAAAAGACAATATTTTGCTTTTTTTCATTGATTTAAGCAATATAAAATGATATTATATACAAAAAATATGAAAGGAACAACACAAATGCGTGGAATAGAAACATCCAAGTCACGAATCAGACAACAAATTTTCACAGAAGTTGCAAAACTTGCATATGAAGGTTGGGAACCCAAAAAATTTGAAAACATTCCATACAAAATAATTCCCGGTGAAATTGCCAAATACAGAGAAAGCGTTTTTATTGAAAGAGCAGTTGTTGGCGAAAGACTACGTGCCACAATGGGACTTTCTTTAAGAAAATTTGACGATTTTTCTTCTATTTGCGATGGTATTGACGAAAGTATTATTGACGAAAAATACTATGAAGCACCGCTTATTGATATTATTAAATTTGCCTGCAACAAATGCCCTGAAAACAGAGTTTTTGTTACAAACGGCTGCCAAAACTGCCTTGAACACCCATGTGTTGAAGTTTGCCCAAAAGGCGCAGTTTCCATAGTAAACGGCAAATCACACATTGATGAAGAAAAATGCGTTAAGTGCGGTATGTGCATTAAAGCCTGCTCATACAACGCAATTATTAAACAAGAGCGCCCTTGTGCGAAAGTTTGCGGAATGAATGCCATTTCATCAGATGAATACGGCAGAGCAACCATTGACCATGACAAGTGCGTTTCATGCGGCATGTGCCTTGTTAACTGCCCATTTTCCGCTATTATTGATAAAAGCCAAATTTTCCAAACAATTACAGCTGTTAAAAGCGACACACCTGTTTATGCGGCAATAGCGCCGGCATTTGCAGGCCAATTCGGCAATGTATCAGCCGGTCAAATCAGAACAGCATTTAAAGAATTAGGTTTTACAGATGTAGTTGAAGTTGCAATAGGTGCAGACCTTTGCACAATACAGGAAGCTAAAGACTTTATGGAAGAAGTGCCTGCAAAACAACCGTTTATGGCAACATCATGCTGCCCGGCTTGGTCCGTTATGGCAAAAAAACTTTTCCCTGACTTTGCGCCGTATATATCAATGGCATTAACACCAATGGTGTTAACAGGCAGATTAATCAAAAAACAACACCCTGATTGCAAGGTTGTTTTTGTTGGTCCGTGCGCAGCTAAAAAGCTTGAAGCAAGCCGCCGCACAATAAGAAGTGATGTAGACTTTGTTTTAACATTTGAAGAATTTGCATCCATTCTTGAAGCAAAAGATATAGATATTTCAAAATGCGAAGAAGACGAATCTTTCTACGAAGCAAGCGGCGACGGCAACGGATTTGCAGTAAGCGGCGGCGTAGCCAAAGCAGTTGAAAACACAATTAAAGTAATTGACCCGGAACGCCAAGTATTAACAATGCGTGCAGAAGGATTGCAAGACTGCAAAAAAATGCTGCAGCTTGCAAAAGCAGGCAAATACAACGGCTACCTTCTTGAAGGTATGGCTTGCCCGGGAGGCTGCGTGGCAGGTGCCGGAACTATTGCACCGGTAATTAAAACAACTGCAGCTGTTAACAAAATGGTTCAAACAAGCAAAGAAAAAAGTGTGCTTGCAACAAAGTACAAAGATATGCTTGAAGAAATTGAAAAATAATTTTACACTTTGCTAAAACTGTTCGAATTTATTCGGGCAGTTTTTACAATTATCAACAATTTGTAAAATTTTTAATTTACTATTGCCTTTTAACCTTATTTGTGTTAGCATACAATTCGATAAATAAAAAATCATTTTCAGGTGAAAAAATGTCTAAATCAACAAAAGCTTTAATTCTTTCTAAATTCACAGAATTATTGGAAGAATACGACCTTGATAAAATAACAGTTACAATGCTTGTTTCAAAATGCAACATAAGCAGGCAAACATTTTATTATCATTTTTCCGATATTGAATCACTTATTAATTGGAGTGTTAAGGAAAAAACAAACCAATGCCTTGCAAGTGCAAAAAGTGCTTCCAACGTTAAAGACGCTACTGTTTGCTACTTAACATACATTAATGAAAACAAATTTTTCATTAACAAGTATTTTAACTCTTCGCTTTTTCCGTACACTGTTAAATTATTAAGAAACAGCACTACGGAATACATTTTTGCATTTTATTCAAAGCTTGTTAAAAACAGCCATTATTCAACAGAAGACACTAAATTTATTATTGAATTTATGTCTAACGCAATAACAGGGCTTATTGTTTCATCAATAACAAGCAAAAAAGAAATTGATATTGAAGATTATGCTGAAAGAATGAACAGAACCGTTTTTAACAATTTTCTTAAGTAACAATCGGCGCAGTTTGGTATTTTCCTTACTGCGCTGTTTATTTTTAAACATTTTAAGGCATATACTATTGAAAACAGATTTACAAAATAGTATTATATAAAAAGGTGCTTTTTGCGCCAAACAAAATTATAATTACAATTGAGTGATAAAATGATGTTTAGAACAGAAGCTGCAATAGATTTAAACGCAGTTGAATATAACTACATAAACACAAGAAACAAATTACCGAAAGACGTTAAAATTTTATGTGTTGTTAAAGCAGACGCATATGGCCACGGTGCTGTTGAAATAAGCAAAATGCTTGATGACAAAGCGGATTTTTTTGGTGTTGCATGCATTGAAGAAGCAGTTGAATTAAAAAAAGCCGGCATTAAAAAGCCTGTGCTTGTTTTGGGGTATGTATTTACCGGTGCATATAACATTGCCGTTAAACATGATATACGAATTCCTGTTTTTTCATACGAAAGTGCGAAGGCACTGTCTGATGAAGCAGTACGCCAAAATAAAACGGTTCCCTTTCATTTTTGTATAGATACGGGAATGAGCCGCATAGGCTTTCAGGTAAACGAAGAAAGTGCCGATATTTGTAAAGAAATTACACAGCTTCCAAACATTGAAGCCGAAGGATTGTTTTCCCACTTTGCAACGGCAGATGAAGAAAATCTTGATAAATCAATAGCCCAGCAAAATAAATTTGACCTTTTTGTTGATATGCTTAAAAAAAGAGGAATTGAAATTCCGATTAAACACCTTAACAATTCGGCAGGCATAATGAATTTTGAAAAACATTACGATATGTGCAGAATGGGCATTATTTTATATGGATTATACCCATCACACGAAATAGATAAAAACCTGCTTTCCGTTAAACCCGTTATGAGCTGGCTTTCACACATTTCCCACTTAAAAACTTTGGAGGCAGGCAGAGAAATTTCTTACGGCGGCACATATGTTACAACAAAAAACACTGTTGTTGCCACAATTCCCGTAGGTTATGCAGACGGATATCCAAGAAGCCTTTCAAACATAGGCAAAGTTATTATCAATGGAAAATACGCCCCTATTTTAGGAAGAGTGTGTATGGACCAGTTTATGGTAGATGTTACAAACATTGACGATATAAAAATCGGCACAAAGGTTATTCTTATCGGTAAAGACGGAAATGCCCGGCTTACAATGGAAGAAGTTTCAGAAGCCGCAGGTTCATTTAATTATGAACTGCCCTGCCGCATTTCAAGAAGAGTTCCAAGAACCTTTTATAAAAACGGCAAAATGATTGAATATACAAACTATATGTATTAAACGTTAACACTGAAAGACCGTGAATAATATGGAATTACAAAAAGGGCGTCCTGCCAACACAAGCGGCAGACTTGAGAAAGAAATAAAAGTTTATGATTTACTTGATTCTTTAGGTATTGAATATTTAAGAACAGACCATGAAGAAGCAAACACAATGGAAAAATGCAATGAAATTGACCGTGTTTTAAACACTGTTATTTGCAAAAACCTTTTTCTTTGCAACAGGCAAAAAACAGAATTTTATTTGCTTATGATGCCCGGCGACAAACCGTTTAAAACAAAAGACATAACAAAGCAAATAGGCTGTTCACGCCTTTCCTTTGCCGACGCCGAATTTATGGAAAAATATTTAAATATAAAACCCGGTGCCGTATCTGTTATGGGACTTATGAACGACAAAGAAAATAAAGTTCGGCTTTTAATTGACAAGCCTGTTGTAGAAAGCGAATATTTTGGCTGTCATCCTTGTGTATGCACATCCAGTCTAAAAATTAAAACGGCAGATATTATGGGAAAATTTCTTCCTGCCGTAAAACATATTCCAACCATTGTTGATATGCCGGAATATGAAACAGAATAGTTTTAAACAGAAAAGCCGCCGCTCAAATAACGAGCGACGGTTTTTATTTTACCTTTAAATATAAAAAACTTTAAATTATCATCATTAATGTGCCGACAACTATTAAAATTAAACCAAGCAAAGATTTTTTTGTTAACTTTTCTTTAAATACTATGTAAGAAAATAAAATGCTGACAAGTATGCTTAATTTATCAATAGGAACAACAACGCTTGCCTGACCGTCTTTTAACGCCTTAAAATAGCAAAGCCAAGAAGCACCCGTTGCCAAACCGGAAAGTAAAATAAATGCCAACTCTTTTTTTTCGATTTTCTTTATTTCACCTTGTTTTTTAGTTACAAAAACAACCATCCACGCCATAACAAGAACAACTGCCGTTCTTATTGCCGTGCCTAAATTAGACTCCGCATTATTCATACCGGCTTTTGCCAAAAGTGAACTTAATGAAGCGAAAACAGCGGAAAGTACAGCAAAAATAAGCCAAGACCTTTTAAATTCGCTTTCATTTTGCTTAACATCTTTTTTCTCTATCATTAAAAATGTGCCAACAGCCATGATCACCACAGCAACAGCCTTAACAACAGTTACGGATTCGTTAAAAAATATAAGCGCAAGCAAAACAGTTAAAATTGTACTTGATTTATCAATGGGAACAACTTTATTAATATCTCCTGTTTGCAAAGCTTTAAAATAACAAAGCCAAGAAGCGCCTGTTGCCAAGCCTGAAAGAATAAGAAACAGCCATCCCCTGCCGTCTATGTCTTTTATTGTATTTTGAGAGCCTACAATAAATACCATAAGCCACGAAAAAGCCAAAACAACTATTGTTCTTACTGCCGTTGCAACATTTGAATCTGTTTTTTTTATGCCGCATTTTGCAAGTATTGACGTTACGCCTGCGAAAAACGCCGAGCCGAATGCAAGCATAATCCACATAATATTCATCCCCTTAAAGTTTAATTATATCACTTAATTTTAAACCATCAATAAACAGAAGGTAATATTGTAAATTTTATAATTAACAACACTGCCAAATATTTTAATTTAACAACTTACTTGTTATTCCTATCATCAAAGCACACAAAAACATCGTCAATAATTTCTCTGAGTGGCTTGCCGTAAAAAATAATTTTACTCGGTTTAATTCTGCTTAACATTTCATTATAGCCAAGCATAAAATGGGATTTTTGTTTTTTAACCCCTATTGTTGAAACGGAAACTATACTGCTTTTTTCAATTCCGTCAAAGCAGAAATTAAAGCTTGTTAAATCGCCCCAACGGACGTTTGGAATCACATTTATACCATGCTGTTGCAAATATGCACTGACCCACCTGTTTTTAAATATTTCTCCAAGTGATTTCTGCTTTTGTAATTATATCCTTTAGGCAAGTATCTGAATTTAATTTTGAATTTAACAATTCATCAACCGACCTAAAATAAACTTCGGTTTCTGGTTTGCTTGCTTCGCATATAGAAAAATCGCTCATAGAATCGTTTTCGTATTCTATCAAATATTCAATTCCGCCCCACTTGATTACAATTTCTCTGCCGTGAATTAAGCTTTCCTTAAAATCGTTTACATCCTTGTATTGGGGGTATTCAAGAATATGGTCATTTTTTGTGTACAATTTTAATATCTCCTTTGATTTAAGTTCGGGAATGTTATCTTTTGAATAATTTATCGGTGAAGATAAATTTGGATGTCCGTTGCTCCAATCAATATTATGGTCATGTTGATTAGAATGCTTATGCCCTTTTTTATGATCAGAATAGTGCCTTTCTTTGACAGCTTTTCCATTTTCGCCTATTTTTGATATTATCTTAGCATTAAAATATTGCTTATATCCGTTTTCAGTATATTCTTTTACACTTGCTTTACAGAATGATTCCATCCATATTTCATACCATTCCTCAAGTGTTAAAACGTTCTTTCAATGACAGTGAATTTTGTGCAGATATCAACAAGCCTTTCGCCGTCAATTTCATAATTCATAACGTCATCAAGAGTTTTTAAGGAAATATCTTTGCTTGTATCAGTGCCTGTCAATCCAAAAAACCACGTATTATCATTTTGCCTAAAAATGCAGTATTCATGACCTTTCCATTCAAAGCCTAATTCGCACCCTCTGCCGATTACAGATTCAAATTCCTCTTTGCTCTTAAAATTGCCGTTGTAAACATTATCCATTTTGACCACTCCTGTAATTTTGAAATATTTAAATTCTGGTATTTCCTCACCATAATAATTGATTTCTTTGCTCCAATTTGGTTCGCCATTTTCTTTCCATCCGATAATATTATCATGCGGATTTGAATGTTTATCGGCTCTTCCATGATCGGTATATTGACGTTCTTTTGTAGCTCTACCGTCACGCCCTATTTTTGTTTCAACCCAATAGCCGCCCTTTTTAGTTGAAATAAAAGTTCTTTTAATTTCTCCAGGTTTTCCTAAAAATCTTTTAGCATCTTCATCTTTAGGTACCCATGAGTTTTCCGCCTCAGGATTACCGGAAATTTGTCCGCTTGCAGAGCCGCCGCCTTTCACATATGAGTTATCAACATAACCGTAAAAGGTTTTGATATACAAATCGGTGTTTGATTTTTGCAAATTATTCGTTTGGGCATAATCAACTTCGATTATATCGCCTTTCATTTCATCAAAAGGCTTGCCGTAACAAATAATTTTACTCGGCTTAATTCTGCTTAACATTTCATCGTAACCAAGCATAAAATGTGATTTTTGCTTTTTAACACCTATTGTTGAAACGGCAACTATACTGCCTTTTTCAATTCCGTCAAAGCAGAAATTAAAGCTCGTAAGGTCTCCCCACCGAACGGTTGGAATCACCTTTATGCCCTGCTGTTGCAAATATGCACCTGTCCACCTGTTTTTAAACGTAGCAAAAAGTTGCAATGCAATAGGCATTTCAACAAACATACTGAAATCTGGTGTAAGCACCGCTTTAAATTGCCTTAACGCTTCAATTTTCTTTTCAGGGTTGTTATATATGCTCTCAAACTTATAATCGTCAAGAAAGAAATGTACTATACTTTTGTAATCATTACTTTGATTAACTTTATCATAACCTATTAAATTTACATCTTCAAGACTGATTTCTTGTTTTTTAACAAGCGGCAGTTTGAACATACCAACGCTTTTAAATTGATTTCTCAAAAACATTGCATCGTTTCTGAATTCATAGCTTGTAATAAAATCATCTCCAATCATATTTTTATCCCTTTAAGGATAAGCTCACAGATTACAGATGAACTTCGCTTTTGTCAAGCATTTTTTTAAAATATAGTGTGTTTACGCTATATTTTAACTGATAAATACGAATTGCAGTTTATATTTAAATAAAGCCGTGAAACGAAAAGGACTCCCCTTTATAACATGGGGAGTCCTTAATTTTATAAGCAATCGCTTAATCTGCAACAGAGGCAGTTTCATTAAAAATAGAATTCCAATGCGCATAATATTCAAGCTGCTTAACAAGTTTTCTTGCCTGAATATACTCATAAGCCTTTTTATTAAACTTATCAAGTTCCTTTGAAGCCTCTTTCAAAGCGGCTGCTTTGGCTTTCGCTTCTTCCTTTGTATTTTCACTCATTGCATTTGCGGCATTGTATTTATCCATAGACGGTTCGCTGATATTATAAAGTTCCTCAACCGTATGAGATAATAATTCTTGTGCTTTATTTGTTTTTTTAACCATTTTAGGCTCTGAAAAACGATTTTTTTCATTAACAACTATTTCCAAAGCTTTAATTTGATTTTGTAATTTTCTTTTTTCTTTACTCTTTGCGGATAATATTTTTTCCTTACACTGTGCCAAATCACGAACTGCACAAGCATATATTTCCTTTGCCTCTTCAAGTTCGCCTTCTGAAAGGCTGTTTGTGGCATAATCTTCTAAAGCGGCACGAATTTTAAGCACCTTTATGTGAGATTCGTGTTCTTCCTCTGTTAAAGTATACATTGTAATAAACGGAATAAGGGCAAGCACATAACCTACAATAGCAATAACAATCATACCCTTTGAAAGCGGCTCACGGAAGGATGCCATATACAAATCGTCGTAATTATCAGTTAAACCAAAATGATTTTGCATAATGATTGTTTGAGTAAAATATGTAACACCCATAGAAACGAATGTGCCGATAATACCAACAAACTGGCTCATAAGGCCCTCAAGCCTCTCGCCTGTTTTATATTGCTGATAATCCAGCACATCGGCATTCATTGCACCGTCGGCAATAATTGTAAATGTATTAAAGAAACCTCTTATCCAAACAAAGGCAAACAACACCCAAATTTGTTCAATAAACAAATACATACCAACAAAGCACAAAGTGCTGCATACCATATACATTATATAATAATTACGCTTACCTATTTTTCTTATTAAAAAAGGTGAAAGCAACATAGCAGGAGTGGCGGCAGCACCGAAAACGGTCATTAAAGTGCCGTTTAAAACTCCCTGTTGCTCCGTAGAAAGATTAAGAACATCTTTTATTCCATAATAAAAATACCATGTTGTTATATTGCCAACGCCTGCCTGAAGCAAAATAAACCAAGATGTAAGCGAGCGAGCCCATTGATATTTATTTGCAATACCTGCGCCGATTCCCTTAAAAAACGGAACTTTGGGAGTATAGTCTTTTGAAACAATTATTCTTTCTTTTGTGCCTTTATAACTTAAAATACCGATTAATGCACCACCGAGGCCGAATATCGGCATAATAACACGATAAGCGTCAATATGCTCAAGACCGCCTGTAAAGCCTGCAATAACAGGAACAATAAAGCCTTTAATTGTGGGAGCAAGTGAATAAATAAAGGTTGAAACCGTTATAACATCCGCACGCTCTGTTGAATTCGGACTCATTACCTGAACCAAAGTGGTATAAGCCTGGTCATAAAACGGATAACACAGCTGCAACAACATATACGTTATAAATAAAGCCCACAATCTTTGGTTGTAATTCATCGAATTAAACGGCAAAAAGGCAAAAACGGTTACTATAATTCCCGACGGAATACCCGTATAAAGCAAATACGGTCTGAATTTACCTTTACTGCTTCTTGTATTATCAATTATGAGACCTCTTATAGGGCCTAAAAACATGCCTATAATTGTGGCAATTAAACTTAATTTAACAAGGTCGCCGTTTTTCAGACCCAATGCCGAACCGGCAAGAAGACTTGTTGCCGACAACCCTATATCACAAACAATATAAATTACCGATTTAACACCGATACCGCCCACGCTGTAAGCGAAAATTTCCTTAAACGGAATATATCTGCCTTCAGGCGGAGTATTCCAATGCTCTTTAAAGGAACTAACCATTCCTTTAACCTTTTCTGCTGCTTTTGACATGTTTACCCCTTTTCCGTTATTTAAAACGGCATAAATTTTTACCCCTAAGCATACACGCTTATACTAATTAAACAAAAAATCGGTATATTTGTCAACAGTTTTTAAGCATTTTTACCATTTTTATTTAAAATAAAGAACAATCGTGGCATTTTCAAAATAATTTCACCGTTTTTTTGAACAGGATAATTATTTTTAATTTTTTCTAAAAGCTCCTTTTCAAACACCTGTTTTTCATCGTTTGTAAGAACTTCTAAATAAGGTCGCAATCCACTGCCCCTGTACCATTCAACAATTGAGTTAAAATCAGGCACCCGATGATAATAAGTTGTTTGCCAAATTTCAAAATCCGAATTTAAAGACGCCAAAATATCAAAATATTCCTCAGGCATTAAATTATGAAAATTATTTATTAATTGTAATTTCTGCCATTTTTCTTCATTAATCATGGCATACAAAAGTTTATAAAACGGAGCCTGCTGAATAAAAGGAATTTGAACAGCAAATTTTCCGCCGTTATTTAATTTTTCAAAGACGGCATTTAACAATTCTTCTTGTTCGGGTATCCAATGAATACAAGCATTTGAAAAAATCAAATCAAACCTGCCGTCAATTTCATTTAATCCGATTGGCAAAAAACATTTTTCAAAATTCAAAAAATCATAAGATTTGCGAGCCTTTTCAAGCATATTTTCGGAGCCGTCAACACCTGTGATTTTTGCGTTTTCAAATTTGTTATAAAGAGCAAATGTGCTGTTTCCCGGTCCGCACCCCAAATCAAGCACTGTTTTAGGATTAAAATCACCACCGATCCTGTTAATTAAATCAACAGAGGGCTGTGTTCGCTCTCTTTTAAATTTCATATACTGTTCCGAATTCCAATCGCCCATAAATCAATCTCCTAAAATCAATTTAATTTATAGTTAACGTATTTATCAAGCCGGCGTTCAATTTCATTATCCTTCTTAAGTTTTGAAACATCTGCTATTTTACCGTTTGCCATAACAAAAGAAACGTTGCGCAAAGCAGTTATATCATCAATAGGATTTTTTTCAACAGCAATTATGTCGGCAACTTTCCCCTGTTCCAAAGTGCCTATTTTATCGCTTAATCCCAAGATTTCTGAATTAACTTTTGTGGCTGTATAAATTGCAAATTTGCTTGAAACACCGCAGAAATTACAAAAATAATTCAATTCACGCCACATATCATAATGTGTTATGTAAGGGCAGCCTGTATCTGTACCCAAACCAACCATAACGCCGTTTTTAAGGCATTCCTTTGCACAATCCACAATGCCGTTTAAAACAATGTTGCCGTTAAACTTTTGCTCATCTGTAGCATGGCTTACGCTTGTATCAAAAATAGCATATGGAAATGCAGGTGAAATCGTTGTAACAAGAGCTGCATTTTTTGCTTTAAACAATTCTAATATTTCAGGTGTAGGCTCTGCACCGTGTTCAATAGTATCAACACCGTTTTCAAGAGCCACCTTTACGCCTTGTGTGCTTTCAACATGAGCGGCAACTTTGTAACCTAACTTATGTGCCTCGTCGCAAGCGGATTTTACATACTCAGGCGGCATTTTAAGTTCACCCGGCTCGCCTTTAACCTTAGCATCCATAACACCGCCGGTTATCATAAGTTTAATAAGGTTGGGATTCGTTTTGGCAATTTCATCTACATACATTTTAGCTTCATCGGCACTTTTTGCCTCATAAGCCAAAGAACCTGCCATATGACCGCCGGGAACAGAAACCGCCATATTTGAAACAATCATTTTAGGGCCTTGCTTTTTGCCGCTGTTTATTTCATCTCGAAGTTTTGAATCAAAATCTGCAATACCGCCCACAGTTCTGATTGTAGTTACACCGCTTAACAGTTCCTGTTGCGCCGTTGCCGTTGTTACTTTATACGCCACACGGCGCATAAAAGCATTTGAAGTAAAAAACTTAACAAGTTTCGGCAAATTTGCCTGCTTCTTTTTCGGCTTACCGGTTGCAGGAATATGAACGTGCAAATTAATAAGCCCGGGAAGAACATATTTGCCCTTCATATCAATAATTTCATAACCGGCAACAGGTTCACCCTCTGCCGCTATTTTTTCAATAACGCCGTTATTTATAAATATTATTTTATTTTTAACAGGAACCATATCATAATTACCGTTTAATATAATTCCGTTAACAAGTGCATATTTCATAAAAAAACCGCCTTTCATACAACATATTAATAATTACATTATACCAAAATTTGTAATAAAAACAACAGTATAAAGAAACGGCGAATTAACTTTTTATACTATTGAAACAAAATCACTTTTTTGGTATAATATATTTTAGTAAAATTATTACAAAAAGAGGGGGCAGTAGAATGACAAACAACGAACTGATTAACATTTTGCAATGTGCAATCAACGGCAATGCCTATCACCTACCCATTGATTGGAAAATACTTTTAAAAATAGGTGAACTGCACAAAATTTCATCATTTGTATATGAATTTGCAAAAGCAAACGGAACTTGCCCCAAGGATTTATTAAGTTCATTAAAGCAACTTGTTGCCCTCCAATTTTCAGAAGATGAAACACAAAAAAGCGAAATAATCAAAATAACAAATGAATTTGAAAAAAACGGCATAAGCGCAATTATTATGAAAGGTGCCGTTATGAAAGAATATTACCCACGTTCTGATATGAGAACTATGGGCGATGCCGATATTCTTACACTTATTAAAGACGAAAAAGAAATTAAAAAAATTTTTAACAGTTTTAAATATAAAGAAGAACACGATATTATGGTAAACACCTTTTCAAAAGGCGGCGTACATTTTGAAATTCACAAAGGGTTATTTTCAAACAACACAAAGTGGAATGATTTATTTATTAACCCCAATTCAAATATGTATGTGTGGAACAGATGTGCTGCATATGAAAACCATAAAAACATTTTTAAATTTGACAATGAACTTTTTTATGTATTTATGATTGCACACATTGCAAAACACCTGCTTCACGGCGGCGGAATCGGTATTCGTGCTTTTTTGGATGTTTATTATTTTAATAAAAAATTTGCCTCAAAATTAAACAGAAAAATTATTAACAGAGATTTATCACAGTTAAACCTTAATAAATTTGAAGAAGAAGTTTTAAAAGTTTCAAATTATCTTTTTACGAAAAGCGAAAAAGAAAGAGCGGCTGAAAGCGATTTAACAAAAAAATTTGCAAAATACATACTTAACGGCGGTGTTTTCGGAAGCACGGAAAACTTTATTGCAAACAATACCGCCATGACTGGGCAAAACAACGTGTCGCCGGCAAAGTACTTACTGAGAAGAGCATTCCCGGGGAAAGAAGAAATGGCAATGCGATTCCCCCAAATGAAAAACCGTACCGTTCTTTTACCTTACTATTGGATTAAAAGATTTGCCATGTACGGATTTAGACAAAAAAATATGATAAAAGCAGAAATCGAAACAGTTAAAAATGTGAATCAAAATAAGATACAAAACAATAGCGCACTTTACGCCGAATTAGGCTTAAAATAATCTATGAAAGGTATAAAAACATGAAAAAACATTTAAAACAACTTTTTGCACTGTTGCTTTGTGCAATAATTGCATTTTCAGCAACGGCATGTTCCTTAACAAACAAACCAGATAACGCAGAAATTCAATCGTTATTTACAGATTTATCAAAAATCTCATACAGTAACGAATACACAAAATTAAAAGATTCAAAAAGGAACAAAACAAAAAGCTGGCGACAAGGCATGGTTTCCGGCAACGGACTGCAAGGCTTTATTACAAGCGGCGCACCTTATGAAGACACGTTTATTTTTCAAAACATGCATTTTATTATGCCTAATGAAAACAGACGCACCTGCCCCGAAACATATAATGAACTTGAAACAGTTAAACAAAACATTGTTAAAGGCGAAGATATTGTTGACAATGCAAGCTATGATGATGTTTACCGTTACCACCCAGGCGGTCAATTAAGAATTTCCGCCCCCAAGGCAAATGACACAAATTATGTTCGCTACACAGATTATGAAACATCACAGGTTGGCGTGCAATTTACAGATAAAAACGGCACCTGGAACAGAACATCATTTACATCAATGGCAGACGGAGCCGTTATAACAAAACTTTCATCATCATCAAACGGTGCAAAGCTTAATTTAACGCTAACTTTTGACGACCTGTCTACTATTGCAAATTTTGGCGAAAGTGACGAAGCAAATTTAAAATACAAAAAAATTACCGACAACAACTGCAATTACCTTGCCCTTGTTGCCCACTACCCCAATTATGAAAACAGCGAGCTTAAAGACGGTGGATTTGCAACAGTTACATACGTCATTACAAATGGCGGAACAAAAGAAAAAACAAACATTAACAAAAAGACTGAGGAAACACAATTCAGCGGTGAAAACAGCGGCATTAAAATAACAAACGCAGATGATGTTTACCTTATTACGATAAGCGACAGAACGTATAATTTAGGCGATTACAACAAATTTGAAAGCCAAAATGATTTTGAAATTTTAAATTCAACAGTTGAAAAATTAGAAAAAATTGTAAACACATACGAAGATAACAGCAAATTTGACTACAACAGTGCATTACAAAACCATTTAGCAATTTACAAACCGCAATTTGACGCCGTAACACTTACATTAGATGAAAATAATTACGAGTCAAACGACAAACTGCTTAACGAACAAAAGGGCAAAAAAGAAATTAACGCCGCCCTTGCCCAAAGAACATATTACGCAGGCAGATACGCATACCTGTGTTGCAGCGGATATTCCACAAGCAGGCTTTACGGTATGTGGACAGGTGAATGGAACACAGGCTGGGGTAGTAAATATACTATGGATGCAAATGTTAACCTGCAAACATCTTCAATGAACACAGGCAACATTAAAAGTTCACCCATTGGCTATACTTACTTTATTCTTCGCCAGCTGCCGGATTGGGAAGAAAATGCATTTGCAACCCACGGATTTACAAACGCAATTCAAGCGCCTGTAAATACAGACGGCGATAAGGCAGTTATAACAGAAACCTGCTACCCTTACCCATTTAGATATTGGAATGCAGGCACATCTTGGATGATTCAGCCCCTTTACGAAACACTTGAAACCTACGGAAATATTAACATTCCGCTAAGCGACGAATTTAATTTAAATGATTTAAAATCTGTTTTATCGGTTAACGAAGAAGATTTAACAACCGAGCAAATTGCCGAAATTGAAAGCAGAGGATATTTAAGGCTTGAAGAGGATGTTCTTTACCCGTTGCTTACAAAAGCGGCAAACTATTGGAAGCAGCTTTTAACACCTGAATATTACACTGCCGCAGAAGGTTCAATTCATTATGAAGCAGGCAAAACAGAACTTAAAAATGATGAAACATATTGCATTTTGCCAAGCTATTCACCTGAAAACAACCCGGCAAACTACAATAGCCCATCAGACGCAAACTGTGCAATAGACATTGCCGCCTGCCGAGATAACATGAATATGCTTATCAAGGTTATTAATGATGTAGACCCAACGGCAGATGTATCACAATGGCAATATATTGAAAGCAAACTACCGCCGTATCTTTATGACGAAACAGGTGCATTAAAGGAATGGGCAACAACTGCTTTTGAAGAAAACAATGAACACCGCCATTTAAGCCACTTATATGGAGTATGGCCGTTGTTTGAAACCCAAGACAACGAAGAACTTACAAGTGCATGCAAGCAGGCAATAGCAAACAGACAAAGCGAAAACGAAGCGTCGCACGCACTGGTGCATCGTTCGCTTATTGCAGCAAGACTTAAAGATTCGACTGCCTTAACCGATGCGTTACTTAACTTGATGAACCATAAAATAAGATATGATTCACTGATGACAAACCACGATTACGACCAAGGCAGTTGCTACTGCACCGACTTTGCCATAGGTTACCTTGGAATTGTAAATGAATCGCTTGTTTATTCACACAACAACACCATTGAATTGTTGCCGGCTTTACCTGAAAGCGGATTTAACAGCGGAACAATAACAGGTGTGCGAACACGCAACAGGGCTGTTATTACAAATTTAAGCTGGGATAAAAAAGCAAACAGTGTTTCTGCCGTAATCACATCGGAAATTGACCAAACACTTAATATTTCTTATAACGGTTCAACAAAACCTGTTGAATTTAAAAAAGGCGAAAGCAAAGAAATCAAATTCTAAACAAAAAGGACTTATACATCGGTATAAGTCCTTTTCATATTATGTAACGTTAAATATACGATTTGCCGTTTTTATAATTAAATTTCATTTGATGTTTAACTCCGTTTTCATAATAAACGGCACTTATAACATCTTTTTCAACAATTTCGGCACTTTCTATTTTAATATCTTTTTTACGAACCGCATTTGAAAACGCCTGCTTTTGCAATTCATTATAATTTGCAACATTATCGGAAACGAAAAGCAAACTGCCAAAAACAGAATTAATTTGTGCAAGCAACTTTCGCTGTTCAAAAGTGAGCTTCGTATTTTCATCACGAAGAAGAAAAACATCAGGGTCATTCATAAATCCTCTGCCGTTTAAGCCACGCCTAAACACAGTGCAATTAACTGTATTTGCCGTGCTCACGTCTTCCCTAACACCCATTTTATTAAACTTCCAATCAAGGCAAACATCTGCCCCAACACGGCAAAAGTCCACTTTTCCGAAGGCGGGCATTAATGGCACGCCACAACCTAAAATTAATTTATCGCCAACGCAATCACGAATAAAATCCATTGCTTCACACATAAGCCTGCCACGGCTTTTGTTATTTCTTGGGGTAATGCAGGCGGCATAAAGAAAATCAAGCTTAACCATGTCAAACCCCCACTGATTTAAAACAACATCAAACACATGACGAATATACTTTGCTGCTTCATCATTAAGAAAATCAACAGCATAAAATCTGCCCCAGTTTACCCCGGCAATCACCGGCTTACCGTTTTCATCTTTTACAAGCCAATCAGGATGTTCCTTGTAAATAAACGATTGCTTTGTGGCACCGAAGGGTGCAAGCCACAGCCCTGCCTTCATATTATGACTGTGAATTAAATCAGCAGTATGTTTCATAGAATTCGGAAATCTTGCAACGTTTGTATTAAGCCAATCACCGATTGCTTTTTGATAACCGTCGTCTATTTGAAAAATATCAATTTTATCATCAAGTTTTGAAATGGAATTTAAATCTCGCTCTACTATTTCTTCATTAATGTTACCGTAATAATTATACCAAGTGGTATAACCGCACATTCTTTCCTTTTGGCAACAATCAATATGCATAAGTTCAAACCAGCGGTCAAACACTTCATCATATTCGCCTTTAATATTAACAAAATCAACAACTCTTTCTTTTGCCGAATATTCAACGCCCTGCAAATCTTTTTCAATAGTAATTTTTTTATTATTTACATCAAATCTTATAATTGTATAACCTGAACGTTCGCTTAAAGAAGCAAATAAATCCACACACGAGCCAAAGCGAACATAACCGTAAGAATAGCCGTAAAATTCGCCTGCGTTTTTAGGGTGTTTGCAAAAGAACAAATCGCCTGACCTGCCC
This sequence comes from uncultured Eubacterium sp., assembly GCA_934512155.1. Taxonomy (GTDB): domain Bacteria; phylum Bacillota; class Clostridia; order Oscillospirales; family Acutalibacteraceae; genus Eubacterium_R. Next base: position 36,138 of record CAKSWS010000004.1, on the reverse strand, counting down.
ACGCCCGTATTCTTATTTATTGATGTTTTAAGAGCAAATTCGTTAACGATGTTAAGCAAATCCATTTTTTCATTTACGGCATATTCCCTACTGTCCGTCCAAGACTGATAGCCGTTAACAAATATTTTTGAAGAAGATTTAAAATCATAATTGAAAGTGATTTTAAATGCTTTAAACGAAATTTTTTCCTTTGGGCATAAATCAACGGTTAACCTACCGTTTTCATAAGATGAAACTATATCGAATGCAGCATTTTTCTCTGCCCTTGAAGTGAAAGTTCTGCCATCGCATTCATATTCAAAATAATATTTAAACATAACACAAAATCAGGCTTAGCCTGCCTTTCATTAATCTAAATCAAAAGTGCCGCTGTAATAATCATCAGCCTTAACTTCCTGCTCAAAAGCAGAATTTTGATAAACCTTTACATAATCAACAAGAAAATCGTTTGCCGGCGTACTGTCATCAAACTTGCCGATTTTTTGACCGTGAGGACCCCAACCGTCCCCTGCATCAATTTCAACAGTTAAGCGCAAAAATTCACGAACCTTTGAAACATCACCGTCTTTAGTTGCCCAAGTGGGAACACCGTCAATATAAAAAACGTAATATTCCGGAGTCCATTTAAGCGCAAATATGTGGTAGCCGTCATACAAATTTTGTGTTAAATCGGTAATATACGGTGAGCTTTTTGCACTTTTACCGTATCCGTCCCACAAAAGGGCATGACCCATTTTTGGGGTTTTGCTGTTTATAAAAGCACTTTCATAAACGTCAATTTCAGTACCGTCTTCACCCTGATTGCCTACTTGGCGCATATTGGATGACTGAAGCCAAAAGGCAGACCACAATCCATTTGAATTTGAAAAATTAACTTTACACTCAAAATAACCGAACGCCTGTGAAAACAGCATTTCGTCATTTGTACCTTTATTATTGCTATTATCACCAACAATTTTTCTTGTTTCTATACCGCCTGTAAATCTGCCGGCTTTAGGACAATCTCCATCACAAGTGTGGTTACTTTCATAGCGAGAATGAATAATTAAATTTGAATTTTCCACTTCCACAAGTTCAGGGCACCAATAACAAGCCTGCTCCGGCTTATCCTCATCATTACTTGCCCACCTGATTGCGTGAGGCGAATAAGTCCAAATATCGGTATTACCCACATAATTTTCACCAAATTTAATATTTTGATTTAACGCATTTCCTTCAAAATCATCTTCAAAAACAAGATACCAACCGTTTTCACCCACTGTCGGAACAGTTAAATCATAAGAACCGTCGTTTTTCCAGCTTTCATCCTGTTTATGTTTTGAACAAGACGAAAAACTTAACACAGTGCCAAAAATAACGACAATGCACATTAAAACAGAGATAATCTTTTTCATTTTACCCCATCCTAAAAAGTATTAAATTGTGCAAATCGCACAACAAACGCTTGTTTTATGATACAAAATTTAAGCAAAAAAGTCAACAGAATTAAATTTTTAAATTTATTTGCTGTTACAAATACAAATTGGTAATTATGATTTTGAATATTGTTTTAAAAGCAGCATAAGACTTTACGAAAAGCAAAAGCCCCGATGCCGAGCATCGGGGTTAATTTATTTTACCGTAACATTCAACTTGCGTAAATCCGTAGAAACAAGTTTGATTTTAGGAGTAATTTTAATATTACCTTTGTTATTCACAACAACATTTACATTGTCGTTATCACAATCTACATCAAACTCTAATTTAACGCAATTATTTTTTAAATACTCAAAAGACTCGCCGTCATCATTAAAATAGCAAGATGTAAAACTTCCGCTTTTAACAGGATAAACGGTAAAAACAACTTCTTCTGCGGATTTATATGTACACTCGCCCTCATCAACAGGGAAAACAGAGCCTGAACGAATAAAATAAGGCACAGGCTTATCTGCCGGCAAATTAACGTTTACCGTACTTGATCCGCAATAAAACTTGCCTGTTTCATTAAGATACCAATCATCACCTTTTGGCAGGTAAACAGATATTTGGGTTTTACCCTCATCAAGTACACAGGCTGCCAAAACATCTTTTCCCAGCATAAACGAATCGGTATTTACATCTATATTTTCATCATCATAATAAATATACGGCGGTGCCTGAACGGGAACGTCGTTTTCCACGCTGTTATAAGCACAATTATACAAATAAGGAACTAAACTTTTGCGCTGCCTTAAAATTGCCTTTGCACCGCACAAACCGCTTCCATAACTCCACGGCATAGTAGCAGAACCATCGCCGTTCCAAGAATGAATTGTAAAACGAGGTTCAAAAACTCCGTGTTGCATCCACCTTAAAAGCAATTCTTCAGAAGGCATTTCACCTGAAAAGCCGCCTAAATCATGGCCGTAAAAATAAAAGCCGGAAAGGGACATTGTCATTCCCACATAATGACAAAAACGCAAATCGTGAAAGGAAGTAAAATTATCCCCCGACCAAGTTTGAGCCAAACGGCGAACGCCGCTGTTTCCGCTTCTGGTAGATAAAAACGGACGCTTTTGAGGATATTTTTTCATTTGTGCCTTGTATGAAGACAGCACCATTAAATAAGTTAAAATAGGGCGAATTTTGCATGCAGGCACTTTTTTGCCAAAACCTGCGGCAACAGCGTCTGTAGCTTTAATATCAAACTCGTTATTATCATTCCACGTAGCGTCAATTCCGAAATCAAGCAATTTTTCGGTTACCTGACTGCCCCAAAAATCAAAGGCGTCGGGATTAGTAAAATCCAAATAACTGCCCACACCATCCCAAAACTGGGTTACATAAGGTGTGCCGTCTGCATTTTTAACAAAAAATCCTTTTTCAGCCAACTCATTATACATTGGATGCGAAGTTAAAAAAGCGGGCTTAATGTTTGGAATCAAATGAACGCCGGCATTATTATAATCGGTAATAAACTGCTTTGGATTAGGGAACTTATCATAATTCCAATTAAAAACGCAACGCAAATTGCCTATGGAAGTGTAACCCGACGAAAGATAAAAACCGCCGCAACTTAAATCAAGGTCTTTAATTTTATCCAAAAAACCATGCATTTGATTTTGTGCATCAGGCGCATCGGTGTATGCCATTGTACTGCCGCAATAATCAAAACTCCATTTAGGCGGAAAAGCCTGCTTGCCGCACAAACGGGCATATTGCTGTAAAACAGAAAGTTTGTTGCCAAAGAAAACATAATAAACCAAGCAATCATCATCTGTTTTAAAACACTTAAAATGGCAGTAATAATTATTAATTTCTCTGCCTAAATCAACAAAAGAAGTATCTGTTGTATCATAATAAATACCGTAAGTTCCAACAGAATTTTCACAAATATAAAACGGAACATGTTTGTACAAAGGGTCTGTTTTTTCTGCGTCAAACCCCATACTGTCTGCCGTTTCAATGCGATAAACCTGACCGGCTTTATTAATTAACCCGCTTTTATCACCAAGACCGAAAATATTCTCTCCATCTTCCCGGGTAAGGTAATGATAAGAACCATTTCCGAATTCACCTTCAAAATTATAAGCAAGAGGCGCTCTGTCGGCAAATAAAAATTTTGAATCTCTGCTGTAAGAAAGGATAAAATTATTTAAATCCAAATCAATCGTAACGCCGCAATCAAGAACAAATTGCTCTTTATTTTCAAATTTTTCAACAACCGGCACAACACCGTCAAACCCGTCTGTAGACAATCTGCTTCTGCCAAATGCAGACAAATTATTATTTGGATTTACGGTAAAAGTCGGCAGCATTTCGGCATTATCGTTAAAAACAGCCACACGCAAAGCACTGCCGCTTATAAAATCAATATTAACATTAACGTTGTTGCACTTATATTCACGGTGGGTTTTGTTTTCGTTTGTAAGTTTAAAAATATGATTAAATCTCATTATATTGATGCTCCGCCAAGGAATGTATTTTTTAAAAGTTGAGGGTTATTCCAATGCGCAAACTTTGTGTTTTCGCAAAAAGTCATAACTTTAGCCGTGCCCGGATTCCACTTTGGTATTGCATTGCAATTAGGATTACCGTTTTTTGCAAAAGCAATAAAAGATTTTGCAAGTTGATTTGAAATTTCATAATCAACGGCTTCAAAAGGTCGCCAATTTTTATCAAGAGTTGAAAAAGCATAAAGCAAATCGCTTGAATGCCAAGCACCTTTTTCATCGCCGGGCAAGCTGCGTGCAAAATAATAAACATAACAATCGCTGTTTTTATCACAGGCAACCCATTTTTTATCAATAGCCTGCAAAACCGCAGGCACCATATCATTTTTTGTAATGCCTAAAATTTTAGGCATTTTAGGAATTGTTTTACTGTTGAAATTTGATTTTGTAATTATTTTTCCGTCGCAAACAGGCAAAGTGTAAAGCATGCTTTTAACCTTATCTTCATTGCACGCCTTATCCCAAGCACGGTAAAGCACTTCTTTATCTGCCGTCTTTAATTCGACTATACTTTTAACCCCTGCATTTTCAACAATTTTATCCCAAAAAGACCTTGTTTTTTCAGGTTCTAAAGGTTTTGCGGCAAAACGCTGAATACCGCCGCCGCTCATCATTATTGCACCTGAAAACCAACCTTTGCAAAGAGGGTTTGAAAGATGAATATCAACACTCATAGCACCTGCACTTTGACCGGAAAGTACAATATTATTCGGATTTCCGCCAAAAGACGCAATATTTTCTTTAACCCATTTAATTGCAACATATTGGTCAAAAAGTCCAAAATTACCACACACGCCGTTTTCATCGGTTAAATCAGGGTGTGAACAAAAGCCAAAGGCATTAAGTCGATAATTAATTGTAACAAAAATCACGCCGTTTTTGGCAAAATTTTCGCCGTTTATATGTGCCTCGTTTGAACTGCCGCCTGTAAAACTGCCGCCGTGAATATAAATTAAAACAGGGCAATTTTTTGCCTCTTTAGGTGCGTATATATTTAAAAATTGGCAATCTTCGCTGTATGTAAACTCCAAACCGTCTCTAAACTCATAATGATAAAAAGGGTTAACGGTTGCATCATCATCAAACCCACGATGCTGATATGAACATTCTTTAAAATATATTGCGTCAAAAACGCCCTGCCACTTTTCGATAATTTGCGGATATTCCCAACGCTTGGCATTTGCATACTTTATGCCTCTGAATTCAAGGCAATTTTCACCGTCTATACCTTTGATTTTTCCGCATTTTGTTTGAAATTCAACAGTTTTCATAAAATCAAGCCCCTAAACACATCAGTCATTTTTGTTGCCGTAAAGCTGCTTGTGCAAATCTTCAACTTCCGATTTACCCAGTTTGTAACAAAAAGCCGTTAAAATGAACATAAGCAAAAGAATTACTGCCGGCACTAATGTTGCCGCATCAAACATTTTTGTTAAAACCTGCTGTGATTGCACCGTTTGAGTGCCTTGATAGCCGATAGCACCAAGCACTGCCGGAACACCTGCACCTGCGGCTGTTTGCCCCAATTTGCGGACAAAAGAATAAATACTGTAAGTTGTGCCCTCTTCACGCCTGCCGGACAAAAGTTCCTGATAATCCGTAACATCCATAACAAGCGCCCAAACCTCAAGCACAAGGAATGTTTGACCTGCACCGGAAAGGAACACAAGACCAAGGAAAACATAAGGATTATGAGCAAGTGAAGTAAAGCGCAAAAAGAACATTATAACATTAATTACAAAGGCAAAGCCCAAACCGGCGCCGCAAATTTCCTTTTTGCCGAATTTTCTGATGAGTTTACCCATAAATGGTAAAAATAACGCCATAGGCAAATAAGTGCATATAGTAACAATGCTGTAAAGACCCGGTTTTTCAAAATAATTTTTGAAAAGATAATTATAAAACGTTTGTGTATACATTTGAAAACAAATAAGAAACATTGAAATAAAGCATAACACAACAAACGGCTTATTTTTAGCAAGAACGCCGATAGTTTTAAACAAATTATAATCACTTGTTTTTTGAGTCGGAGGAAGTTGAATTCGCTCTTTTGTTAATTTAAAGTGAGTTACAAAAAGAATGATTGTTAAAATTGAAATTGCACCTACACACAACGAAAGCTTTGTACCGTCAAGCACTTTTGAAGAACTGCCGTCGGCATTTATTACAGTTGTATAAACAACAAGGGGCATAAGAATTTGTGCAGGCAAGCCGCCGATTCCGGCACCCACAGAGCGCCACATTGAAAGAGATGAACGCTCAACCTCATCATCTGTAACGGCGCTTGCCAAAGAACCGTAAGGAATATTAACACCGGTATACATCATTCCGTAGAAAATATATGTTATATAAGCGTAAATTAAATATTGATTATCCGACAAACCGGGGATTTTGAAAAACATTAAAGATGCACCCAATGCAAGTGGAAAAGAAGCCCACAAAATATACGGTCTGAACCTACCGTATTTAGTCGGCTTTCTTGAATCTATAAACGAACCCCACAAAGGGTCGTTTACTGCGTCCCAAATTCTGGCAACAAGCATTAAAATTGTTATACTTGCGGCTGAAATGCCCAAAACATCGGTATAAAACATTGTTAAATACGAAGAAACAAGGCTAAACGAGAGTATTCCGCCCATATCGCCCAAGGCATAGCCAAATTTATCTTTAAACTTAATTCCGTGCGTTTCCATAAATAATTACCCCTTATTTGATTTGTTAAAATTGCACAATTATATTATATATTAATCATTTTTGCTGTCAATAATTACCGTTAATTGCATATTAATTTATTTACTGATACGGCAATTTGTAATACAAATAAAACACTTAAAAACAGACAATAATTTATATCGTTGAAGTAACTGCTCTTTTATGGTATAATGTCCGAACACGATGAATAATCAAGGGGTAAATTTCTTTTTCACGGAAGAAACGATAAAAATTTATGACAAAATTAATAGAAACGGTTTACAAATTTCTTTGGGGAGATTTGTTTACACTGACATTTGGCAAAACAACAATAGGAATTCCACTGCTTGTTTTACTGCTTGTGCCGGCAGGAATTTATTTTACGATTTGCACAAAATTTATGCCTGTTCGCAAATTACCGCAAATGGTTAAAGCGCTCGGCGATAAAAAAGACGATAAAAGCAGCCTTTCCACGTTTCAAACCCTTGTGGTTTCCACTGCAACAAGAGTGGGAATGGGTAACTTGGTGGGTGTTGTTGCCGCTGTTTCCGTAGGCGGTGCAGGTGCCATTTTTTGGATGTGGGTTTCGGCATTTTTGGGTGCTTCAACCGCTTATACAGAAGGCACACTGGCACAGCTTCATAAAAGGAAAGACCCGCTTTACGGCGGTTACCACGGCGGACCTGCATACTACATTCACGATTTTATTGAAGAAAAGCGAAAAAAGAAAATAAAAAAATCCGTGCTTGCAATTCTTTTCGCAATATTCGGATTAATATGCTGGTGCGGTATAAGCCAAGTTATAAGCAACTCCGTAGCATCGGCATTTAAAAACGCTTTTGCAATTCCGCCTATTTACACAACGATTGTGCTTGTGGCGCTTGCGGCAGTTATAGTTTTAAGAAAAAATGCAACTGTTAAATTTTTAGATTTTATTGTGCCTGTTATGGCGGTATTATACTTTTTAATAACTATTTTTATAATTATTAAAAACATTAATCTTATGCCCGGCGTTTTTGCACGAATTTTTAAAGAAGCCTTTGGCATAAAGCCGATTGCCGGCGGCGGATTCGGCGCTGTGCTTATGAACGGGATTAAAAGGGGATTATTTTCTAACGAGGCAGGTTCAGGTTCCGCACCCTGCGCAGCAGCTGCCGCCGAGGGAAAAAAGCCTGAAACGGTTGGCATGGTGCAATCACTTGGAGTTATTATTGACACTATGGTAATTTGCACCTGCACGGCAATGATTATGCTGCTTGTGCCGGAAGAATTAACAGCAAATCTGCAAGGAATGGAATTGCTGCAAACGGCTATGAATTACCATTTGGGAAGTATCGGAACAATATTTATTGCCGTAATTCTGTTTTTATTCAGTTTTTCAACATTTTTGGGTATTTTGTTTTATGCCCGTTCAAACGTTGCATACATTTGCGGAAACAACTGGTTAAGCCAAACAATTTATAAAATAGTCGCTCTTGTTATGCTGTTTATAGGCGGATTGCAGGAATACACGGTTGTTTGGGATTTAGGCGATGTGGGAATCGGATTAATGACGATTATTAACTTAATGATTTTAATCCCCATGTCTAAAGAAGCAATAGCAATTCTTGATAAAAAAGAATAAACATAAAAAAGGATTGGCAATGCCAATCCTTTTGTTTTTGCTGTATTTTACTGTGGAACAGTTGTCGCTTCGGTAGACGGCTCTGTTGTTGTAACAACTGCACCGTAAACCTGAATTGTTATTTCTTCGCCTTTTGCAACGGAAGAACCTGCTGCCGGTACCATTCCATAAGTGGTTTTAACTCTGCCCTCAGTATAAGAACCGTCGTTATAAACAGTTACTGTTTTGACTGTAAATCCTCTCTCCTCAAGCTGCTTTACTGCGTCTTCTTTAGTCATTCCGCCAACATCAGGCACTTCTGCCGTTTCAATGCCCTTACTTACGGTAAGCACAATAGCCGTACCTTCAGGTACCTCTTTGCCTGCCTCAACGCTTTGTTTAAACACAACACCCTCTGCAGCATCTGCCGAATACTGGTAATCAAACGTTATTCTGAACTGTGCATTCCAAGAGCCGGTGTTTTGAATATCGTTTTCTGTATAACCTGCCTGACAAAAATTAGGAACCTGCACATTTGCAACAGTTGAAGCCTGCGTTGTAGGCTCTTTGTTAAGTAAACCAGAAAATCCCACAATATAAACGCCTGCGGCAACTAAAAGCGCAATCACTATAACCACAATAACGGTTACTGTTGTTTTTTTCTTTTTCTCGGCTTTTTTGCTTTCCCTTTGTTCTGCTCTTTCACGGTGAAAATCTTTTGGGTCTTTTTCAAGAACTTCGTTGCTTACAACCGATTTTTGTGCCACATTCGGCACAACCTTTGTGCCGTCATCCGCAGTTGAAGCTGCCTTCGCCACAACAGAAGGTGCGGCATTAAGCAATTCTCTGTAATCATAAACGGTTTGGATTCGTTTTTCGGGATAAATTTGAAGTCCGCCGCCGAGAGCCTTTATAACATGAGCCGGAATTCTTTCTGCCACTCTGTTTGGAATCATTAATTTATCATTTGCCTCTCTTGAAACAGCATCAGGCGGATTTGTACCCACAAGAGCACGGTAAATACATGCCGAAAAAGCGTAAATATCTGTTGCAGGACAAATTTTACGGTTATTATCGTACTGTTCAAGAGCCGTATAACCGTCATGCACATTAAATTCCAAATCACCTGAAGCGGTGTTGCACTGACTTATACAAAAACCTGCCAAGCGAACCTTACCGTCTCTGCAAAGAACAAGATTATCAGGGTTAATTCCGCCGTGAATAATGCCTTTTGCGTGCAAATTTTCAAGCGTTGTCAAAACCGGCATAAACATAAGCCTTGCCTTGTCCCACAACACAATATTTTCATCTGTTTTAAGAAGAAAATCATGAAGAGTTACACAATCAGGCTTTTCGCAAACCGCATATGCCGTTTGATTTGCCTCAAACACGTCAAGAACAGGAATTACGGCAGACAAAGAATTTAAACTTCTTAATGTTTGCCACAAATTTATGAAAGAATCCTTATAAGAAGCATAATTTTTTTTAAAACGCTCACGCACATGAACATCACTGTTGCCCTCAAGCCTGTTTGTAATGCCTTTTGGCAAAAATTCACGAATCGTAACAACTTGCTGTTTCTCTGTGTCATATCCTATATAAGTTACGGCGTCGCTTTCCTCGCAAACAACATTGCCCACAATATATTTGGAAGCAAGCAATGTTTTTCTTTGCAAATAAAGCATAGGCGTTACACTGTCATTATCAAAACCGCATTCCGTGCAAACGCTGCCACCTGTTAATCTATTAAAACAATTCATACACAAATTATCTGCTATATCCATTTTCATTCCCCTTAAACAGAATTAAGATATATTAAATCATTTTATATTTTACCAACCGCACAATGCTTTGTCAAGAATTTAGAGACTATATATTCTCTTAACAAGGGTTAAACTTGATTAAACAAAACTAATGTTATATAATTGAAACAATACAAATTAACCCACATTTACACACGAAAGGCGAGAAAAACCGAAATGAATTTTACAAAACTTCCAAACGGTCTGTGCGACGGTTTTGTTTTACTTAAAAAGTGCGAAGAAAAAACGACTAAAAACGGCTCTACATATTTAGACTTGATTATAGGTGATAAAGACGGCGAAATGCCTGCCAAACTTTGGGACTATAAAGGCGGCGATATGTTTGAGGCTGAAATGATTGTAAAAATAAGAGGTTCTGTTGAGCAATACAACGGAAAAGACCAATTCAGAATAAACCAAATACGTCCTGCCGCTTCAAGCGATAACTACAATATGGCAGATTTGGTACCTGCAACGGAAGTAGGCGGCGAACAAATTTACAACATGCTTTTAAGACGTGTTAATGCTTTTAGCGACAACGATTTAAAAGCCGTTGTTTCATCAATAATGAACGATAAAAAAGATATTCTTATTACCTGCCCTGCCGCATTCAGACTTCACCACGCCATGTTAGGCGGCTTAATGCTGCACACAATTTCCATTGTTCGCATGGCAGAGGAAATTTGTAAAATTTACCCAAACATTGATAAAGATTTGCTTTTATCAGGCGCAATTTTGCACGATGTTGCCAAAACTTGGGAATTTGAACTTAACAATACAGGACTTGTTAAAGGCTATTCCACAGAAGGTGAATTAATAGGTCACTTGGTTAAAGGCGCAATGTATGTTGAAGAAAAAGCAAAAGAGCTTGGCATTAACAGCGAAAAAATAACACTGCTTGAACATATGATTTTAAGCCATCACGGCGTGCCGGAATACGGTTCTCCCATAAGGCCTATGTTTTTAGAGGCTGAAATTCTGTCATCACTTGACACGCTGGATGCTACTATCTTTGAAATTAACAACGCCACTTCCAAGGTTGAACCCGGTTCGTTTACTGACAGACAATGGGCGCTGGACAACCGAAAACTTTACAATCATGGCTTAGCACCTACGGAACACAAGGTTAACTTAGGAGAATAACCGACCCAGACAAAACAGAAAGGCTGTAAATTTATGAGTGATATACAAAATGAGAGCTGGAATGAAATAATTATTCACGTTTCAACAAAAGACATTGAAACTGCCGGAAACATTGCAAATATGGTTGTTCCTTACGGCATATACATTGAAGATTATTCAGACCTTGAAAATGAGGTTATGGAAATTGCCCATATTGACCTTATTGACGAAAATCTGCTTAAAGAAGACCGTTCAAAAGCATATATTCATGTGTACATAAACCCACACGAAAACCCATATGAAGCAATTTCATTTATCACTGAAAGGCTTAATAACCAAAATATTGAACACAGCTGGGAGTTGTGCGACTGTAAGGCAGAAGACTGGGTAAATAATTGGAAACATTATTTTCACCCCATGCCAATAGGCGAAAAACTTTTAATAAGACCCACTTGGGAAGAAGAATACGACCCCGGAAACAGAAAGGTTTTACATATTGAACCCGGTCTTGCTTTCGGCACGGGAAGCCACCCCACAACAAAGCTGTGTCTTGAAACCCTGGAAAAATACATTAATGAAAACTCAACGGTACTTGACATAGGCTGCGGCAGCGGTATTCTTTCAATAGCAAGCCTTTTACTCGGCGCAAAATCCGCATTCGGTGTTGATATAGACAAACTGGCAGTTAAAACGGCAAAGGAAAATGCAAAGGAAAACGGATTTGAACCCCCTGTATTTGATGCCGTTAACGGCAACCTTTCAGACAAGGTTACAGGAACATATAATGTTATTGTTGCAAACATTGTGGCAGATATTATTATGGAATTTAACAAAGAAGTTGGTAAATTTCTTGAACCTGACGGAGTTTACATTACCGGCGGAATTATTGATTTAAGAAAAGACGAAGTTATTAATTCCTTTGCCGAAAACGGATTTGAAATAATTGAAAGTTTTGAAGAAAAAGGATGGAACGTTTTTGTTTGCAAAGCAAAATAAAATATAAAAAACAGAAAATTGCCGAATGATTTATTCATTCGGCTTTTTTATGCCTTTTTGCACAAAAAAATCCCTGCTGTTTAAAACGGCAGGGATGCATTTGTTTTTAATCAGTTTATTGCTTTTGTTTCAACTTCTTCAAGAATTTTGGCAACAAAATCATCAAGGCTCATTGCGCCTAATTCACCGTCCTTTCTTGAACGAACGGAAATTTGATTGTTTTCAATATCTTTATCACCGGCAATAATCATATAAGGCACTTTTTCAAGCTGTGCAGCACGAATTTTGAAGCCTGTTTTTTCAGACCTGTCATCAAGCTCACAACGAATGCCCTTTGATTCAAGCTTTTTCTTAACGTCATAAAGATAATCAACATGCCTGTCGGCAATAGGAAGAAGCTTAACTTGTACAGGGGCAAGCCAAGTCGGAAAAGCGCCTGCATATTTTTCAATAAGGTAAGCGAGTGTTCTTTCATAACAGCCGATTGATGTTCTGTGAATAATGTAAGGATGCTTTTTAGTGCCGTCTCTGTCCACATATTCCATACCAAACTTTTCTGCAAGCATTTGGTCAATTTGAATTGTAATAAGAGTATCTTCCTTGCCGAAAACGTTTTTAATTTGAATATCAAGTTTAGGACCGTAAAAAGCAGCTTCGCCGATACCGATTTTATAATCAACGCCTAAATCGTCAAGAATATTTTTCATTTTAGACTGTGCTTCGTCCCACTGCTCCTCTGTACCGATATATTTATCACGGTCATTAGGGTCCCACTGTGAGAAACGGAAAGAAGCATCTTCATATAAACCTAAAGTTTTAAGCATAAAGTTTGCAAGCTCAAGACAACTTCTGAATTCATCCTCCAACTGCTCCGGAGTACACATTAAATGTCCCTCTGAAATTGTGAACTGACGAACACGGATAAGACCATGCATTTCGCCGCTTGCCTCATTTCTGAAAAGAGTTGAAGTTTCGTCATAACGAAGCGGCAAATCTCTGTAAGAACGAGGCTTATTAAGATATGCTTGATATTGGAACGGGCAAGTCATAGGACGAAGTGCAAAAACTTCCTTATCCTTTTCCTCATCACCTAAAACAAACATACCCTCTTTGTAATGATCCCAGTGCCCTGAAATTTTATATAAATCACTTTTCGCCAAAAGAGGAGTTTTAGTTAACTGCCAACCACGTTTTGCCTCTTCATCCTCAACAAATCTTTGAAGAATTTGAATGATTTTAGTACCCTTTGGCAAAAGAATAGGTAAGCCTTGACCTATATAATCAACAGTTGTAAAGAGTTCCAATTCTCTGCCAAGCTTATTATGGTCTCTTTTTTTAGCCTCTTCAAGCATTGCAAGGTGTTCCTCAAGCATAGAAGCTTTTGGAAAAGCAGTACCGTAAACACGGCAAAGCATTTTGTTTTTAGCGTCTCCACGCCAATAAGCACCTGTGCAGTTTGTTAATTTAAATGCTTTAACAACTTTCATATCCATAAGGTGAGGACCTGCACAAAGCTCAGTAAATTCACCCTGCTTGTAAAAGCTGATAGGCTCGCCTTTTTCAGCATGCTCGTTAATAAGCTCAACCTTGTACGGCTCGTCTTTCTCTTCCATAAGTTTAACAGCATCGGCAGGAGAAAGCTCAAATCTTTCAATTTCGGGATTTTCTTTAACGATTGCTTTCATTTCCTTTTCGATTTTTTCCAAATCTTCCGGTGAAAACGGTGTTTCAACATCAAAATCATAATAAAATCCATCTTCAATAGCAGGGCCGATAGTTAATTTAACCTGTGGGTATAATCTTTTAACAGCCTGTGCCATTATGTGAGACGCTGTATGATTAAATGTTTTTTTACCGTCCTCATCATCAAAAGTCAAAACTTCAAAATCACAGTCGGAATCAACAACTGTTCTTAAATCTTTAACCTGACCGTTAATTTTGCAGGAACATGCGTTTCTGTAAAGGCCCATTGAAATATCTTTTGTAATATCCGCAGCTGTTAAAGCAGATGAATATTCCTTAACCGAGCCGTCTTTTAACATAATTTTCATAACAAAAACCTCCAATAAAAAAATAAACCCTGTGTTAAAAAACACAGGGTGAATAAAATCCACGGTTCCACCTGAATTGCAAGTAATCAAATAATTCTTGCCGCTCTTAACCTTTAACGCAGGCATACGACCGGTATTAACGGCACTCCGGGATGGTGGCTTACGGCTTTTTATATGCCGATTTCAGCAAACACGGCATTCTCTGAAATAAAAAGTTGGCGCAGTCTTGTTCCCTTCAACGCTTTATTAAGGCTATTATAACACCGATTTAACAGAAGTCAACAGGCAAAAAGCACAAATTTTTGCAACTTTAATGCCTAAAAACAAACCACATTATATAAGTTTACCCAATATAATAACTTGACAGATACAAGATATAGGTGTATTATTTAACTTGAAGTTCTACATACTGTTTAAACTTCTATCTGAATATTAAACTGTTCCTTTTCTGATGATTATTTAACTTAAAAACAAATTATTAACAGAAGGAGGTGCTATGGATATTGAGTACATTAACAGTTGTTATCATATCAATTATTGTTGCGATTGTGTTTGGCTTAATCGGCTTTTTCGGCGGTTCCGAATTCAGAAGAAAAGCAAATGAAAAAGAAATAGGCTCGGCAACATCCGAAGCAACAAAAATTATTAACAATGCTTTAGCAGAGGCAGAGCAAACAAAAAAAGCCAGCCTTATCGAAGCAAAAGATGAGATACACAAGCTTCGCTCTGACGCAGACAAAGAAATTCGAGAACGCAGAAGTGAAGTTCAACGCCAGGAAAACAGACTTAACCAAAGAGAAGAACACCTGGACAAAAGAGCGGATTCCATCGAATCCAAAAACGAAAGTCTTAATGTTAAACAAAAACAAATTGAAGAAAAATTACTCGAGATTGATAGCATCAAGAAAAGCCAGTTTGACATGCTGGAAAAAATATCAGGATTAACAAAAGAGCAGGCAAAAGAACAACTTTTGCAATCTCTTTCAGAAGAACTTGATACCGAAAAAAGCAGAAGAATTATTGAAAACGAGCAGATGATCAAAGACCAAAGCGAAGTTATTGCAAGGGAAATCATCGGCACTGCTATCCAGCGTTGTGCGGCAGACCACACGGCAGAAACCACCGTTTCAGTTGTTGCTTTGCCAAACGATGAAATGAAAGGAAGAATTATAGGCAGAGAGGGAAGAAACATTCATTCCCTTGAAACAATTACCGGTGTTGAACTTATTATTGACGACACACCGGAAGCAATTACAATCAGTTCTTTTGACCCTGTCAGAAGAGAGATTGCACGCCTTACCCTTGAACATCTTATTCAAGACGGCAGAATTCATCCTACAAAAATCGAAGAACTTTACGAAAAATCAAAGCGAGAGGTTGAAGCAACCATTAAGCAAGAAGGCGAAAAGGCTGTTCTTTCCGCAAACTGCGGCTCTGTTCATCCTGAGCTTGTTAAGCTTTTAGGTAAGCTTAAATATCGTACATCTTACGGCCAAAGCGTGCTTAAACACAGTCTTGAAGTAAGCTATATTGCAGGTCTTATGGCTGCCGAATTGGGTGTTGACGAAAAAACTGCCCGCCGTGCAGGTCTTCTTCACGATATAGGCAAGGCACTTGACCATGAAATTGAAGGTTCACACGTTGCCTTGGGTGTTGAATATGCACGCAAATACAAGGAAAACGAAACAATTATTAACGCTATTCAGGCTCACCACGGCGATGTGGAATGTAAAACGGTTGTTGCCTGTCTTGTTCAGGCGGCAGACGCTGTTTCTGCGGCTCGTCCCGGAGCAAGAAGAGAAAACATTGAAAATTACATTAAACGTCTTCAGCAGCTTGAGGAAATTTCAACAGGCTTTGACGGAGTTGAAAGAGCATATGCTATTCAAGCAGGCCGTGAAGTGCGGGTAATGGTTAAACCGGATGTTGTTACAGATGAAAAAATGCCTTACATTGCAAGAGAAATTGCAAAAAAAATTGAGGCTGAAATGGAATATCCGGGTCAAATTAAAGTTAACATTATTCGTGAATCAAGAGCGTTTGATGTGGCAAAATAATCAAAAAGGGCGTCTTTCGACGCCCTTTTAAAATATACACCAACTTAATTAAGAAAGGAAAAACCATGATTAAACACATTGTTTGCTTTAAATTAAAAGACAACAGCGAAGAAAAGAAAGCCGAAGCAAAAGAAAGGCTTTTATCTATGAAAGGTAAAGTTGATTTAATTAAGAACATTGAAGTAGGATGCGATTTTTTAGGTTCTCCCCGTTCATATGATGTTATTTTGCAGGTTGTTTTAGAAGATGAAAACGCCCTTGACCTGTACCAAAAAGATGAATACCATTGCTCATATGTAAAAACATATATGCACGAAGTTATGGAAAAATCCGTTGCTATCGACTACAATTTATAAAATTTCCGTCATTTTCAACAAGGAAGCAGAGTTTTTTTCTCTGCCTCCTTGTTTTATTTTACAAATATCGCCATTGACGGTTGGTTTTATCTGTGTTATCATTATTAATACTGTATTAATAATTAATATATTATAATATATTAATAAACGGAGGTTTATAGCTTTGGATAACGAAAGAGAAATAGACATTGATTTAGGCAGAATATTTTTTATGATGCGAAAAAGGGTGGTTTACATAATTCTTGCAACAATAATTTGTGCCACTCTTTCCGGCTGTATTACAGGCTTCTTTATTACGCCCAAATACACTACATCCTGCTCTATGTATGTTTATAGTAATACAGACAGAGTAAGCACTGATTCTTCCATAGGTCAAAATGAACTTGCAGCTTCACAGCAACTTGTAAAAACATACATTGTTGTTTTAAAGAGCGACACTGTGCTTGAAAAAGTAATTGAAAAATTAGAATTAAACACCACAACAAACAAGCTTAAAAAAATGATTTCCTGCTCTCAGGTTGACGAAACAGAAATTTTCAGCGTTTCCGTTACAAGCACGGACGCCGTGCTTTCCGCAAATATTGCCAATGCCATTGCAGATGTGGCACCAAGTGAAATTGTAAGAACAATTAAAGCCGGCGGCGTTGAAATTATAGACTATGCAAAGGTGCCTGATTCACCGTCATCTCCAAATTTAAAGAAAAACATTGTTATAGGTGCGTTAATGGGCTTTGTGCTTTCATTTGCCGCATTCTTTGTTTACGAATTGTTTGATTCCACAATTACCAGCGAAAAAGATTTGGAACGTGAATTTGACGTGCCTCTTTTGGGCTCTATTCCAAGACTTATTCCTGCCACTGAAAAAGAACATTCCCCGTCAAACAGTTTAGAGGAAGTTATGAACTCGGCAAATTCAAAGAAAGGAGATAAATAACCATGGCTCTTTTTAAAAAGAAAAAAGACGAAGACAAAAAAACTTCTGCATTTTCAAGAAACGACATAAAAAAAATGCTCAGTCCCGAATCTCCTTTTGTTGTTAAAGAAGCGTACTCATCAATAAGAACAAACCTTATGTTTACCCAAAAAGGTGAAAACTGCCCTATTTTTGTTGTTACAAGCCCAACAGCTAACAACGGAAAAACAATAAACAGCATTAATCTGGCAATTTCATTTGCACAAATGGGCAAAAGAACGCTGCTTATTGACGCAGATATGAGAAACCCCACGGTGCACAGAATGTTTTCAGTGCCTGTTAAAAACGGACTTTCCGAAATTTTGGCAGGTTTAACAGACAATATTACTGTTTCCAAAACAGAAATAGAAAATCTTTCTCTTTTAACATCCGGCAAAATTCCGCCAAACCCGGCAGAATTACTTGCATCTCCAAGAATGGATAAGCTTTTATCCTTTGTTAAGGAACATTACGATTGTGTGTTTATTGACACACCGCCTGTTAACCTTGTAACAGATGCAACGGTGTTTGCACAAAAATCAACAGGCTACATTCTTATTGTTAAAGCAAATGTTTCCGACAATTCAGATGTTAAAACCGCACTTTCAAACATTGAAAGCATTGACGGAAATGTTTTGGGCGTTATTTTAAACGACATTTCAACAAGCAGACACAAATATTATTCATATTACAGAAAATATGACTATAAATACGGCGGTTACAGCTACGGCTACGGTTACGGCTACAAAAAATAAGATTCTCGGTGAAAAGCAATGAGCAAAAGAAAAGAAATACAGCTTATATTTGAATATTTTGTTGACTTTATTGCCCTTTTAGCAGCAAGTACAGCGGCATTTGTTATAAGCGCAACAATTAATAAAATGCCTGAAATAGACGTTGATTCCGTTTTGGCATACTGCTTTATAAGTTTTATATCTTTTTCTGTTGTTTTTTTAGGATTTTCATCATCAATCAACCTTGAAAAAAGAAGCAGAACGGCTGAATTTATTTCTGTTTTACGAAACTGCCTTTTAACCTATATGACTGTGGCAGTATTTATGGTGCTTACAAAAAACGAGCTCTTGCAATCCCGTTACTTTTTTGTTATTTCCTTATTTCTCTACATATGCCTTTCCTCTGGCGGAAGGTACATTTTAAAAAGAATTTTAATAATGAAATTTTCCGAAAGCAAAATGGCAAGTTTGGTGGGGATTATTACATCAAGCGACCGTGCCGAAACATTTTTGCAAAGCCTTTCGGAGGACTGGGGCAGAAAAATAACCGGCATTGCCCTTATAGACGCCGTTTATGAAGACGGAGTTTACAAATACCACCACCCCGAGGAAAGCATTGATGAAAACGGAAACACAAAAGTAACTCTTTCCTATGATTTGGAAACCGTGAGTGAAATTGCAGGTGTGCCGGTTATGGCAAACGGCACAAACTTTATGAAATGGGTTCGCAATTCATCACTTGACGAAATTTTTATAAACACTCCCGTAGGGCTGGCAATAAACACAAACGACCACATTAAAGAACTTGAAAGCATGGGAGTTACAGTGCATGTTAACATTCCTGTTTCGGAAGAAATTGTTAATTCCCCCGGATTTGGCAAAATGGAATGTTCAATGTATGCAGGCTACCCCATGGCAAGCTTTACGGCAAAAAGCATAAGCACAACAGGTGCCATTGCAAAAAGAATTTTCGATTTTGTTTTTGGACTTATAGGCACAATTCTTTCTGCCCCCATAATTGCTTTAACGGCAATTCCGTTACTTATAGAATCAAAAGGTCCGTTAATTTTTAAGCAGCAGCGTGTTGGAAAAAACGGGCGAATATTTAACATTTACAAATTGCGTTCAATGTATGTAGATGCAGAAGAACGAAAAAAAGAACTTGAAAAAAACAATAAAATGAACGGCCTTATGTTTAAAATGGACGAGGACCCGAGAATTACAAAAGTAGGCAAATTCATAAGAAAAACAAGTATTGACGAATTGCCTCAATTTTGGAATGTTTTAAAAGGCGATATGAGCCTTATCGGTACTCGCCCCCCTACACTTGACGAATTTGAAAAATACGAAAGTCACCACAAACGCAGACTTTCCATGAAACCGGGAATTACAGGAATGTGGCAAGTCAGCGGCAGGTCTAACATTCACGATTTTGAAGAAATAGTTAAACTTGACTGTGAATACATAGATAACTGGAGTCTGTGGTTGGACATTAAAATATTTTTTAAAACAATAAAAGTTGTTTTAAAAGGAATCGGTGCTGAATAAAAAAATGAAAATTGCAATGTTTGGGCATAAACGAATCCCCTCTCGTGAAGGCGGTGTAGAAATTGTTGTTGAAGAACTTGCCGTGCGAATGGCAAAAAAAGGCAATCAAGTTACCGTGTATAACAGGAAAGGGCATCACGTTGCCGGAAAAGAATTTGAACAAACAAAAAAAATAAAAAACTACAAGGGCGTTAAAATTAAAACCGTTTTTACATTTCAAAGCAGTAAATTAAATGCTGTAGTTTACAGTTTTTTAGCGGCATTAAAAACAGCTTTCGGCAATTATGATGTTGTTCACATTCATGCCGAGGGGCCTGCATCAATGGCGTTTATTCCCAAAATGTTCGGCAAAAAAGTTATTGTTACAATACACGGACTTGACTGGCAACGCTCGAAGTGGGGCGGTTTTGCCACACGTTTTCTTAAATGGGGCGAAAAAAACGCCGCAAAATATGCAGATGAAATTATTGTGCTTTCAAAAAACGTGCAACAATATTTTATTGATACTTACGGCAGAAAAACCGTTTATATTCCAAACGGAATTGAAAAGCCGGTTATAAAGAACGACAACGAAATTAAAGCAAAATACGGCATTGAAAAAAACGAATATATTCTTTACTTGGGCAGAATTGTGCCTGAAAAAGGAATTCATTACCTTATAAATGCTTACAATCAAATTTCAACAAATAAAAAACTTGTTATTGCAGGCGGTGCAAGCCACACAGGCGAATATATGGCACAAGTTAAAGAGTTGGCAAAAATAAATAAAAACATTATTTTCACCGATTTTGTGCAAGGTGAAATTTTGGAAGAACTGTATTCAAACGCATATGTTTACTGCCTGCCAAGCGACCTTGAGGGTATGCCGCTCAGCCTGCTTGAAGCCATGAGCTACGGCAACTGCTGTTTAACATCAGATATAGCAGAATGCACAGAGGTATGCGGCGAAAACGCAAAATATTTTAAAAAAGGCAACACAGAAGACTTAAAAAAACAGCTTAGCAATTTGCTAAATAACGAAAATGAAGTTTTAAATTACAAAAAAAATGCCGCCGATTATGTTTTAAGCAAATATAATTGGAACGACATTACAAACAAAACACTGAATTTATATAAAAAAGGCTGATTAAAATGAAACGAAATCGCTACGATTCAATAGACGGATTAAAAGCATTGGCAGCAATCGGAATAGTTTTAATGCATGTTAAAGCAAACAACAATTACAATATTTCCGGCTTTGCGTACAATAAAATAATAGCGTCCCTTGGTAATTTTATTTTTCTTTTCATGATGATTTCTGCCTTCGGATTATGTTGCGGTTACCACGAAAAAATGTTAATCGGCAACATTTCCGTTTCCGATTTTTACAAAAAAAGAATAATAAAAATTTGGCCGTTTTTTGGTTTGCTTGTTTTAATGGATGTAATTCTATCTCACTCAATTTCGGCACTGTGTGAAGGTTTTGCGGATTTAACGCTTATGTTTGGATTTATACCAAATGAAATTTCCGTTATAGGCGTTGGCTGGTTTATAGGGCTTATTTTTATTTTTTATTTAGCTTTTCCTTTTTTCTGCTTCCTTACAGAAACAAAAGCACGTGCCTGGGCGGTTTTTGCCGCAAGTATAGTTGCAAACATTATTTGTGCAAACTATTTTAATTTAACAGGCAGAAATTTTTTATTTAGCTTCTGCTTTTTTGTTGCAGGCGGTTTAATTTATTTATATAAAGATAAAATTGAAAAAATTAATCCTTGGATTGCTTTTATTTTAGTATGTGCAAGTATTGCCGTTTACTATTTATTTGAAACAACGCATTTAACAATTTTGCTTTCATTTGTATGTATATTAATTTTTGCAATAACATACAATGGCAAATTACTTAATAACCCGGCAGCAAAATTTATAAGCGGAATAAGCTTTGAAATTTACCTTTCCCACATGTTTATATTCAGAATTATTGAAAAATTCAAATTAAATACTGTTTTAAACAACGATATTATCCAATACATACTTACTTCCGTTATGGTATTAATCGGTTCTGTAGCTTTTTCGGTTGCGGTTAAATATGGGTTTAAATTTTTATCCGAAAAAATAATCAAAAGGTGTAAAAATGAAAATTTTAACAGTTAATAAATTCCTATTTAAAAAAGGCGGTTCTGAAACTTACATATTAAAATTAGGCGAGCAACTGAAAAATATGGGTTGCGAGGTGCAATATTTCGGAATGGAGCACCAAGGCAACTGCGTTTTTAACAACGCCGGTCAATATACAAGCGATATGGACTTTCACACGGCGTCGCCTTTAAAAAAGATTTCATACTCACTAAAAACCGTTTACTCAAAAGAGGCAAAGACTAAAATAAAAACGGTTTTAAAAGATTTTGAGCCGGATGTTGTTCACCTAAACAATTTTAACTACCAGCTTACGCCAAGCATTATTTTAGGCATTAAAGAATTTGAAAAAGAATGCGGCAAAAAAATTAAAACGGTTTACACCGCCCACGATTATCAACTGATTTGCCCAAACCACATGCTTTATACAAACAATGAAATTTGCGAAAAATGCACCCATGGTAATTTTGGTGAATGCTTAAAGAACAAATGCATTCACGGCTCAACGGCAAAAAGCCTTATGGGCACAATAGAAGCAAAATATTGGGATAAGCGCAGTGTTTACGAAAATATAGACACCGTTATTTGCCCAACGGAATTTATGAAAACCAAATTGGAAACAAACCCTGTTTTTAGGGGAAAAACAGTTGTTTTGCATAACTTTATAGATAATGAACCGACTACAGACAAAAACGCAAAAACAAACCAAAAAGATGATTATGTACTTTATTTCGGCAGATTTGATGAAGAAAAAGGCGTAAAATTGTTTGACGGACTTAGCGACATTAATTTAGTGTGTGCCGGAGCCGGCAATTTAGAAGATTTTATAAATTCATTGCCAAACGTTAAAAACGTAGGATTTAAAACAGGCGAAGAATTAAACGAGCTTATAAAAAATGCCGTGTGCACAATTTACCCAAGTATTTGGTATGAAAATTGCCCATTTTCCGTTATGGAAAGCATAAATTCAGGCACACCTGTTGTTGGTGCAAACATAGGCGGAATACCGGAACTTATTAAAAACGGTGAAAACGGATTTTTATTTGAGCCCGGCAATAAAAAAGATTTGGCACTTAAAGTAAAAATGATTTTAAACAACAAAAATCTTGCCCGTGAAATGAGTGAAAACTGTTTTAACACCAAATTTAACAATGTGCGTGAATACGCAGAAAAACTAATTGAAATTTACACAAAATAAACCGAAAGAATGATATGCAATGGCAAAAAAATTAAACGGAACAGTAATAGTTACATACAGGTGCAATGCCCGTTGCAATATGTGCAACAGATATAAAAAGCCGTCTAAACCCGATGAAGAATTAACTGTTGAGGCAATAAAAAAACTGCCGCCTATGTACTTTACAAACATTACAGGCGGTGAACCGTTTATAAGGCAGGATTTAAAAGAAATAGTTACCGAATTATATAAAAAAAGCGACAGAATAGTTATTTCCACAAACGGCTTTTTTACAGACAGAATTGTAGAGCTTTGCAAGGAATTTCCAAATATAGGAATCAGAATTTCCATTGAAGGATTGGAAGAAACAAACAACAGTATTCGTGGCTTGGAAGACGGATTCAACAAGGGCTACACAACCCTTAAAAAGCTTGTGGAAATGGGAATGAAAGACGTTGGCTTTGGAATGACGGTGCAAGATGCCAACGCAAAAGATTTGGTCCCTCTTTACAAACTTTCAAACGAAATGAATATGGAATTTGCCACAGCATCACTTCATAACTCTTTTTATTTTGTAGAGGCAAAAAACATTATTAAAGACCGTCCTTATGTTGCACAAAATTTTGAAGACTTAATAAATGAACTTCTTAAAAGCAACAGCCCTAAAAAATGGTTTAGAGCTTATTTCAACCACGGTCTTATTAACTATATTTACGGTCAAAAAAGACTGTTACCCTGCGATATGGCATTTGATACCTTTTTTGTTGACCCTTACGGCGATGTTATGCCCTGCAACGGAACAAAAGAAAAACTTGTTATGGGCAATATTAACAACCAAAGTTGGGACGAACTGTGGAACAGCGAACAAGCTGAAAACGTGCGCAACGCCGTTAGAAACTGCGACAGAAATTGTTGGATGATTGGCTCTGTTTCACCTGCTATGCACAAATACATTGCCACACCTGCAATGTGGGTTATTAAACACAAGTTTTTAAGATTTTTCAAAGATAAAAAGTACAGTATGTACGAACTGCCTATAGTGCGTGATTACAGAGACGGTAAAGTTACAAAAGAAGAGCTTGATGCACTTTCAACCTGCGATTTAAATGCCGTTGTAAACGATGGACTTTCACAGCGGTCTAAAGAGCAATTAAAAACAAAAACCGGCGAAGAAATTGTTAACGAGGATTTGGAAAGCCAAAAGGTTTAACGGAGAGATAATTTTATGAACAGCCATCCTTTAAAAAGAGAAATTCAAATAGATAATATAAAACTGTTTGCTTGCATTTTTGTTGTGCTGGGTCATTTCTTTCAAAGCATGGTAAAAGCAGGCATTATGCCTGAAAGCGCATCATATTTGTGGTTTAACAAAACAATTTATTTGTTTCACGTTCAACTGTTTTTTTATTTGTTCCGGTTATCTTTATCAAAAAACAACAAAAGAAATCAATTTTAAAAGCCATGCAAATAACATAATTAAAAAAGCCATTGCATTAGGCGTACCATATTTTACATTTTCAATATTAACATGGGTAATTAAAAACATATTTTCATCTAATATAAATGAGCAAACAGGCGGAATAATAAATTCTTTATTTTTAAATCCCCTGTCGCCTTATTGGTATTTATACTGCCTTTTCTTGCTTTTTGTTATAACTCCAACAATCAAAAACAAAAACGGTGCAGGAATACTTATTGCAATAGGTTTAATTTTTAAAATTATTTCCGGGCTTATTCCTATTAATATTTACGCCGTATCTTGCATATTTTCAAATTTAATTTGGTTTGCAACGGGTATGGCTTTACAATACTTTAATATAAACAGCTTGCTTAAAAAATTCAAACTTTATGGCGGGGTGCTTTGTATTGCGTTATTTGGAATATTAAACGCTGTTTATTTTAAATACAATATTAATTTTCCGTGTTATGATTTTATTATGAGCATATTTGCCTGCCTTGGGTTTATGCTGCTTTTCTGTTACATTTTTGAGCAAAACAAACAACCAAAGGTACTTGAATTTTTATCAAAATACACAATGCCTGTTTTTCTGTTGCACACAATTTTTGCGGCAACATTACGGGCAATATTAATAAAAGTCGGCATAACAAATGCCGCAATACACATTGCACTTGGCATTTTAATAAGCTTTGCAGGACCTATTATTGTTGCAATGACGGGCGAAAAAATTAAATTTATTGACTTTTTCTTTTACCCAACAAAATATGTTAAGAAAAGCAAACAAAAAATTACGACCGATTGAAGGTGCTAAAATGCAGCCAAATAACAACTTAATAAAAATTGCGGTTATTACACGGCACTCAATTACAAATTACGGTTCTTTATTGCAAGCATATGCACTTCAGTCTGTTTTTGAAAAAGCAAACGCAAAATGTGAAATTATAAATTACATTCGCTACGATGAGCGTGGCACAAACATTGCAAACACGCTTTTAAAAAAATCGCCTAAATGGAATAAAAATCAACTAACGAGATTTGTATACAAAACTATTCAGGCACCGGAATATGTTTTTTCACAACACCGTTTTGAAAAAGAAAGAAACAAATATTTAAACCAAAGCAACGCTTTATTCGGCAATTCAACAGAATTAAAACAAAACTGCCCAAAAGCAGATATTTATTGCACGGGAAGCGACCAGGTTTGGGGTGAAATAGGTGCCGAACCATTTGACGAAAACTATTTTTTATCTTTTGCACCGGAAGGGGCAAAAAGAGTTGCTTATGCCGCCAGCTTTGGAAAAACAGAATTCAACCCACAAATTTCTGAAGCAATAAAAAACTTTCTTAACAAATATGATTTAATTTCCGTTCGTGAAAAAAGTGCAGTTGAAATTTTACAAAAAGAAAATATCAACGCTGTTCAAGTGCTTGACCCAACCTTGTTATTAACAGGAGATGAATGGAGTAAATTAATTAAAAGCAACAAAACCGGCAATTATGTTCTTTTATATCAACTGCACAGCAATGATGAAATGGACAGATACGCCAAAAAATTTGCAAAGAAAGCCGGTATGAAATTAATACGGCTTACTCCCCTTTTACACAGAACGGTAAAAGGCGGCACACCTGTATACTTACCTACTGTGGCAACATTTTTGTCTTACGTAAAAAATGCAAACTATATGATAACAGATTCCTTTCACGGAACGGCATTTGCCATTAATTTTAATACCGAATTTATTGAAATATTACCAAGCAAAACAAGAACACGAAATCAAAACATTCTTGAGCTTACTGATTTGAAAAACAGGATATTAAAAAATTACAACGATTTTCATTTTATAAATGAAAAAACAAATTTTGAAACAGCAAACAAATTATTACAGGCAGAAAGAAAGAAATCATTTGATTTTATAAACAAAATCATAAACATTTAAGAAAGGAAAAACAAACTTATGAATTCTTTGTTTAACGAAAAAGAAAATTGTTGCGGATGCGGTGCCTGTGAAAACATTTGCCCCAAAAACGCAATTTCATTAAACGAAGATGAATTTGGATACGTTTTTCCGAAAATTAACAGTACAAAATGCATTAATTGCAACTTGTGCAAAAAAGTTTGCCCTATTTCAAATATGCCGAAAGTAAAATATCCGCAAAAATGTTTTGCCGCATATGCAAAAGACAAGCATATTCATGAATCAAGCACAAGCGGAGGAATTGCGGCAGTTTTTTCAAAACACGTTATAAATCAATCCGGCGTTGTTTACGGTGCCGCATACTGTAACGACACCGTAAAACACATTAGAGTTGATAATTTTGCCGACTTAAAAAAACTTCAAGGTTCAAAATACGTACAAAGCTATATTTTGAGCATATTTAAGGATGTTAAAAACGACTTAAACAACGGAAAAACCGTGCTTTTCACAGGAACTCCCTGCCAAATTGCAGGTCTTAAAAACTTTTTACAAAAAGATTACAACAATTTATTTACGGCAGACGTTATATGCCATGGCGTACCATCACAAAAATACCTAAAAGATGAAATAGGCACCGGATTTACAAACGTTTCATTTAGAAGTAAAAACGATTTCATTTTAAAAACATTTAAAAACGAAAAAAACGTAAATGAAACACAAATGACGGATTCGGATTTTTACAGTTCATTTATTTTTGGAATGTTTTACAGAGAAAGTTGCTATAAATGCCGCTTTGCAAAGCCAGAAAGAGTTTCAGACATAACTATTGGGGATTTTTGGGGACTTGGTAACGATTCATGTTTATTAAACGATAACGAAAACGGCATTTCCGTTGTACTTCCGATTACAAACAAAGGAATAAAACTATTTAACAACTGTAAAGAAGATTTGATTTTTGAAGAAAGAAGCATTGAAGAAGCAATTAACGGAAACAGTCAATTAAAGCACCCTTTCCAAAAACCGAGAAGTTATAAAAAATTTCAAAAAATTTACTTAAGAAAAGGCTTAGCGGCAGCTTATAAAAAAACAAACCCATTAAGAATTTTAAAAAGAAAAGCAAAAAACAACAAATTTATTTACAACATTTACAAAGCAGTTAAAAGATCAAACTGAAAGCAACAGGCGTGAATTATGAAATTAGTTCTTATTACAACATATTTCGGCAAATTTCCAAGCAATTTCAGAATTTGGCTTAAAAGTGCCGAAAAAAACAAAAATATTGATTTTTTGATTTTTTCAGACTGTAGCCTGGAAGAATTTGAACCGTTACCGAAAAACGTTAAAATAATAAAGAAAACCTTTGCCGACATTCAAAATGATTTTCAAAGTTTTTTTGACTTTAAAATAACCCTTAACAACCCTTATAAGCTGTGTGATTACAAGCCTGCTTACGGATTGGTTTTTCAAAAACACATAAAAAATTACGATTATTGGGGTCATATTGACATAGACACGGTACTTGGTGATTTAGAATCTTTTTTACCTAAGGAAGATTACGAAAAAATTTACAGATTCGGGCATCTTTGCATTTATAAAAACACAGATGAAAACAACAAAAGATTTACAAAAGACGGCGGAATGAATTACAAAGACGTTTTTACAACGGCTAACATTGCTGTTTTTGACGAAGTGCTTGGAATGGAGAAAAAATTTAAAATTCTAAATGTGCCTACATACATTTCACGTGATTTTGCCGACATTACAAAGCGCCGATACAGATTTACACTTACAGACGCATTTATTACCAAGCAAGAGCTTTTAACAAACAACTACGACTATCAGGTTTTTTATTACGAAAACGGCAGAGTTTACAGAGATTTTATTGTTAACAATGAAATAAAAACTCAAGAATTTAACTATATTCATTTTTCATCAAGAAAAATGATTGACCACACAAACGGCAGTGAAAACTTTTACATAACAAATAAAGGCTTTTTCCCTAAAAACGAAAAAGTTACAAAAGAAATTATTGAAAAATACAACCCAAAAACTCCAATTAAAGACAAAGCAACTTACATTAAATGCCGATTCAACGACGCAAAAAGAAAAATTAAAAAAATTATTCAAAAAAGGAAAGAGCAAAAATGAATATTGTTCATTTACAATTATCCGGCGGCACAGGCGGAATTTCCGTTTTAACAAAAGATATTGCCGAAAAATCAAAAAACAATAATATTTTTTACTTTCTTTTTGAAGGCGGCATTGTTGCAGACAAAATGAAAGAAATGGGATGCAAAGTTGTTATAAAAAACGGAAGCCACACAAATTTTATAGGTGAAGGAATTAAGCTTGTAAAGTTTTGCAAAGAAAACAATGCTGATGTTTTAATTGCCCACAGCGGCGCACCGATTATACGATATATTGCAACATTTGCAAAAAAACATTTAAAAAACATTAAAATGCTTGTTTACCTTCATTCAAACATTGAAATGATTAACTACAAAAACAAAATGAAAAACGCTTTAAGCGATTACATTGATATATCTGCTTTTAACCATTGCGACAAAGCCATTGCAATTTCAAATTCCGTTAAAGAAAGCTACCAAAAAAAATACAATTTAAAAAACGGTATAATTCAAACCGTTTACAATGGAATCAACACTGAAAAATTTAAGCCAAATTACAACAAGAACGGCGATACATTTAACATTTATTATATAGGACGTGTAATAAAATATAAGGGCGTTCATAATTTAATAAATGCCGCAGGCGCACTTAACTTGCCCAACATTAATGTTATGATTATAGGCAGGTGCTACAACGGATATGACAAAGAATTAAAAGAACTTGCAAAAAAGAACGGCATTGGAAATCAGGTTTATCTGTGCGGAGAAAAAACGAATGTGGAAAATCAATTAAAAAACGCACACTTGTTTGTTCACCCGGCAAAAATTAACGAAGGCTTCGGACTTACCCTTGCCGAAGCATTAAGCTGTGCAGTGCCATGTGTTGCATATAACGAAGGTGCAATGACAGAAATAATAGAAAACGGCAAAAACGGATTTATTGCAAATGATTTTACAATTTCCGCACTTGCCGAAGCCATTAAAAAAGTTTATGATATTTGGAGCTGCAACTATAATTCATACATGGAAATGTGCCGTTATTCAAATGCAAGCGCTCAAAAATTTTCTATTGAAAAAACAGTAAAAGAATTAGAAAGCCTGTATTAATTATGTTAGGAATACTGATTATTAATTATAATCAATGGCAAAAAACCGTTGATTGCATAAATTCTGTTTTTAAAACAGTTAAATCGCCATATAAAATATATTTGCTTGATAATGCATCTGCAAATGATTCCGCACAGGAATTAGAGCGAATTTATAAAAACAATAAGCGAGTTGTATTTATTAAAAACAAACAAAACACAGGCTATGCAAACGGCAACAACCTGCTGATTAACCTTGCCGAAAAAGATGGCTGCAACAAAATTCTTATTTCAAACAACGACATTATTTTTGACAATAACGCTATTGACAAGCTATATAACGATATTTGCGAAAACGACTGTTTGGCAATAGCTCCAAGGCTGAAATACCCAAACGGCACAATACAGCAAAACATAAAAAAAGAGGCTCCGAATTTTAAAAAATACATTCTAAGCGAAACATACTTTCACAACTTTGACAAAAAAAGAAAATACCAAAACAACTATGTTGCAAAAAAATTTGAATATGTTTACTGGATTTCCGGTGCTGTTTTTATTGCAGATACAAGCAAATTTAAAAGCATAGGTTATTTTGATAAAAACACGTTTCTTTATTTTGAAGAATACATACTTGCCGAAAAAGCGGCAAAAAGCAATTTAAAAATTGCCACTGACCCCTTAGCAACAGCATATCACTTTCACGGTGCCTCCACAGGCGGCAATGCAAATTTATTTACACGCACGGAAAACTTAAAATCCGAGTTGTATTTTTTTAAAAACTATAAAAATTTCAGCAAAAGCAAATTAAATCTTTTAAAAAATATAAGATGCCTTGAAGTTTTATTTACATTTACCAAGGAACATCAATTTAAAAATGCTTTAATGTTTATTAAATCAAGCAAAAAAATATTAAGGAACACATAATAAATGAAAATCAAATACAACAGCAGTATAATCTACAACATAACACTTTTTATGATAATGGTTTCTTGCGGGCTTTTTTGCATAATTTCCATGCCGATTTTAAGAAGTGCCGCAATGCAATACAGCATTGTTTTTGTAATATCTGTAGGTTTATTTTTCAACAGCATAATTAACAAAAAAATAAAAAACGCCACAAAGGCGTACACAACATATTTTTACATATTATTATTTTATCTTGCAATTTTTTTGTTTATTCACTGCCTTTACGGCGTTATTAAATATGACCAAGGAATCCGTTCTATATACGGAGCGGCAAAATATTTTGCATATTTTTTAATGTTTGTGCCGTTTATATACATTTTAGAATCAAACAACGGCTACGAAACACTTTTGAAAGACATTTCAATAATTATGCTTATAGTTGCTGCATTTAAAGCGCTTAAAGCACTTGTATATAACATTGCCGGGATTTCAATTCTAAATTGGTTTGAAAGTTCAATAAGATATGGCAGAACAAGAGTTATGCTTATGGGATTCGGTGCTCTTTCATTTATTTATTTTACAAACAAGTTGCTTAACAGCTCGCCTAAAAAGCGCAATTTCTACGGCTATTTGGCGGCAGATTTATTTTTAATTTTTTACATTCTTTATGTTGATATGACAAGAATGGATATTATAGGCTATGCCGCAACATTTACAGTTATGCTGATTGCAAAAAAAAGACCGAAAAACAAGCAAATAGTTTCCGTAACGCTTATTATAATCGTTGCAGCCCTGATTTTATCATCCGGTATGTTTGAAAACTTTATTGAATCCTTTTCAAGAGAATCCGATGAACTGGGACTTTCATCTGTTGTAAGAGATTTGGCAAGAGATTATTTCAGGCAATTTCCGAAAAGCAACATACTGCTTGGTTTAGGATTCCTTAACCCTGATACAGCTGCAAGAACTGCCGTTTTCTTTGGTAAAGACGGCGTTTACTGCTTGGATGATTTAGGCATAGCAAACATGTATTACCACTACGGTATTTTAGGAATAATTTTAGCTGTTTTAGTGCTTGGAAGAATGCTTTTTTGCGCTGTAAATATTATTTTAAGCAACAGTAAAAACAAACTTATTATAATAGGTATAACGGTACTTATTGCATCCACACAGGCATCACTGTGCATATTTGACGGTCAAAGAATGCTAAACCTTGTTTTATATTGGGCAATTTTTGAGTATGAATACGCCCAAATAAGAAAAGCCAAACCAAAATTTAAAGTAAAAAAATTAGCAAGACCTAAAATTACAATAACAACATAACCCTAAATTTAAGGACAAATAAAATGAACATACTTTTATTTAACAGCGCTTGGAACAACAGAGGCGACGAATCGGCATTAAGAGCCATGATTGATGAAGTTCGCCAAATCTACCCTAACATTAAATTTACTTTTTTTGTCGGAAAAGAAATGCAGCAATTTCCATATGAAAACGACAGCAACATAAATGTAATTGTTGAAAAATGTTTTACAAGAAAAAATTATGCAGACATACCTTTTTTAATTTTAAGCAAAGGCAAGTTTGCCGTTACTAAAGAAATGAAAAGCCTTATTACTCAAATAAAAAAAGCAGATTTTATTTTACATGCTCCGGGCGGACCTTCAATGGGTGATATATATAAATCAACACAATATAACTCATATTTCAAATTTTTAATTACAAAAGCTTTAAAAAAACCTTATGGATTTTACGCTCCATCAATGGGTCCGTTTAACAAAAAAGCGCAAAATATTTTAAGAAAAAAAATATACAACGGTGCTGAATTCATTACTACACGTGAAGCCCTTTCAGCCGAGTATGCAAAAAAATTAAATTTAAAAAAAGATGTTATTGTAACGCTTGACAGTGCGGTTCAACATAAAATAAACCATGAAAAATATAAGAAGCAATTAAAAGATTATTCCGAATTAAACAATTTTTTGAAAACAGACAAAAAAATTGTTGGAATAACAATAACCGATTTAATGTGGCACCCAAATTATTTAAACAATCCGCAAATTAAAAACAATATAGAAAACACTTTTAAAGAAACGATAAAATATTTAACACAAAGCGGTTACAAAATTGTTTTTATTCCACAATTATTTGGGCTGGCAAACGATTACAATTATATGAAAAAGTTTGTAATTAACGACAACTGCTTTGTTATTGATGACATGCACGACTGTTATTTTCAACAATACATTATTGAAAAACTGCATTTTGTAATCGGATTAAGATACCATTCAAACGTTTTTTCAGCAAAAATGAAAACTCCATTTATATCAATATCTTACGAGCAAAAAATGCGCGGTTTTACACAGCTTATAGGTTTAGAAGATTACTGCATTAACATTTTTGATTTAACTGCAGATACTTTAAAAGAAAAAATCAATAAATTAGAAAGCAATTATTCAAAAATTAAAAACCATCTTTGTGAAATAAATGATGAAATAACATTAAAATCAAAAGAAACCACAATGATTTTGGAAAATGAATTAAAGAAGTTGAATTTTTAATGGAAAATTCGGTAAATAAAATTATAAAAACAAATAAGTGTTACAAATGCGGCATGTGCAAAAGCATATGCCCTTTTGGTGCTGTAAGTTTTACGGAAAACAAAAAAACAGGTTTTTATGATTTTAATATTTCCCAAAGCTTATGCAAAAATTGCGGCAAATGCCTTGCCCTATGCCCCGGCACAAATCCAATTAATAAAACAGACTCTCCCGTTGGAAAAAATAAAAAAATTGTGCTTGCCCACAGCAAAGACGAAAATATTCGTAAAGCGGCAACATCCGGCGGCGTTGTAAATTCTCTTTTAAGATATTTAACAAAAAATGACATAATTGATTTTGCCCTTGTTATAAAAGAAGACAATGAAAATATTTTTGATTCAACAGCCGTTAAACTTACAAAGTACAATATAGAAAAGTTATCATCCTCACCGCGTGATTTTGCATCCAGATATGTTGGCGTGCCTGTTTTGGCATACCTAAACGCAGATGAAATTAAAAACAAAAAAATTGCCGTTGTTGGTACACCGTGTCAAATTAAAGCCATTGAAAATTTTAACAATATTTTTAAAATCGGCATTGCCTGTTCGGGAATGATAAGCTATAATGCCACAAAAGTAATTAAACAAAAATATGCAACTAACAAATATCATATTTTTTACAGAGGCAACGGATGGCCGGGTTACAACAGTTTAATTTTAAACAATGATGTGAAAGAAACTCTGCATTCAAAAAGTGATTTCGAAAAACTGTTTTCATCACAAATATTTAAAAATCCTGCATGTTATAATTGCAATGACCAATTTGCAACCTGCGCCGATATTTCACTTTTTGACTTTTGGAACAAAGATGAAATGAAAAAAGAAAAAACGGGTAATTCTGCCGTAATTATAAGAAATGATAAGGCAGAAAAAATTTTTAACGGCGCAATAAAATTAAATTACATAGAAACAGTAAAAAACATAAGTGAAGAAGATGCTGTTAAAACGCAGGGATTTCCGCTTGAATTTAAAGAAAACAAAATTGCAAAGAAATTTCCGCTGAATATATTTTTAAAAATAATAAACAAAATCAATTCATCAGGATTTTACAAAAAATTATCAGTAAATCAAATGATTATTATTTCAAAAATATTTACAAAAGTATTTATTAATTTTAATATTTTTCTTGAATATTCATCTAATAAATATTTTGCATCAACATCTTCAATTCTTGGAATTCCTCCAGCTTTTTCAATAACACTTTTTGTTCTTACATAAGTATATTGAACATAAGGCCCTGTTTCTCCTTGGAAATTTAATACCTTGTCCCAATTGAATATTTCATCTTTTACTCTACTATTTGCTAAATCATTAAATACAACTGCACCAATTCCTACTTTTTTTGCTATATCGTCCTTATTTTCTAAATCTGGATTTTTCTCTTCTATAACTTTTTTTGCTCTTTCTATTGCTTCATTTAATAAATCTTCAAGTTTTACTACATTTCCTTCCCTTGTTGACATTTTTCCTGTTTCAAGTAATACCATTCCATAAGATACATGTTCTAATCCTTTAATGTATTTTTCATCAAGTCCTAATAATTTGGCTACTTCAAATATTTGTCTAAAATGTAAAACTTGTTCATAAGATGTTACATATAATGCTTTATCATAATCATAAGTACGTGCTCTATAAAGTATTGCTGCTAAATCTCTTGTTGCATACGTTGAAGAACCATTTGATTTTTGAATCAAACATGGTGCCATTCCATACTCTTCTAAATCTATTATTCTAGCTCCTTGTGATTCTACTAATTTTCCACTTTTTTCTAGTAAATCAATAACTTCTCCCATTTTATCTGTATAGAATGATTCTCCATTCCAAGAATCGAATTTTGTGCCAAGTATGTCATAAACTTTTTGGAATTCTCTTAAACTTAAATCTTTAAATTTAGTCCATAGTTCCACACATTCCGGATCTCCATCTTCTAATTTCTTAAAGTTATCTCTACATGCAGTTAAAACACTTTCATCTTCTTTGCATAAATTTGATATTCTAACATATATATCTGTTAATTTTTCAATAGGGTTCTCATCAAGATTATATTCTTTTCCCCATCTTTTATATCCTTCTATTAATTTTCCAAATTGTGTTCCATAATCTCCTAAATGATTTATTCCAGTAACATTATATCCCAAATATTTATAAATATTATATAATGCTGCTCCTATAACAGTTGTTCTTAAATGTCCTATATGAAATGTTTTAGCAATATTAGGTGATGAATAATCTATTACTATATTTTTACCATTTCCTATTTTAGATTTTCCATATTCTTCATTTTCATCAACTTCTTGAAGTATTTCTTTTGCAAGTGTTTCTTTGTTTACAAAAAAGTTAAGATATCCTCCAACAACTTCTATTTTTTCTACATATTCTTCTGATATTTTGATATTTGATTTGATATCATCAGCAATCATATTAGGTGATTTTCTTAAAGTTTTTGCAAGCTTGAAACAAGGAAATGCATAATCCCCATTTCCTTGTTCTTTTGGAACTTCTATAAATCCTTTAATTTCATTAACTTCTATATTTGTTATTTGTGCAATTGATTCTGCTACTATTTGTTTAAAATCTATCATTCTTCTTAATATTCCTTTCAATATTGCATTTTTATTTTTTAAGAATTTCTGTACCGTCTTTTGTATCCTTTACAATATAGCCTTTTTCAGCTATTAAATCTCTTAACCTATCTGATTCACTCCAATTTTTATCACTTCTTGCTTGCTTTCTTTCTTCAACTAAATCCAAAATCTCTTGTGGTATTTTTGTTTCTTGTACTTCATCAATTTTTATTCCTAGTACTGTATCAAATTTTTTAAGTAATTGTGCTATTTTAGGTGATTTTTCAGGATATTTAACTGCTTCCCATACA
>CAKSWS010000003.1 GCA_934512155.1 uncultured Eubacterium sp. | reverse complement strand
GTTATGACCTTAACAGAGATAATTTTGTTACAACAAATGATTATAATATCTACACTGAATTTATAGGTGTTACTTCTACTACAATGGTATATAAGGAAATTGTATTAACTAATTAATTTTGGGGGAACCTAAATGAAAAAAATGTTGAAAAGGTCTATTGCAGTTTTGCTTGCAGTATTAATGGTAGCTTTTTCAGTACCGTTTACAGCACTTGCAGCAGAACCGGTAGACAGCGGAATGAAAGTTCATTTTTATGCAATCGGTTATGACACCAAGGGCGGTGTTTTAGTTGATTCAAATTATTATTCTGATAATGAAGAAGTTAAGTATTACGATACACGTAATATGAAACTTTCAGATGTTAATGGCGATAAAAACATGTTTGCTATCATGGTAACAGTTGATAGTAATTCTACTCCTACTTTTGGTGCTTTCCTTACATGGGATTATGATCCAAATTATATCAAGCCTGCTTATTGGAGCACAAAAACTAAAGTAGTAACAGATTATCCAACTGCATCTGATGCAAACAAGAAAAACATGATTGCTTCACTTGCAAGCGATTATATTACAATTGATAATACAGGTACTACATCTGTTCAACAAAGTAATTACGGCGTTGCTTATAACACTGCTGCCGGAAAGAACGTAACTTTTGGAAGCACACAATCTTTTGAAGATTTTGGCTATGATTTAACAGTAGAAGGTACAATTATCGGCGTTTTTGGTTTCCAACTTGTTCAGGATTGCGATTTGGCTGATGTTATTTCAATTAGACCTGAAAATAACTTTACTGCTATTACTATTGATAACGATGACAGAAGCGGAGATATTATGGTTTATGGTGCAACAGAAAATGCTGCCACTCATGTACCACCTACTGCTTACTTTACAATTCCTGAATTAGGTCTTGCACCACAATCAGGCTCAACAGAAACTGAATACACATTCACACCTCTCGTTGGTGATCCTGTAAAGGTTATGGTTCCTGAAGGAACAGATCCTTTAACAAAGGCTCCTACTCTTACACCTGATGAAAAAACATACACTCATGATGCAGATGCTTCTACTCATACAAAGAATACATATTCTTGGGTAGCAGACGGTACAAATGCTTATAAAGAAGTTAAGACTCCAGATACTCAGCCTTGCGATTATAAGTTAACTAATGAAACAAATTCAACTTGTAAAGTTCCGGGCTATAAAGAATACACATGTTCTGTATGTAATGATTCTTACAAAGATTACAAAAAGGTTGCAGACCATGACTTCTCTAAAGTTGTTTCTTCATCAGCAGGCGATTGCCAACATGTTGGTACAACAGTATATGAATGTTCATATGGTTGCGGTGAAACAAAGACTGTTAACGGCGCTTACGGTGCTCATACGTTAGTTAAACATGATGCAGTTCCTTCTACTTGCACAGTTGCAGGTAACAGCGAATACTACACATGTTCAGTATGCGGCAAGATGTTCTCAGACGCAGATGCAGCAAATGAAATTTCTGCAATTCCTGCTCTTCCACTTGCAAACCATACATACACAAATTACAAGAATAATAACAACGCAACTTGCCAGAAGAATGCAACAGAAACAGCTACTTGTGATGTTTGCGGCACAGCAACAGATACAAGAGAAATTCCTGATTCTACTGTAGCTCATAAGTACACAGTTGAAGAATCTTCAACTCCTGGTACTTGCGTTGCTAAAGCAACAACAACTTACAGCTGCGCATTCGGCTGCGGCGCAACAGATGTTGTTGAAGGCGCACTTGATCCTTCTAACCATGCAGGTACAGAAGTTTCTGCAGATAATGCAGTAGCTCCAACACGTAAGGATGCAGGTAAAGAAGCAGACACAATCTGCTCAGCTTGTAAAGCAGTTATTAAAGAAGGCGCAGTTATTTCTGCTCTTGGCGTAAACGTAACAGTTGCAGGCAGTGTTCTTGGCGCAGTAACTATTAACGACGAAGCTATCAGCAACGACGTTAAGAACCTTGCTTATGCTTCTTCTTACACACTTAAAGCAACTCCTAATGAAAATGCAGAATTCGTAGGTTGGATGGTTGGCAACAGAATCGTTTCAACTGAAACAACTTACACAACAAATGCTTTTGCAGATGTAACATATGTTCCTGTATTTGCAGAAAAATCTGCTTCTACATTCACAGTTACATTTATGGATAGCTATGGTAACGTAGTTAAAACTGTAAGCAGTGCAGACATTCCGCTTGCAGAACTTCCTGAGGCAACTCAGTATGCAGGCTTGGTATTCGATTCTTGGAGCATGACTCTTGATCAAGTAAACGGTCTTGAAGATTCAGCAACAGTTTATGCTAACTACAAGAACGATGAAGCTCAAACTTACACAATTACCGCTGATAACTGCACAATCACAATTGACGGTGTTGATTCTCAGGGCACAGCAACAGCTACTTACAACACAAAGGTAACTGTTAAGGCTAACGACGGCGCTGAAAAGACATGGAAAGTTAACGGTGCAGTAGCAGGCTTCGGTGCTGAATACACATTCTATTGTGGTTCTAATGTAACAATCACAACAGAAGATGTTGTAACAGCTAAACCTGTAGTATCTGCTGTTAGCATGACAAAGGCAGCTGACTCTTACAGAGTTAAATTCCTTGCTACACGTTCAATTCCTGATGGATACAAACTTGTTGAATCAGGCTTTGTTTATGGTAAAGCAATGGCAGCTGAAGACCTTGTTCTTGAAAACGTAGGTAAAGTTGTTGGTACTGACAACGGTACATTAAAGCAAATGGTATGTAGCAATACTTCCGGCGACGGTCAGTTTGCTGTTAACTATGGTGTAAAGGCTATGAATCAAACAGCTTGTGCTCGTGCTTACATCATCTACACAGACGGTGTAAAAACAACTGTTGATTACAGCGAAGCTATGATTTTCACTTATTAATTAACTGTAAATACTTGCAATATTAAATTTATTGTGCTATAATATTACCGTTGATTGTATATTTACAATCAACGGTAGTTAAAAGGAGGTTTCATTATGAAAGAAACTTACTCAAAGCCAATGATGGATGTTGAAGAATTTTCAACTGTTGAAGTACTTACTGCTAGCGGCATTGAAGACGGCAACGGAAGCGACGACTAATTCTTCAATTTAATTAATAAAATAATCATTGTGCACAAACGGTTAAAGGCAGAGTTTTCTCTGCCTTTAATTTTTTTATTTTTATTGACCCACAGTGCCTTTTATGATAAAATAATTTTATAGGAGTGATACCCATGGAAAATAAATCAATTAAAGATAACGGCAAAGCTAAGGCAGTTGCCGAAAAAATAAAATCAGGTTTAAGTTATTCGTTAAAACATCACAAAGCATTGTGGATAGTCGGCATTATTATTCTTGTTATTGTTATAGTATTAAGTGCCGCTGTTTCTTTTGTTAAAAGTGACAGTTTTGCAGAAAAAGCTGCAGATATGCTTATTCCCAAAAAAATTCATACCTCTGCCGATACAGGCTTGGATATGACTTTTTATCGTGAAATTAACCCTGAATATGCCGAAAGCGATACTAAAGTTGATGACCAAAATAATTATATTCAGCTTTATGTTTACTATTATATTGATGATGCAGATAATAAAGTTTATCTTGATAACGGCGAATATAAGTATGTTAATGATGACGGCGAAAACAAAACTTCTTATGTTGGTTTAGGTTTCCTTTATTCCGCCGGTGAAAGAATTAACACAATTCAAACTGTTTTAAAGGTTATTGCGTGGGCTCTTGTAATCGGCTTTATTATTGCCGCTGTTGTTGTTTGGTATATTAAAGATAAACAGCATTATGAACGCAATAAACCAAAACAGCCGCCTAAAGCAAAAAAGAAAAACAAGCATTAATTAAATAGCTCAAAAAAAAAACCGCCAATGCATAAGCATGGCGGTTTTTTTATAATTGAATTGCCTCCCTTGTCAAAGGGAGGCATTGGGTTAAAAAATTAAGTCCCCTAACAAAAGGGGACTTTTACGTTTAATTTTCTTCTTCTGCCGGCTTGTCTTGATTATAAATATAATCAATTAATTTATCTTTGTTTGCGTCTTTATCTATTGAAATAACAGATGCGCCGCCTTTGTTTGTGTATTTCCACGTGTCATCAAATGGCAAATGGGTTTGGTCAAATCCGCCTTTAATACAGTTTAAGCCTTTAAAACCTGCTTTAATCAACTGGGTTTTTGAAAGGTTGGTTTCAATGTAAGGCGCTACGTTTTTCAGCATTTTATAATCCGTTATAGGTCCTGAATGAAGAACCCCCTTTAAAATTTCCTGCATAACTGTTCTTTGGCGTTCTGTGCGCTTCCAGTCGGTATCAATTTTTCTTATGCGGCAGTATGCCAGGGCTTGTTCACCTGTAAGTATTTGCTTGCCGGGTTCCAAGTTAACATGGTCATATCTTTTTTGGTGGTTTGTTACTTCATTTGCTTCTTTTTCTGTAACATCTACTTCCACACCGCCGATACTGTCTACCATAACTTTAAACATTTCAAAGTCTGTAACAACATATCCGTCAATTTTTATGCCAAAGTTGTATTCTATTGTGTCAACAACTCCCTGGTATCCTCCAAGTGAGCAGGCAGCGTTTAAACGTTGATTTTTGTCTGCACCCGGTATATAAACCCAAGTGTCTCTTAAAAATGAAACAAGTTTTATGCAATGGTGAGCACTGTCTATGGAAACAAGCATCATAGAATCCGAACGGCTTGTGCTGTCATCCTCATCCGCTCTTGCATCTACACCTAAAAGTAAAATGTTTGTAACGGCAGAATCGCTTTTCAGCTCATTTTCA
Organism: uncultured Eubacterium sp.; assembly: GCA_934512155.1. Classification (GTDB taxonomy): domain Bacteria; phylum Bacillota; class Clostridia; order Oscillospirales; family Acutalibacteraceae; genus Eubacterium_R. The sequence goes on along the minus strand of CAKSWS010000003.1, from coordinate 78,093 downwards.
TTAACGTAACCGTTGTCAACCTTATCGTCATAGTTTATTTTATTTAAAACCGGCACGGTTAAGCCGGTAACTAAAAGTACAACCGCAAGCAAAACAGCAACAATAATTTGCCAAACTTTAATTTTTTTCTTTTTATGTTTTCCTTTGCTTTTGTTTTGATTTGGCTGCCTGTTATTAAAATTTCTGTAATCCGGCGGCAGTTGGCGGCTTTGCACATTATTTATGTTAATGCTTTGGGTGTTGTTTGCTCCAAAATCATTATTGTAATTTTCAGTTGGATTAAAACCGCTTTGGCGGTCTATAACATCTTTAGTTTTATTTTGGTCTGAATAATAGTTTTCGTCAGGCGGAACTGTTCTGTCTCTGAAATCATTGTTTGCCAATTTCATCACCTCAATGAAATTTTACTATAACAAGTTATTATTTTCAACTATTAAATAAAAATGTTGACACTGTGTTTATAATATTTTAAAATATAAGGTAGCGAGTTGATTAGGCAGTTGCGTATTGTTTTTATAATATGAGGAAAGTCCGAGCAGCACAGAGCAGGATAACGGCTAACGGCCGCCGAGGGTAACCTTAGGAACAGTGCAACAGAAATAAACCGCCGTTTTTAAACGGTAAGGATGGAAAGGCGAGGTAAGAGCTCACCGAGCAGATGGAGACATCTGCTGCCATGTAAACTCTATCCGCTGCAACACAGAATGGGAAGCTGTTTGCTCGACACATAATCCCGAAATGTGGCTTGAGCGCCCCGGCAACGGTGCGTCGAGATAGATAATTGCCCACGACAGAACTCGGCTTACAGATCAACTCGCATTTTCTATTGAAAGGACTTTTAAACAGTTATGCTTGTTAATATGCGTGATTTGTTAAAAGATGCCTCAAACGGCAATTACGCCGTCGGCTCTTTTTCAGTTGCAAATATGGAAATGGTTCTTGGCGTTTTAAAAGCGGCAGAGGAACTTAATGCCCCTGTAATTCTTCAAATTGCCGAGGTTAGGTTAAAACAGTCTCCTTTAGAAATAATAGGACCTTTAATGGTTGCTGCGGCAGAAAATGCAAATACTCCTGTTGCCGTTCATTTTGATCACGGCAAAACTGAGGGAAAAATTGCTCAAGCTCTTGATTTGGGCTTTACTTCGGTTATGTTTGACGGCAGTCATCTTCCTCTTGATGAAAACATTGCTCAAACTAAAAAAATAATTACTATGGCAAATGAATATGATGCGGCTGTAGAGGCTGAAATCGGTTGCGTTGGCGGCAGTGAAGACGGCAGCGAGGATATTGCAATTAATTGTACAAATCCTGAAGATGCCGTAAGATTTGAAGCTGAAACAGGTGTTGATGCTTTGGCAATAGCAATAGGTAATGCGCACGGTAATTACAAATCAACACCTAAACTTAGGTTCGATATTCTTGAAAAATGTGCGCAAACGGTAAATGCACCTCTTGTTCTTCACGGGGGTACAGGCATCAGTCCAAACGACTTTGTAAAATGCTCAAAAACAGGTATTAAAAAAATTAATATTGCAACGGCAACTTTTGATTCTGTTGAAAATTCAGTTCGCAGTTGCTATAATAATAATGAAATTAAAGGTTATTATGACCTTCAAGGTGCTGAAGTTCAAGGTGCTTATGAAAATGCAAAAAAGCACATTTTAATTTTCGGCACAGATAATAAGGCGTAAACATTCGGCTGTAGTTGCCGCTTTACGGCTTTTAACGTGCCTCGGTGCTGCAACGGGGAACTCCACGGTTGTATTATTGTTTTTTGCAGTAAGAAAGGTGTGTAAAATTTTATGAATTATGTTGAGTTTGATATGAGCAAGCCCCTTGATTTTATTCCAATCGGCAGAATTGCCATTGATTTTAATCCTACGGATATGTATATGCCTCTTTCCGAATCAGCTAATTTTAATAAGTATGTAGGCGGTTCGCCGGCAAATATTGCCGTTGGTCTTGCAAGACTTGGTTGTAAAGTAGGATTTATCGGCTGTGTTTCCGATGACCAATTTGGGGATTTTGTTGTTAATTATTTTGATAAAGAGGGAATAGACACAAGCCATGTAACACGTGCAAAAAACGGCGAATGTATTGGTTTAACATTTACAGAAATTCTTTCAAAAGAAGAATCATCAATTTTGATGTACCGTGATAATGTGGCAGATTTTTGCCTTGCTCCGGAAGATGTGGATGAGAGTTATATTGCCTCCGCAAAAGCTATTGTTATCAGCGGCACTGCACTTGCAAAAAGCCCAAGCAGAGAGGCTTGCTTAAAAGCAATGATGCTTGCAAAGAAAAATAATGTAAGAATTATTTTTGATATTGATTACCGTGAATATACATGGAAGTCTAAAGACGAAATTGCTGTTTATTACAGTCTTGTTGCTCAAAACGCAGATATTATTATGGGTTCTCGTGAAGAATTTGATTTAACAGAGGGTATTGTAGGCGTTAAGTCTTCAGACCCTGAATCTGCAAAATATTGGCAATCTTTCGGTGCTTCAATTTGTGTTATTAAGCACGGTAAAGAAGGTTCAACCGCTTATACAAATGATGGTAAGTATTACACAATTAAGCCTTTCCCTGCAGTTAAACTTAAAGGTTTCGGCGGTGGAGACGGATACGGTTCATCCTTCCTTTACAGCCTTCTTCAAGGCAAGGAAATAATTGATTGCCTTGAATTCGGTTCTGCGTCCGCATCTATCCTAATTTCTGCTCACAGCTGCTCCGACGCAATGCCGTCTGCAACTCAAGTAGAGCAGTTTATTAAAGAAAGCAAAGAAAAGTACGGCGAAATGGTTGCCCGTGCATAAATTATAATAAGTAAAGCCGTGATTTTTTAATCACGGCTTTTATTTATAAAATGTTCTGTTGTTTGTTCTTTCCAATAAATAGTCTACCGAAACGTTAAAATAATCGGCCATTTTAATCAGCATATTATAATCAGCCTGTCTTTCACCGGTTTCATATCGACTTATAGTGTTTTGGTTTACAGAAAGGTCAATGGCTAATTTTAGTTGCGAAATGCCTTTTTCTTTTCGCAATTCTTTTAATCTCATAAAAATCACCTTGACAAAAATATACCAAAATGGTATTATTAAAATATCCCGATATGGTATATTTATGAAAGAGGTGTAAAAATTTATGGCAGATGAATTTAACAACAATGCAGAAGTGCAGCAGGCTGTTAATCAAGCCTTGAATGAACAGAAGCAAAAGAAAAAGAAGAAACGGTTAACAATCATAGGCGTAATAGCCGCAATAATTGTTTTGTTGATTGTAATTTCTTCTTTAGTCGGTGGAAATGATTCCTCAAACGGAAATAATTTAGGTGCAATGGATAATACAAGTACAACAAGTTCTGTTTCAGCGGAAAAGCCTGACAGTGTAGAGGGACAGCTTGGCGATTATGTTTGCACAATAAAATCGGCAGAAATTTGCAGAGATTTACTTGATAGAGATTCGGTTAAAATCACTTATGAATTTACAAACAAATCAAGTGAAGCGCAAAGTTTTGACTGTGCTTTTTCAGATGAAGTTTTTCAGGACGGAATAGGGTTGGAAACTACGGTTGTTGATGGCGGCAGTGATGAATGGGGTTTTGATGTTAAAATTAAGCCCGGTGCAACAAAAGAAGTGTCAAAGGTATATCTTCTTCGTGATGATTCAACACAGCTTGAAGTTGAAATTAAAGAATTAATTTCTTTTAGCGATGATAAATTAACTTATTATGTTGATTTGCAGTAATTTTACATAATAAAAAAGCGTTCTTGGTTTTTACATCAAGAACGCTTTTGTTTTGTTGTATGCTATGTATTTTATCAGCCGTTAAGAATAGCAAAGTTTTCTTTGTTACATTTGTAAAGGTTTTGGAAAACTTTAAAGTTTTTATCATAAATTGCTTTATTTGCCTTGTTTGGATGGTATGTTGTTTTAACCGGAATAAGTTTTTTAACATCTTTCATTTTAGGAATAATTCCCATACCAACTGCAATACAAGCAGCAGCACCTACTGCACCGATGTTTTGCGGTGATTCAACAACAACAACATCTCTTTGAAGAATATCGGATAAAATTTGGCAGGTTGTTTCACCTAAAGCACCGCCGCCGCAAAAACGAACAGTGTCTTCTTTTTTGAATTTGCTTACCTTTTGCTCCTGTCTTTCAAGCATCCATCTCATGTGGAAGCAAATACCTTCAACAACAGAACGAATAAGTTCGGTTTTACCTGTTTCAAGGCGAATGTTAAAGAACATGCCTGCAGAGTTAGGGTCTTCAAACGGGCATCTGTTGCCGTGAAGCCAAGGGGTAAATATAACGCCGTTGGAGCCTGCCGGAATAGTGTCTATAACCTCTTCAAGGTAATCATACATATTAAATTCAACCTGCTCAAAGCTGTCAGACGCATTGCCGTATTTTTTTAGGAATACACCTATTTCGTCAAGTGCCAAGTGGTCTTTAACCCAGCTTACGCATTTGTTTGATGTTTCAAGCTCACCAAAATAGTTATATGCTTCAGGGTCAACACCTACAATAGCTGCCATCATTGCACCGGCGTCAACAAGCTGTTCCGGAACCACTGTTCCTACCCAACCTGATGTGCCTGAATAAATATGAGTATCGCCAACCTCAACAGCACCTGCACCAACGCCTATAAGTGAAGCATCACCGCCGCCGCCGTAAACGGCAGTACCCGGTGCAAGACCTAATTCTTTTGCAGCCTTTTCTGTTATTTCACCAACTTTTTCTGTGCTTTTTTTGATAGGAGGCATATGTTCAATGTTAACGCCAACCATTTTGCAAACAGGTTTGCACCAACCTTCATGACCTTTTCTTGTGTCATAAAGAAGTGTACCGAATGCAGAATCCTGTGTCATAACAAATTCTCCGCTTGCACGAAGAATAAGGTATTCTTTTATATCGAGCCACTTATATATTTTTTTAAAGTTTTCAGGTTCATGAGCTTCAACCCATTTATATTTCCAAATAGGGTCTTTAACTGAGGAAGAAACAGCACCTGTATATCTGAGATATTTAAGAAGTTTTGTAACCTCTGCACCGGCAACCTGAATACCGTGAGCCATGCCTTTTTTAAGTTCTTCTCTTGCTCTTTGGTCCATATATGTCATAGGGCGGCGAATACAGTTGCCTTCTTTGTCCACAAGAACAAGACCTTGCATTGCCGAGCAGAAACTGATTCCTTCAATTTGTTCTTTTGACACATTCTGAACTTTGCCCAAAACGGTTTTTGTGGTAATGCACATTGCATCCCACCATTCGTCTGCATCCTGTTCGGCACCGCCTTTAACGCCTGTTTCATCATCAACGTAAAGGTTGTAGCCGGCAGTGGAAGAAGCCAGAATTTTCATTGATTCATCAATTTCGATAAGGCAGGTTTTAATGCCTGTTGTGCCAATATCGTAAGTGATAACGTATTTGCTCATTTTTTATCCTCCTAAAACAACAAAGCAGTTGTTATTTTTCAAATGTAAATGCCGATTCAATAAATTTCAGCAGCTGTTTAACAATTTGTTCGTCGTCCATTTCATTTGTGTCAACGCCTGTGTAAATTCTTAATCTTTCTTTATAATATTCACAGGTAAATGAAAATTGAAGTGTAAGAAGCAAATTATCAAGAAAAAAAGCAAACAGGCGAGGGTCTAAATCGTTTCTTACGTCACCGCCGGCAAGTGCCTGGGCAATAACGGTTATGTAAACTCTGCTTGTTCTTACTTCAATTTCACGTGCAAGCGCTACTGCACGTTCGCCGTCTTTTTCTGCAGTGATTTCGTTATAAAGTTTTATGTATTTTGAATTTTCTTTTGAAAGTTTACATGTAGCTCTGATAAGTTTTTCTGCTTTAACAAGCAGCTTATCGTCAGAAGCCATAATTTCCGTTAATGCATTGTTAAGAATCATCATTCCTCTGCTTATGCATGTTAAAAATAAATCTTCTTTTGTTGCAAAGTACTTGTACATCAGTCCAATGCTTATGCCTGCTTTTTGGGCAATAACGTTAATATTTGCCTTTTCGTATCCTTTAGATGAAAACTCTTCAATACCTACTTCAAGAATCAATTCTTTTCGTTCATCGGGAATTCTTTCAAACGCTTTTTTGTAATGAATATTTGACATTTTTTTAAATTTTGTAGCATTGCACAAAGCAAAAAAATCCTTTTTGTGCAACACTAACAAATCCCCTTACTTGTGTTGTTAGTAATATCCAATATCTTACCATAAATTAATAATAACTTCAATATTTTGTAACAATTTTAGCCAAAAATTTTCAGAAAGTGATTTGACAAATCGTAGAAAAGTGATATACTTAAACTGTAAATTTAGTGAGTGCCCACTCACATTAATAAAGGTGAGCAGCGGCTCACTATTCTTAAGGAGGAAATTAATTATGGATACAAGATTTGCAATTTCAGAGTATCCCGACGCAGGTGTAATCACTGCTCAGCTTGATGCACTCATCAAGAAACCAATTTATTCAATTAACAGAAACGCTTTAAAGGAATATGAAGAAGAATATTTCGATAAAAAGTGTGCGAAATCAAAGGAAATGATTACTGAAGCAAGAGAAATCATTCCGGGCGGTGTTCAGCATAACCTTGCGTTTAACTATCCTTTCCCGATTGTTATGACAAAGGCTAAAGGCAACAGACTTTATGATATCGACGGAAATGAATACTTTGATTTCCTTCAGGCAGGCGGTCCTACAATCATCGGTTCAAATGATGATGTTGTTAAAGAAGAAGTTAAAAAACTTCTTGATGACTGCGGTCCTTCAACAGGTCTTTTCCATCCTTATGAATACAAACTTGCAAAAAAAATCAGCGAATGCGTTCCTTCTGTAGAAATGTTCCGTATGCTCGGTTCAGGTACAGAGGCTTGTATGTGTGCTGTTCGTGTTGCTCGTCTTGCAACAGGTCATAAGAATGTAATTAAAATGGGCGGCGCTTACCACGGTTGGTCAGACCAGCTTGCTTGGGGTATGCGTGTTCCGGGTACACTTAACCTTCAATCTCATGGTGTTCCGTTGTTTGTATTTAAGCATACACAGGAGTTCTTCCCAAATGATTTGAAGAGCCTTGAAAGAAAACTTATTCTTAATAAATTCCGTGGCGGCACAGCTGCTGTATTTATTGAACCATGCGGTCCTGAATCAGCAACTCGCCCTGTAGATAAAGACTTCCCTAAGGGTGTTCAGGCTCTTTGCCGTAAATATGGCGCTCTTCTTGTTTGTGATGAAGTTGTTACAGGTTTCCGTATCGGTCTTTCAGGTGCACAGGGCTATTATGGTATTGACCCTGATATTACAATTTTCGGTAAAATCATTGCAGGCGGCTATCCTGGTGCAGGCGGCATCGGCGGACACAAAGAAGTTATGAAATATCTTGGCGCCGGTCTTGACAAGGCTGAAGGCAAAAAGATTCATAAAGCAATGTGCGGCGGTACAATGGCTGCAACACCTATTTCTTGCTGTGCAGGTTACACAGTAATCAACGAAATTGAAAAGAGAAATGCTTGCCAAGTTGCAGGTCATATGGCAGACAGACTTACAAAGGGAATTAATGACTCAATTAAGAAGTATGACCTTCCTTTCGTTTGCTACAACGTTGGTTCAATTTGCCACTTACATACTGTTGCTACAATGCAGTTTAGAATCGACTGGACAAAGATTTGGACTATTCCTTCAGTTCTTAAGCAAACAGGCATTCGTCAAACAGAAATGCAGTACATGGGTGCTGCTTACATGGCTGAAGGTCTTGTTACACTTGCAGGTTCTCGTCTTTATACATCAAGCGCTTATACTGAAGAAGACATTGATGAATGTATTCGTCGTTTTGATAAAGTTCTTTCAAAGTGCGAAAAAATTGATTATTAATTAAGTCGATTTAGGGCGGTTTTTTCACCGCCCTTTGTCTGCTTAGATAAGTATATTCAGAAAGGATATTACAATGGCATACGAAATTGAAGAGGCTAAAAGATTAGTCGTTGAGGCAGGCAAAAAGCTTGTTGAAACAGGTCTTATCGCTCGCACATGGGGCAATGTTTCTGCACGTATTTCAGATACTCAGTTTGTTATTACCCCGTCTGGCAGAGCTTATGAAGATTTAACTCCTGAAGAAATCGTTGTTGTTAATATTGATGATTGTTCATATGAAGGCGACATTAAGCCGTCATCTGAAAAAGGCGTTCATGCCGCTGCTTACAGACATCATCCAACAGTTGATTTTGTTATTCATACTCATCAAAAGGCTGCAACAATCGTCAGCATTACAGGTATGGAAATCAGAAATGTTTATGATGAATTTAAACCTGTTTTGGGCGATAAAGTTCCTTGTGCCGATTATGCTATGTCAACCACAAATTCTCTTCGTAAAAAGGTTGAAATGTGCATAATGATGAATCCGGGCGCACGTGCAATTATGCTTATGCACCACGGCACTCTTTGTATGGGCGACACTTATGAAGACGCTTTCAATATTGCCGATTCACTTGAAAAGTGTTGTGAAAAGGTTATTAAAGATAACTATCTTCGTCATTCTTGGGCAAAAAAATATGATGAAGACGATAAAAGAAACTACTTCCTTAAGAAAAATGATTGCGGTGCTATGCCGTCATCAATTTGCGATTTAGGTTCATCTGTAAGAAACGGTAATATGTTTACTTTAACAGTTGGCGGTGAAAGTGTTGATGTTGACCTTGAGACGGGTCTCGGCGTTAACGGAATTGCACCTAAATGCGCTAAAATTCATAAGGCAATTTATGAAACAGAAGATGTTACAATTATTAAACATCTTACAGACCCTGATGTTGTTGCTGTTTCATGCACAGGCGAAACAATGGTTCCTATGATTGATGACTTTGCTCAAATCGTTGGACTTGATGTTAAATGCTGTGATTGGATTGACGGCGATACAGATGATTGTGCAAAGAAAATCGGCAAAGCTATTGATGGCAGAAATGCAGTTCTTATTAACGGTAACGGTGCTCTTGTAACAGGCAATAATGACGGTGATATGCAGGCTCTTGAAATTATTATGGATAAAGGCTGTGCCGCAGTTATTGATGTAGACATCTTTAACCGTGCTCACTATGTTCCAAAGGCAGAATGTTTCCTTATGAGAACAGTTTATCTTGCTAAATATTCAAAGCAAATTAACGAAAAATAATTATTTAACCGGGCTGAAAAGTCCGGTTATTTTTTATTAAAATTATTAACAATCAGTAAATTGAATTGTAAAAATGTTGACAATTATATGGGTAAGTGTTAAAATTTTACTATAGTATAGGGGAGTAATTCCACGTGTTTGCGTGGGTTAAATCAACATTCATGCCAATAGGCTGGTTTAACTTTTCAGAATGAGACTTATACATAGTTGCAATACTATGTATAAGTCTTTTTTATAATTAAAGTTACAATATTGTTGTTCCCAAGTATGAAGGAGTTGTGGCTATGAAAGAGTATCTTAGCACAAAACAAGCTGTTTTGGAAAACGTTGCTTCCACCGAAACCGGATTAACGGCAGAAGAAGCAAAAAACCGTTTGGAAAAAAACGGCAAAAATAAATTGACAGAGGGTAAAAAAGAAAGCATAATTCATAAATTTTTTATGCAGCTTGCAGATCCGATGATTATTATTTTAATTGTTGCCGCTGTTGTTTCTGCCATAACATCTGTTTATAACAAGGAATTTCCTTCGGATGTTATCATTATTATGATTGTTGTTGTTATAAATGCCGTTTTAGGTGTTTATCAGGAATCAAAAGCGGAAAAAGCAATAGAAGCTTTGCAGGAAATTGCCGCAGCAACAAGTAAGGTTAAAAGAAACGGAAAAATTGAAACTGTTGCAGCAGAAGATTTAACAGTCGGTGATATTATTGTTCTTGAAGCAGGCGACAGTGTGCCTGCCGATTGCAGAATTTTAAAATCCGCATCTATGAAAATTGAAGAAGCGGCGCTTACCGGTGAATCTGTACCGGTTAATAAAACAGATGATGTTATTGATTCTTTAGGTTCAGACGATGTTCCTTTGGGCGATAGAAAAAACATGTGTTATATGGGTTCAAATGTTGTATATGGCAGAGGTGAAGCTGTTGTTGTTGCAATCGGTATGGATACTGAAATGGGTAAAATTGCCGATGCGTTAAATGAATCAAAAGACGGCGAAACTCCGCTTCAGCTTAAACTCAATCAGCTTTCAAAAGTATTATCCTTTATCGTCCTCGGAATTTGTGTTTTTATATTTGTTCTTGATATTGTAAGAGGACTTATAAGCGGTGCAGGTGTTACTTTTGATACCGTGCTTGATACATTTATGGTTGCTGTTTCCCTTGCTGTTGCCGCAATTCCTGAGGGACTTGCAGCTGTTGTAACTATTGTTCTTTCAATCGGTGTTACAAAAATGAGTAAACGCAATGCCGTAATAAGAAAACTTACCGCTGTTGAAACTTTGGGTTGTACTCAGGTTATTTGTTCAGATAAAACAGGCACATTAACACAAAATAAAATGACTGTTGTTAATTTCAGCGGCAATAATGAAAAACTTGCGGCACAAGCTATGGCACTTTGCTCCGATGCTGTTCTTGAAGACGGTGAAGTTAAAGGTGAGCCTACAGAAGCGGCTCTTGTTGAATGGGCAAAAAAGCAAAATTTGTTAAAATATGAACTTGAATCCGAATTTCCTCGTGTGGGCGAAGCACCGTTTGATTCTTCAAGAAAAATGATGAGCACTGTTCACAGTGCTAATAATGGATTTGTGCAATATACAAAGGGTGCGCCCGATGTTGTTTTAAGCAGATGCACAACGGCACTTGTTAACGGAAAGCAAGTTCCTATGACAGAGGAGATATTTAATTCTGTTTTATCAGATAACAAAGCAATGGCAGATGAGGCACTTCGTGTTCTTTGTGTTGCGATGCGTGTTTATAATAAAATGCCTGAAAGTCAGGAACCGTCATATCTTGAAAAAGATTTGTGCTACATTGGCATTGCAGGTATGATTGACCCTGTTCGTCCTGAAGTTGTGGACGCTATTGTTGAGGCAAAGGAAGCAGGTATTCGTCCTGTGATGATAACCGGCGACCATAAAGATACAGCGGTTGCCATTGCAAAGCAACTTGGCATTGCAGACAGTGCGGATGCGGCAATAACAGGCGCAGAACTTGATAAATTTTCGGATGAAGAACTTAACAACCAAATAGAAAATTACTGCGTTTATGCCCGTGTTCAGCCTGAGCATAAGGTTAGAATTGTGAATGCTTGGAAAAATAAAGGCATGGTTACTGCTATGACAGGCGACGGCGTTAATGACGCTCCGTCAATTAAAAGTGCGGATATTGGTATAGGCATGGGAATTACAGGCACTGATGTAACTAAAAACGTTGCCGATATGGTGCTTGCAGATGACAATTTCGCCACAATAGTTTCTGCTGTTGAAGAGGGCAGAAGAATTTATGACAACATAAGAAAATCAATTCAGTTTTTGCTTTCTTCTAATTTGTCTGAAGTGTTAACTATTTTTATTGCCACACTTATGGGCTTTACAATTTTAGAACCTGTTCACTTGCTGTGGATTAACCTTATAACAGACTGTTTCCCGGCTCTTGCATTAGGTATGGAAAGCGGAGAAGGCAATATTATGAAACGTGCTCCACGAAGCAGTAAGGACGGTATTTTCGCAAACGGAATGGGTGTTGATATTGCATGGCAGGGCATAATGGTAACAGTTGTAACACTTGCCGCTTATTTTTGCGGAATGCACATGGCAGCAGGAACGCAGGATCTTATTCATCAAAATGGAATGACAATGGCTTTTTTAACATTGTCAATGGCAGAAATTTTCCATTCATTTAATATGCGCTCAAGAAGAGAATCTATTTTTAAAATGAAAAACCACAATAAATTCCTTTACGGTGCAATGCTTATAAGTCTTGTTCTTTCAACTGTTGTAATTTATGTTCCGTTCCTTGCAAACGCTTTTGATTTTGCTTCTATTTCACTTGCCGAATATTTAGTTTCAATGGCACTTGCAATTTCTGTAATTCCTGTTGTTGAAATTGTTAAGCTTATTCAGCGTAAGGTTGAAAAGTAAAATAATAATTTGCCAAAGGTTTTAAAAACCTTTGGCTTTTTTATTTTTTCTCTTTATATTTAAAATTATATATGCTATTATAATGTTGGTGATTTATGTTGACTCTTAAAAAGAACGACAAAATTGAATTATGTATAGATTCCGTTACGTCTGAGGGCAGCGGAGTCGGTAGGTATAACGGCATGGCTGTGTTTGTAAGAAATACAGTTCCCGGTGATAAAATAGTTGCACATATTATTAAAACTTCTAAAAATTATGCCGTTGCCATAACCGATGAATTAATTATTCCGTCGCTGTCAAGAATCGAAAGCGACTGCCCTGTTTTTCAAAAGTGCGGCGGCTGTTCTTTTTGGTCAATGACTTATGAAGAAGAATTAAAATATAAACTTGCACGTGTTAACGATGCCGTAAAGCGAATCGGTAAAATTGATTTTTCTTGTGAAGAAATTATAGGCGCAGATGAAATAAAACATTACAGAAATAAAGCTCAATATCCTGTTTTAATTGAAAACGGAAGGTTTTATGCAGGATTTTATGCATATAAAAGCCACAGGATTATTCCCTGCCGCTCCTGTCTTCTTCAGCCAAAGGAATTTGAAAACGGCTTAAACGCATTTGAAAAATGGGCACTTGCAAACAGCGTTACTTCGTATGATGAAAAAGCCGGTAAAGGCTTGCTTCGCCATATTTATTTCAGAAAAGCATATGTTACCGGTGAAATTATGGCTTGTGCCGTAATAAACGGAAACAGCATACCAAACAGTGAAATGCTTGTTGATTGTCTTAAATCTCAATTGCCGGGACTTAAAAGTGTTGTTTTAAATATTAATAAAAGCAAAACAAACGTTATTTTGGGTAATGAAACAAAAGTTTTGTGGGGCAGCGAGAAAATAACCGATGAGTTGTTGGGCAAACAATTTGTTATCTCCCCTGAAAGTTTTTATCAGGTTAATCATAATCAGTGTGAAAAACTTTATAAGATTGCTGCTGAATTCGCAAATTTAAATAAAAATGATACATTGCTTGATTTGTATTGCGGCACAGGCACAATCGGTTTAACAATGGCGCAAAATTGCAAAAATCTTATCGGTATAGAAACTGTGCCTTCCGCTATAGAAAATGCAAAAGAAAATGCAGCATTAAACAAAGAAAAAAATGCTCGCTTCATTTGTGCCGATGCTTTTGAGGGCGCAAAGCAAATTCAAAAAGAAAATATTAAAATCAGCACCGTTGTTTTAGACCCGCCCCGAAAGGGTTGCCAAAAAGAATTGTTTGATATTATTGAAAATCTTGAAATAAACAAAATCGTTTATGTTTCATGCGACAGCGCAACTTTGGCAAGAGATTTAAATATTTTAAACAAAAAAGGTTATAAACTTAAACGCCTTAAAGCGGTAGATCTTTTTCCTCGAACCACCCATGTGGAGTGCGTGGTTCTGTTGACTAAAGTACACAAGAAAAAGTGTGAAAAAGGCTTGAATTAAGGCTTTTTCGGTGCTTTTATTGTGAAAAACAAGCATAGAAATAGCAAGGAAAAACTTTTCGATTTTTATAGTCGGGCAGATAAGGGGATTGAGAATAGGTTGGATAGGCAAAAGAATTGAAAGGTGCTGTTGGCGATTGGTATTTTGATATTGTCTGAAGATAATAGGTACTGATAAAAAGACAGAATGAAGGCTGTTTTGGGGGTATATGATATTACAGTATTATTCATAATATTAATGATTTTATTGACATTGATAAAAATATATTTGCAATGGTTAATAAATAAAGGAAGAGGTAGAATGTGAGTAAAGAAAAACTAAAGTTTATCGACCTTTTTGCTGGAATTGGTGGATTTAGGTTAGGATTTGAAAATGCAGGATGCGAATGTGTTTTTAGTTCTGAAATAGATGATCATGCTTGTGAAATGTATGAACTGAATTTTGGAGATAATCCTAAATGTGATATTACGACATTAGAAGCTACAGATATACCGGATTTTGACATTTTGTGTGCGGGATTTCCTTGTCAGGCTTTTTCGATTTGTGGAAAGCAGAAGGGGTTTTATGATGAAACTAGAGGCACTTTGTTTTTTGATATTTGTAGAATTCTTGAGGCAAAGGAACCTAAAGCTTTTGTTTTGGAAAACGTGTTTAATTTAGAAAAACATGATTCTGGAAGGACACTTACAGTAATGTTATCTGCCTTATCAGAGTTAGGTTATACTGTAGTATACAAAGTATTAAACGCACGTGATTTTGGAGTTCCTCAAAACAGAGAAAGAATTGTAATTGTTGGAAGTCGAGATGGTATTGCATTTGACTTTACGAAACTACAAACAAATACAGTTGAATCAATGAAACCATTCTTAGATAAGACAGGAGATTTTGAGATATTACCTCCTGGTAGTTATACTATTTTAAATGAGTCGTTGGTTAAGAAACAGCCAAAATCTGGACTGATGTTTTGCGGGTATAGAAACAAAAAAATACGTACCGTGGGTGTAAGACCTGGAACAGAGCATTTATCACGAGTACATAAACAGCCTAATAGAATCTATGATGCTGAAGGAGTTCATCCAACATTAGCTTCACAGGAATCAAGCGGTAGATATTTTATAAAAGATGGCGATATTGTACGAAAACTTACTATGGATGAATGTTTTAGATTTATGGGATTTCCTGAAAATTACAAGAAAGTCGGTGGATCAGCACAACTTTATGCACGAATAGGAAATTCTATATGTGTAAATATGGTAAAAGCTGTAGCCACAGAAGTAGTTAATCAACTATTTACAGAAGGAGAAGTTATGGATAGAGAAAACAAATTCTTAGAGGATAAATACAGTGAAGCAGAGCAGATTTCAAGATTAGAAGATACAGGGCTTACTGCTCAGCAGATAAAAATGGTTAAAACCGTTGTTGATAAAGAAGAAACATTCAAGGGGGTATTTACTGTATTACTAACAAGTCTCGTATATAAGTGTTTGCACCCAGAGCAAGATGTCAGAAGACATCAGGCTAATATGGAGAACGGATATAGTGGACGAAGTTTTGACACTAAGTATGTTACACCATTTATGAAACAAAAGAGATTTTTAGGTGCAATGAAAGAATCTGGATGGTTGACAAGAAGCCTTGAGCAGAATATTCCATATGACTTAGATTTTCCAGGAAAGATACAAAATAAGGATGTAAAGTCATCTTTTTTAAACATTTTACATGATGTTGAGGAGAATGGTGCAAATCCTGAAAAATATGTAGTAGCAATTATGGCATACAGCATTAAGTGCAAGAAAGATAAAACTGTAATACTTGTAAATCCAATTGAAAAAGAAACATCATTGACAATCAATGAAATAATGGATTCATTACATAAGCATTTCTATTTCCAGTATAAAAGTAGAGGTGCTGCGATTCTTCCCGTTGTAGCTCTTTACAGTGTATATCAGTGCATTACAGAAGAGTTAAAAAGATTTGATGGTAAGTCATTAGATAAGTTAGCTTCTCATAATAGTTGCGACAGAAGTAGTGGAGAAACTGGAGATATCGTTGTTAGAAATGATGCCGATAATTCAATCTATGAGGTGGTTGAGGTTAAATTTGATATCCCAATTAATGCAATTATGATTGAGGACGCATATAAGAAAATCAGTGAGAAACCAGTTCAGAGATACTATCTTTTAAGTACTGTTGCTCCAAGTGAGGATGAAAGAGTCGCTATTGATGAAATAATTTGCAAGGTTAGGGAGGAGCATGGATGTCAGATTATTGTAAATGGCGTTTTTCCTACTCTTAAGTATTATCTAAGACCTCTTGATAGCACTGATATTTTTGTGGAAAGATATGTAAAAAATCTTTCTGATAATACGGAAATTAATTTTGAACATAAAATTGCTTGGAATAAGGTTTGCGGTAAAAACTAAATAATTAAATAAATAGAATGGAGGCTTTTATGATATTCGTCTATACGAGCAATAGGGCAATTCATGGGTTTAATTGGCTCAACATATCGATTTTTAGGACAAAATAGGTGTTCCACCATTCCCTTGTACAATAGGGGTTGAGTATGTTTTTCGTTGAACAACCGAGCCATGTGGAGTGCGTGGCTTTAATAGAAAAATGAAAGTGTTTTACAAAAAAATCAGTTATTTGTAACAGGAAAGGTTATATAATTTTATGAAACTTAAAAATGAAATTGTAACAGGAAATATAGACGGAAATGATTTTGCCATTGCAACAGGGAAATTAACTGCAAAATTTAACGGCATAATAAACAATAATAAAACAGCGGGTTATATTTTTGAACTTCTTAAAACAGAGCAAACCCTTGATTCTGTGGTTGATGCTCTTGCTGAAAAGTTTGATGCTCCCAAGGATGTTTTAAAGGCAGATGCTGCAGAGTTTATTCAACAAATGGATGAACTTGGAATTTTAGATAAATAATTTTAAGGTGAATATATGAATTCCGTTAATAATGAAGTAAATTATTTGGTTCATTTGCTTGCCTGTGCCTTAAACGAAAAGCCTTGCGATGAATATGCGGATAAAATCAATTATGATAATTTGTTTGATTTGGCAAAAAAACACCAAATTTACAATATGATTTATCCTCTTATAGAAAATAACCCTGAAATAACGGCAGAGCAAAAGGCACAATGGCATAAAATTAAAATGATGGAAACGGCTAAAATGGTTGCCGTTAATAATGAAAGAAAAGAAATTTATGCCCTGCTTTCTCAAAATAAAATAAAGCATATGCCCCTTAAAGGTTTAATTCTTAAAAATTATTATCCTAAAGAATCAATGCGCCAAATGAGTGATAATGATATTATGTATGACCCTAAAAAGCGTGAGACTCTTTTTGAAATAATGAAAAAAAGAGGGTTTAAAACAGTTGCTACGGGTGAAAACAGCGATGATTTTGTAAAGCCGCCGTATTGTACATTTGAATTTCACAGAGATTTGTTTTTTAACGAAAAAGACTTTTGCCCTAATTTTAATTATGTTTGGGCCAATGCGTCAGTAGACGGTGAAGACAAATATATGTATCACATGAGTTCTGAAGATAATTATATTTATTCGGTTTGTCATATGTATAAGCATTATTCAACGGCAGGCTGCGGTATTCGCTTTTTGGCAGATATTTATTTGATTTTGAAAAAAGAGGGTAATGTTTTAAACCGAGATTATATAGATTCAAAATTAACTGAGTTTGGCATTTTGGATTATGAAAAAAAATCAAGGGAACTTGCTTTAAAATTGTTTGATGAAAGGCCCCTTGATAACGATGATATTGCTTTACTTGAAACATATATAAATTTCGGCATATACGGAAGCGGAAAAATCAAATTAGAAAAAGATTTAAAAAAGCTTTCAACTTCAGAAAATTTTAAGTCTGCAAAAAGAAAATACATTTGGAAAAGAATTTTCCCAAGTGCCAAGAAAATGAAGGCAGATTATATAGTGCTTCAGAAAAAGCCATGGCTTTTACCGGCTTACTATATTTACAGATTGTTTAAAGCACTGATAAATAAAAAAGAAACAGTTGCCGAATTAAAAAATATAAATGAAATTGAGGAAAAATAATTGTCAGTAAATAAAGACCATATAAGAAATTTTTCAATAATTGCACATATTGACCATGGTAAATCTACTTTGGCAGACAGGCTTTTGGAATTAACAAGCTCTGTTGAAAAGCGTGATATGCAAGAGCAAATTCTTGATGATATGGATTTGGAACGTGAGCGTGGTATTACAATTAAGGCTCATGCCGTTAAACTTGATTACACGGCGAAGAACGGCGAAGATTATGTTTTTAATCTTATTGATACACCGGGGCATGTAGACTTTAATTACGAGGTTTCCCGTTCATTGGCGGCTTGTGAGGGCGCAATACTTATTGTTGACGCATCTCAGGGTGTTGAAGCGCAAACTCTTGCAAACACTTACCTTGCACTTGACCATGATTTAGATATTTTACCGGTTATAAATAAAATTGATTTGCCTGCGGCAGACCCAGACAGAGTTGCCGAAGAAGTTGAAGAGGTTGTAGGTATTCCCTGTATGGATGCGCCTCGTGTTTCTGCCAAAACAGGCGAAAACGTGGGCGATGTGCTTGAATATATAGTGAATGAAATAAGACCTCCTGAGGATTGTGATGATAAGCCGTTAAAGGCGCTTATTTTTGACTCCGTTTATGATTCTTACAGAGGTGTAATAGTTTATGTTCGTGTAATGGAAGGTAAAATTAAAGCCGGCGATACTATGCGAATGATGGCAACAGGTGCTGAATTTACTGTTGTTGAAGTTGGATATATGCGTGCTACTTCAATGGAAAAAGCAAAGGAGCTTACTTCCGGTGAGGTAGGTTACATTACTGCTTCAATTAAAACGGTTCATGATGCACATGTGGGTGATACTGTTACTATTGCTGCAAATCCTGCACAGGAAGCTTTGCCGGGTTACCGCAAGGTTAACCCTATGGTGTTCTGCGGCGTTTACCCTGCTGACGGTGCGGATTATGAAGCGTTAAGGGATGCACTTGAAAAATTACAGTTAAATGACGCTTCATTGTCTTACGAGCCGGAAACATCCGGTGCATTGGGATTCGGATTCAGATGTGGCTTTTTGGGCTTGCTTCATCTTGAAATTATTCAAGAGCGCTTGGAACGTGAGTATAATCTTGATTTGGTAACAACGGTGCCAAGTGTAATTTATAAAATTCATTTAACAGACGGCACAATGGTTGAAATTGATAATCCAACCAATTATCCAGATCCGGCGTATATAGATTATTGTGAAGAGCCGTTTTGTGATGCTCATATTTATGCTCCGTCCGAATTTGTGGGTGCGATTATGGATATGTGTCAGGACAGGCGTGGAATTTTTAAAACAATGAATTATATTACTCCCGACAGAGTTGATATTAATTATGAATTACCGCTTAATGAAATTATTTATGATTTCTTTGATGCACTTAAATCACGCACAAGGGGCTACGCTTCATTTGATTATGAAATTTCAGAATACAGGCAAAGCAAACTTGTTAAAGTTGATGTTTTGTTAAACGGTGATGTTATTGATGCTCTTTCGTTTATTATTCATGCCGATAAAGCGTACGGCAGAGCGAGAAAAATTGCTGAAAAGCTTAAAGAGCATATACCACGCCATTTGTTTGAAATTCCTATTCAGGTGGCAATAGGCGGCAAGGTTATTGCCCGTGAAACGGTTAAAGCGTTGCGCAAGGATGTGCTTGCAAAGTGCTATGGCGGCGACGTTACACGAAAGAAAAAATTACTTGAAAAGCAAAAAGAGGGTAAAAAGCGTATGCGTCAGTTCGGTTCTGTTGAAGTTCCGCAGGAGGCGTTTATGGCAATTCTTAAGTTATCCTCCGATGATGAATAGTTTATGTATAATTTTGAAAGACTTGCAGACAATGTGCATATTGCAACAAGTGAATATCATACTTTTGGCACAGATGCTCTTTTGCTTGCTGATTTTGCAAATCCCAAAGGAAAAGATATTGCCGTTGATATGGGTACCGGGTGTGGAATTATTCCGCTTTTGTGGTTAAGAAAAGATAAACCTCAAACGGTTCATTGCCTTGACATTCAGGAAAATGCAATAAATCAGGTGCAGGAAAGTATTAAGTATAACGGTTTTGAAAATCGTCTTATTCCTTATATTTGTGATTTGCGTGAAATAAGCAAGCATTTTACGGCTGAAACTTTTACTCTTGTAACAATGAATCCACCGTATAAACCGTTGAATACCGGTATTGAATCGTTAAATGAAAGTGCCAGAATAGCACGTCATGAGGTTTGTTGTAATATTGAAGACGCTGTTTCTGCTGCAGCATATCTTTTAAAATACGGAGGCAGATTTTGCCTTTGTCATCGCCCTGAAAGGCTTGTGGATACTGTTTGCACAATGCGTAAATACAGTCTTGAACCAAAGCGATTGCGTTTTGTTGTTGACAAGCAGGGGGAAGAACCTTTTTTGTTTTTAATTGAAGGCAAAAAAAATGCAAAACCGTTTTTAAGGGTAGAACCGCTGCTTTCAATAAAAAAAGAAAACGGTAAATTTACAGATGAAATGTTAAAGGTTTACGGCTCTTATGCCGATGGGTATGATAAATGAGCGGAAAATTATATGTTGTGGGAACACCTATAGGTAACCTTTCCGATTTTTCACCACGTGCGGTAAGCACGCTGGAGGCTGTTGATTTTATAGCGGCAGAGGATACCAGGGTAACTTTAAAAATACTTAATCATTTTGGAATAAAGAAAGAAATGGTAAGTTATTATGAACATAACAAGCGTGAGCGTGGGGAAATTATTTGTGCTCGCATTTTAGACGGCGAGGATTGTGCAATAGTTACAGATGCAGGTATGCCTGCAATTTCAGACCCCGGTGAAGATTTGGTTTATCTTTGCCATCATTTGGGTATTCAGGTTGTTTCCGTACCGGGACCCACTGCATTTGCCACGGCGTTGGCAATTTCCGGCATGCCTACAGGCAGGTTTACTTTTGAAGGCTTTTTAAGTGTTTCCAAAAAATCACGTTTTGAGCATCTTGATGAAATTAAGGATGAAAAAAGAACGCTTGTTTTTTATGAAGCACCTCATAAATTAGGTAATACGTTGCGTGATTTGCACAAGGTTCTCGGAAATCGAAATATTGCTATTGTGCGTGAAATAACAAAAATTCACGAGCAGGTTATAAAAACTGATTTAAAGGAAGCCTGTGAGAAATACGGCGACAATTCTCTTAAAGGTGAAATTGTTTTAATAATTGAGGGTAAAAAAGAAGAACAGCAGGTTGAAATAACTTTGGAAGATGCTGTGGCGCAGGCGAAAAAACTTGTTGATAAGGGAATGAGTATAAATTTCGCTTCAAAAGAAATTGCGGCAAAAACTCCGTTTAAAAAAGGCGATATTTATAAGGCGTTAATATGATTTGTTCAATTTGTCCAAGAAAATGCTGTGTTGATAGGGAAAAAGATTTTGGCTATTGCCACAGTCCTAACGATTTTAAAGTGGCAAGGGCTGCACTTTATTTTTGGGAGGAGCCTTGCATAAGCGGTAAAAAAGGCAGCGGCACGGTTTTTTTCAGCGGTTGTAATTTAAAATGTGTTTATTGTCAAAACTATAGTATTAGTTTTGATGATTTTGGCAAAACAGTCAGTGAAGATGAATTAATTAAAATATTTGAAAATTTAATAAACAGCGGTGCAGAAAATATTAATTTGGTTAATCCTACTCATTATGCCGTTAATTTGGCAAAGCTTTTTAAAAAGTGGCATTGCCCCGTACCTGTGGTTTATAATTCAGGCGGCTATGAAAGTGTTGAAACTTTAAAATTACTTAACGGAATTGTGGATATTTATTTGCCTGATTTTAAATATATAAGGCAAGACAAAGCAAAAAAGTACAGCTTTGCACCTGATTATCCGCAGGTTGCGGAAAAGGCAATCGCAGAAATGCTTCGTCAGGTTCCGAAATGCGTGTTTGATGAAAACGGAATAATTAAAAAGGGCGTTATAATTCGCCATTTAATATTGCCGCAAAATACAAATTCTGCAATGGAAATAATTGATTATGTTGCAAAAAATTTCCCGGGTGCTTATTTAAGTTTAATGGCACAATACGTGCCTGTTACGGATTTAAAAAAATATCCTGAAATTAACAGAAAAATAAGTAAAAGGGAATATGAAAAAGTGGTAAATCACGCTATTGAAATTAATTTGGAAAATGTGTTTGTTCAGCAGTTGTCTTCTGCAACTGATGAGTATATACCCAAATTTGATTTAACAGGCGTTGAAAATATTTAAGATGAAAAGGAGATTTTAAATGAAAAAGTTTTTAAAAGAATTTAAGGAGTTTATTTCTAAAGGCAATGTGCTTGATTTGACAGTAGGCGTTATCATAGGCGGTGCATTTTCATCTATAGTAACGGCACTTACGGATAATATTATTAAACCTATTTTAAATTGCATAGGCGGTGCCGAAATTCAAGGCAAAATTCATTTGCTTGGTGATAATTACATAGATTACGGTGCATTTTTATCTGCAATTGTTAATTTTTTGATTATGGCACTTATTATTTTCTGTATTGTTAAAGCAGTTAATAAAGCAATGAGTCTTGGCAAAAAGCAAGAAGAGTCTGTTGAAGAGGCTCCGGCAACTAAAATCTGCCCTTATTGTAAAAGTGAAATACCGGCAGACGCAACAAAATGTGCACATTGCACATCCGATGTGGAATAAGTTTTTATAAAACTTTAATTTTTGAAAGGGGTAATAATTATGTTAGTTAAAGAGTTTAAATTTGATTCGGCTACAGGTGTATGCACTGTCAGCGGTGCAAGTTATGCACCTGATGACGGTGTGGTAAATGCTGTTGTTGTTATGCACCACGGCATGGCTGAACACAGTGAAAGGTACCGTGGCTTTTTTGAGTATTTAACTTCAAATAAAATAGCCGTTTATATGCACGATATGGCTAATCACGGTAAATCAAATCAAAATCCCGATTTAACCGGTTACTTTGGTGAAACAGACGGCTATAAGGCATTGATTAAAGATTTTAAAACGGTGTATGATTATGCCAAAAGGGAATATCCGGATAAAAAAATAATTATTTGCGGACATTCAATGGGTTCATTTATTGCAAGATGTTTTGTTGCACAGTTTGCAGATGAATCTTTTGCCGGTGCAATTTTTATCGGTACTGGTGGTTCTAATTCCGCCGCAGGCGTTGGAAGAGCGTGTGCAGATATTGTTGCCAAGGCTAAAGGATCAATTTATAAATCAAAATTTATTGATAAATTAACTTTTGGCAGTTATGGCAATCAAACGGAAAAAAGAACGGCTTTTGACTGGTTGACAAAAGATAATGAAATTGTTGATAAATATATTGCCGATGATAAATGCGGTTTCCTTTTCTCTGTTGCAGGTATGCGTGATTTGGTGGATTTAAATATTGCCTCAAACAGCAGCCGGTGGTATGAAAAGGTAAGAAAAGACTTGCCGATTTTGCTTATTGCCGGAGAAAAAGACCCGGTTGGTGCTTATGGCAAGGGTATTAATGAAATTAATGATAAGCTTGCGGATTCCGGTCATACAAAAGTTACAATGAAGCTTTATGAAAATGACAGGCACGAAATTCTTAATGAAAATGATAAAGCTGTTGTTTATACCGATATTTTAAATTGGATAAATACAGAAGTCTTGGGGGATTAAAAATGTTATTTAAACCTGAATACGATGAAAACGGAAAAAAGATTCTTTGCGAAATGAACGGCGTAAATTCCGAAATGCTTATGGATATTTATGTAAAAAAATTGCAGAAAGGTGAAGAACTTGTTATTGAAGAAGAAAATAACGAGTGCGCTGTTCTTCTTCTTGCAGGTTGTGTTAATTTTAAGGTGGCAAGTTTAATTAACGAAACTTGCACAAGAAAAAATCCTTTTGAGAAAAAACCATTTGCAATTCATTTTTCAAAAGGTACAAAAGCAGTTGTTACAGCTGTTGAAAACAGTGAGGTTTTGGTTCAGCAAACAGATAACGAAAAAACTTGGGAACCTGTTTTTTATAATCCTGAAAATTGCCTTTATCAGGAATTCGGTAAAGGTCAGTGGGGTGGTGCAGGCCACAGAATAGTTTCTACTATGTTTGATCTTGATAATGCACCTTATTCAAATATGGTAATGGGTGAAGTGTTTAATCAGCCGGGTAAATGGTCTTCTTATCCGCCGCATCATCATCCGCAGCCTGAACTTTATTATTATCAATTTGACCGTCCTGAAGGCTTTGGCGCAGGTTTTGAAGGAAATACCCCTTATAAAACAGAAAACGGTACATGCCTTTGTATAAGAGGCGGCAATGCTCATCAGCAGGTTACTGCTCCCGGCTATGAGATGTATTATGTTTGGCTTATTCGCCACTTAGATGGGGACCCTTGGGATAAAACAAGAATTTATGTTCCTGAATATGAATGGCTTGCAAATGCAGACTAAAGGCATTCTTGTTAAGAATTTAAGCGAATTGAAAAAGGTTTCTTACTTTAAGAAACCTTTTCTTTGCTGTTCGGGCAGTTTTAAAAAAACAGCGGCGTTTGAATATCTTAAAAATAATTTTGATTTAACTGTTTGGGATAAGGTTCGCCCTAATCCTCGATTTGAGGATATGGTTGCAGCTGCTGATTTATTTCGTAAAAGCGGCTGCGATTTTATCATCGGTGCAGGAGGCGGCTCGGTTCTTGACTCTGCAAAAATGATAAAGCTTCTTGTAACAAATAATGCAAAAACAGCATTAAGTGAACCTATGCAAGATAATGAAATTAAATTTTTTGCAATTCCAACAACATCCGGTACCGGTTCGGAAGCAACACGTTATTCTATTTTTTATGTTAATGAAAACGAAAAATATTCAATTATTCACAGCGGTTTTTTACCTGATTTTGTTTTGCTTGATTCTTCGTTTTTAAAAACAGTTCCGCCTTATCAAAGACGTTGCACGGCTATGGATGCACTTTGCCACAGTATTGAAAGTTATTGGAATGTTAAAAGTACGGAAGAAAGCAAGGCGATTGCGGCAAAAGCAATAAAGCTTTTTGTGGATAGTAAAGACGGATATATTGATAATACAGACAGCGGTAATAACGGAATGATGATGGCATCATATTATGCAGGTAAAGCTATTGATATAACCTCAACCACTTCCGCTCATGCAATGTGTTATAACATTACTGTTAATTGCCACACGGCACACGGTCATTCCGTAAGTGTTAATTTAAAAGAAATATGGAAATATATGAATATTCATAATGATAAAATTAATGATGCACGTGGCAGAGAATATGTTTTAAAAACTCTTGATGAATTAGGTGTTATGCTTGGCGGAAAAAATTCAAATGACGGTGCCGAAATATTTGAAAACCTTGTAAATGAATTTGAACTTTATACTCCCGTTGCAGATGAAACACTTGTAAACGGTTTTGCACAAAGTGTTAATCCTGCAAGATTGCTTAATAATCCAACTACGCTTAATTCTGACGATGTGCTGAAAATATACAGAAAAGTGTTTGGATTTAATAATGAATAAAAGTAAATTTTCAAAGCCGATAGTGTTTGTTACGTTGGCAATACTTTGTTGCTTTTTATGGGGCTCTGCTTTTCCAACCGTAAAAACAGGTTATGCATTGTTTAATATCGGTGCCGATGACAGTTTTTCTCAAATTCTTTTTGCCGGCGTTCGCTTTGCTCTGGCAGGAATTTTGGTGCTTGTTATCGGCTGCTTAATGTCAAAAAAATTATTGCTTCCAAAAAACAAAACCCAAATAGGTCATATTGCCGTGCTGGGTTTGTTTCAAACGGTTTTGCAATATATAATGTTTTATATCGGCTTGGCACATACAAGCGGCGTAAAATCAAGTATTCTTGTTGCTGTAAATGTTTTTATGTCGCTTATTATGTCGGCACTTGTTTTTAAAATGGAAAAATTAACCTTTCAAAAAACAGCCGGTATTGTGTTGGGATTTGCAGGTGTTGTAATTATTAATTTAACTTCCGCTTCATCGCTGGGCGGATTTTCAATTAAAGGTGAGGGCGCTATTTTGCTGTCTGCTTTTGCATATTCCGTTTCAAGTGTGTTAATTAAAAAATATTCTCAAACAGACAATCCTGTTATGCTTTCCGGTTGGCAATTCTTTGCAGGCGGAGTGTTTATGATTGCGGTTGGTTTAATTGCCGGTGGAAAATTCATTATTGAGCCGTCGAAAATAGCAAAATCCCTTTTGATTTTATTTTATCTTGCTTTTATTTCAGCTGTGGCTTATACCGTTTGGGGAGTTTTGCTAAAGTATAATCCTGTTTCAAATGTGGCGGTTATGGGTTTTATGAATCCTGTTTTCGGTGTTCTGCTTTCTGCTGTTATTTTAGGTGAAACGGCAGAGGCATTTAGTTTTAAAAACTTGATTTCGCTTCTTCTTGTTTGCGTGGGTATATTTATTGTTAATAAAGATTTTCGTAAAAAAGTGTAAAAAAACAGCCTTGTTCACATTAACAAGGCTGTTTTTTATCTTATTTCATGTATGTTGTTAAATACGGCTGTCATTTTTTTGCTTATTTCCAAATCTGTGTGCAATGAACCAAAGTACCAATGGTAATAATCAATATCTTTTGTTAATATTTGCAAATATGTGTTTAAAGGTGAAATGTTAACATATTGGTTTGTATGCAGTTTTAAAAAGTCTTTTGCTATTGCCGGTGCTTCATATGTTAGTATGTAGTTAACAGACTTTTCGGCAGCCTCTAAGTTGTCTTCTGCATTTTTAATTTCTTCTTCATTCGGCATTTCTTCTTTCCACCAAGAAACGCCTTCTTCACGCATATCTCTGTCTTCGCTTTCTCCGCCGCCCATAACAAAAAATGATTTGTTTTCAAAAGTAAAGATTTCACCACGCATAAGATGAAAAATATTGTTTGCTATTTTGTGTGCGTTTCCGCCTTTCCAACGGTAAGGTGTATAACTGTTTAAAATGTCAAAATTTTCGTGTGCACCGTCTAAAAAGCAAATTGTATATTTTTTGCTTTTTAATATTTCCAAATTTTTCTTTTCTTTTTCGTCTTTCGGGTTCCAAATAAATCCGAAATCGCCGCATATTATTAAAATATCTTTCTAGCCTAATTTTTTTAATTTTGGGTTTTTAAAAAAGGAAATATCCCCGTGGGTATCACCGGTAATATAAATCATAATTTCACCTAAAAAAATTAAATTACATCTTTTAAAAATAAAATAAAAATGTTAGAATATAAGCAATTAAAAATTTGCTTTACAATATAATATATTTTATTTAATTGGGTGTCAAGAGTATGAGAAAAACCGTTTCAATATTTTTATCTTTTTTAATTTTAATATCGTCTTTTACATTTGCTTTTTCGGCAAACGCCGCAACTTATACGCCGGATGCAGAACTTTATTCAAAAGCATATATGCTTTTGAATTTGGATGATGAAACATATCCTGTTGTGGCAGAAAAAAATGCAGACGAAAAAATGTATCCTGCATCGTTAACAAAAATAGTTACCGCTATGGTAACGCTTAATAATGTTTCTGATTTATCAGCTCAAACAGAAGTTTCTTCAAGCGCCATAGATGTTCTTGCGGGCTCAGGCGCACAGGTGGCAGGACTTAAAAAGGGCGATGTTTTAACTATTGAGCAGTTACTCTATCTTACAATGGTGCATTCTGCCTGTGATGCAACAGAAGTTTTGGCAGAATATGTGGGCAAAACTCGTTCAGGTTTTGTTGATATGATGAATGATTATGCTCAATCTTTAGGATGTATGAATACGCATTTTGAAAATCCCGACGGATTGCACAGCGAAAATCATTACACAACGGCGTCGGATATGGCAACAATAGCAATTGATGCCATCCAAAACGAAACTTTTATGAAAATGGCAACTACCGTTCAGTATGAATATAACGGAATGAATTATTACCATACAAATTTAATGCTTCGTTCCGGTTATGTTTCATATTATTATAAGTACGCTCAGGGTATAAAAACAGGTTCAACGGAAGAAGCAGGTTATTGCGTAATAACTAAAGCAAGTAAAGACGGTTATAATTATCTTGCAGTTGTTATGGGCGCTCCGGTTATTGATTATAATAAAGACGGATATAAAGAAAAATGTTCTTTTATTGACGCTGCAACACTTTTTAACTGGGCATTTAACAGTTTGAAATATTCAACTTTGGCTGAAAAAAATGAAATACTTGATGAAATTCCGGTTAAAAACGGTAAAGATGCTGATTCTGTTCAGCTTGTTGCTAAAACAGATGTAACCGTTATTGTGCCTACAAGTCTTGATAAATCGACAATTATTGTAGAACCGGTTGATAAACCCGCTGAAATCTCTGCACCGGTTGAACAAGGCGATTATGTTTGCAAGGCAAATATAATTTACGGCGATGAGGTTATAGCTACAGTAGATTTGGTTGCTGCCAATACAGTTGAACTTTCAACATTTTTAAAGGTAATAAATGCAATTAAACATTTCTTTTCTTTAACGGTGGTTAAAATTATTTTTGTTGCTGCTGTTTTGTTTATTTTGGTTTATATTTTCCTTGTTATTAATAATTATAAAAAGAAAAAAGAACGCAAAAAACGTCGAGAACAGGCATATTATGACGAGGAAAACAGTGATAATTTGTAAATTTTTATGATATATGACAAAAAAATTAATTCTTTATGAAAAAATCTTGATTTTTATTGACTAATTATGTTCCTCTGTGTATAATTATCACAAAGGGAGAGAGGGGACAATATTATGAAAGAAAAATCAGAACTTGCGTTGAGATTAAAAAAATTAAGACGTGAAAAGGGTGTAACTTCTGCTGAGGTGGCTGAGGCTATAGGCGTTAAGGGAGCAACTTACAGAAGATACGAAATCGACACAAATCCAAAAGGTGTTACTTTCATTAAACTTGCGGAATATTTTGGCGTTTCTGTTGATTATCTTATCGGTAATACAACTGAGGAAGAAGAGTTAAAAGTTGCTTGCGGTAACAATTCGGATAATGATGGTAACAAACTTTCAAATTTTGAATTGCTTATTTTAAACAGAGTACGTTCATTGGATGAAGTTCAACTTGCGGCTTTGCTTCAATATCTTAACGAACTTTAATGATTGGAAAAACGGCTTAGGTTTTATAACCTAAGCCGTTTTTTTTGTTTATGCAGTTGTGTTCGACTGCTTATTTATTTTTCTTTTCAAGCTTTTCTTTTTTCAGTGTTTTTTGGTATTCCTTGGTGTCTTTAGCCAAAACGCTTGACAGGGCAATTAAACTTATCAGATTAGGTATTGCCATTAAACCGTTTGCTATATCAGAGAATGCCCAAACAATGTCTAATGCTGCTGTGGCACCTACAAATGTAAGTATTGAAAATACAACTCTGTATATGTAACAAATAATTGGTTTGCCAAATAAAAATTCAAGTGCTTTTTCACCGTTGTATTCCCAACCCAAAATAGTTGAAAACGCAAACATTATAATACCTATGGCAACAAACACTGCTCCTGCTTTGCCAAGGGCTGTTTCAAATGCCGCAATAGTTAACGCAGCACCTTCAAAAAGTTTTCCGTCACCGTTTGTTTGACCTAACATTCCGCTTGATGCTATTGACAGTCCTGTTATTGTGCAAACAATAATGGTGTCTATAAATGTGCCGCACATGTTAATGTAGCCTTGTTTAACGTGGTTATCGGATGTGGCCGAAGCTGCCGTAATTGCAGCGCTTCCCAATCCTGCTTCGTTTGAAAATACTCCACGTGCAATTCCGTATCGCATGGAACTCATAACAGAAGCTGTTATTGTGCCTACAAGTCCGCCGGCTACAGGTTTAAATCCAATTGCCATTGAAAAAATATTTGCAATTCCGTCAGGCAAGTTTTTGCCGTTAATAATAACAACCGTTAAACCGGTAATTATGTAAAATACAGCCATAAAAGGCACAAGAACAGTTGAAACTTTTGAAATAGACTGAATACCGCCTATAACAACTATTCCTACCATAACAGCCAAAATAATGCCAATAATCCATTTTGGAATTTGAAATGTTGAATATACTGCATCTGTAATGGAATTAGCTTGTGAAGCATTACCTATTCCAAATGATGCAAGTAATGTAAATATTGCAAATAAAACGGCAAGAAATTTTCCTAATTTTTTGTTTTTTAAACCGTTTTTAAGCGTGTACATAGGTCCGCCGCACATTTCACCTTTTGCATTTACTTCACGGTATTTGCCGGCAAGGGCACATTCCGCATATTTTGTAGAAATACCGAAAGCGGCAGAAATCCACATCCAAACAAGAGCACCGGGTCCGCCCATAACCATTGCTGTGGCAACGCCAACAATGTTGCCTGTGCCTACCGTAGAGGCAAGTGCCGTCATAAGTGCTGAAAACGGAGATATATCACCTGTGCCTTCTGTTTTTTTTCTTGATTCTTTGCTGAAAAGTTTTTTAAGTGAGGAACCTAAATTGCGCCAAGGTAAAAAGTTAAGTTTAATTGTAAGAAAAATACCTGTTCCTACAAGAAAAGCCAACATAATAGGTCCCCACACAAAATTACTTATTGAGTCTATTACTGATTTTAATGTTTCCATTAATCATCCTCCAAGTTGTATAGTTTGTGTGCATTTTTATTTGTAATATTTAAAATTTCTTGTGCATCCATGCCCAAAACTTCACCTATTCTTGCCGCAATATGAGGAATTAGGGAAGAATCGTTTCGATTGCCTCGGCAAGGCTCAGGGGCAAGGTACGGGCAGTCTGTTTCAAGCACAAGCCTTTCAATTGGAATTGATTTAACAACTTCCAAGCTTTTGCGTGCATTTTTAAATGTGGCAACGCCGTTTAAACCGATATACATGCCAAGTTTAATTATTTCTTCAGCCATTTGTGCCGAACCTGAAAAGCAGTGAACAACGCCATTCGGCTTTTCTGCTTTTAAAATTTCCAATGTATCACCGTGAGCGTCTCTGTCGTGAACTATAACAGGCATATCAAGTTTTTTTGCAAGCTGTATTTGACGAATAAAAAAGTCTTTTTGAACTTCTTTCGGTGAGTCCATCCAATAATAATCAAGCCCTATTTCGCCTATGGCAACGCATTTTTTGTGGCTTGCATATTTTTCGATTGTATTTATGTCGCTAACTGTAACACCATTTAAATTTTCAGGATGAAACCCTGCGGCAAAATAAATATAATCATATTTTTCGGCAAGATTTTTATTAAATTCTGTTGATTTAATATCGCAGCCGCAGGTTACAATATTTGAAACACCACGGCTTTTAAGTGAATTTAAAAGTTCGTCACGGTCGCTGTTAAATTTTTCGTCATCATAGTGGCTGTGTGTGTCAAAAATATTATTCATTTTATCTGAGTTGTGTGCCCGGTTCAATACCGTCTACAAATAATACTTTTACGTCGCCGTCTGCCGTGTCGCCTGCAAGAAGCATGCCGTTGCTCATTTCGCCGCAAAGTTTTGCCGGTTTAAGGTTTGCAACAATAACAACAGATTTGCCTATTAAATCTTCAGGTTTGTACCAAGGTGCAATTCCCGAAACGATTTGTCTTAAATCTTTTGTGCCGTCATTAACTTGTAATTTTAATAATTTTTTTGCCTTTTTAATCGGCTCACATTCAACAATTTTTGCAACACGCAATTCAACTTTTGTAAAATCGTCAAATTTAATTTCTGCCAAGCCTTCAATTTCTTTTTTTTCTTCTTTTGACTGTGCTTTTTCCATTTGCTTTTGAATTAAAGCGTTAAGCTCGTCGATTTCCTTTTCAACATCAATTCTTGGGAAAAGGGCAGGGCCTTTTTTAACAGTAACATCTGCCGGAAGAACGCCGATTTTACCTGCATTTTCATATGTTATAAGGTCTTGGCTTGCACCTATTTGTTCCCAAACTTTTGGCATTGTTGTTGGCATAAAGCATGAAAGAAGAGTTGTGCTTACACGAATTGCTTCCAAGAGATTATATAAAACAGTTGCTAAACGTGCTTTTTTGCTTTCGTCTTTGCCTAAGATCCAAGGTGTTGTTTCATCAATATATTTATTTGCTCTCGAAATAACTTTAAATATTTCTGCAAGTGCATTGTTAAGTTGTGTTTCATCAATAAAATAATCTGTTTTAGCTCTTAAGCCTGTAACCATATTAAGAAGTTCGTTGTCAATTTCTTCAGTTTCTCTTTCAACAGGCAAAGTGCCGCCAAAATATTTTTCAACCATTGCAACTGTTCTTGAAACAAGGTTGCCTAAATCGTTTGCTAAATCAGAGTTGATTCTGTTAATCATAATTTCGTTAGAGAAAGAACTGTCTGAACCAAGTGCCATTTCTCTTAAAATATGGTACCTTATTGCATCGCAGCCGTATCTTTCACCTAAAACAAACGGGTCAACAACATTGCCTATGGATTTACTCATTTTTTGACCGTTAAATGTAATCCAACCGTGAACGGCAAGGTGTTTAGGTAACGGCAAGTCAAGTGCCATAAGCATTGCAGGCCAAATAATGGCATGAAAACGCATAATGTCTTTCGCAACCATGTGAACATCTGCAGGCCAAAACTTGTCATAATCGTTGTATGCGTTGTTTTTGTAGCCCAGTGCTGTAATATAGTTTGAAAGTGCATCTATCCAAACATAAATCACGTGTTTTTCATCAAATGTTACAGGAATACCCCATGTAAATGATGTCCTTGATACGCAAAGGTCTTCAAGAC
The DNA here is from genome assembly GCA_934512155.1 of uncultured Eubacterium sp. Lineage (GTDB taxonomy): Bacteria > Bacillota > Clostridia > Oscillospirales > Acutalibacteraceae > Eubacterium_R. The sequence continues at coordinate 45,698 of CAKSWS010000003.1, read as the reverse complement.
CCGGTTTAATAAAGTTATTAACAAGTTCAACAGCTCTTGTTTTCGGCTGTAAATAATCTGTTTCTGTTAATAATTTTTCAATTCTGTCTGCAAAAGGTGCCATTTTGAAAAAGTAAGCTTCTTCCGATGCTTCTACAACTTCTCTGCCGCAGTCAGGACATTTGCCGTCAATAAGTTGGCTGTCTGTCCAAAAACTTTCGCAAGGAGTGCAATATTTTCCTGTGTACTTTCCTTTGTAAATATATCCTTTGTCGTAAAGTTCTTTAAATATTTTTTGAACCGCTTTTACGTGGTAATCGTCGGTTGTTCTGATATATCTGTCATAGCTGATATTCATATATTCCCAAAGTTTTTTGAAAACGGCAACTACTTCGTCAACATATTCTTTTGGGGTAACGCCTTTTTCAGCGGCTTTCTGCTCAATTTTAAGTCCATGTTCGTCTGTTCCGGTTAAGAACATAACTTCTTTACCCTGCAATCTTTTATACCTTGCTATTGAATCACATGCAACGGTTGTGTAGCAATGACCGATGTGTGGGTTGCCTGAAGGGTAATAAATCGGTGTTGTAATATAAAACTTTTCTTTTTGTTCCATAATTTTTACGTACCTTTCTGTCTTTGCCGTGTTTTACGTCGGCAAACGGCTATTATTTATCAGTTAAGATAAAAATCTGTTTTTACATTTGTTTCAATAATCGTTTCCGTTGCCTCGCCTGTGGCAAGGTTAATTCCAACAGAAGCGTATTTTACATTATTTTTGTAAATCGCAAAATAATTTATTCCGTTTTCTTCAACCGTGCTGTTAACAGTGTATGATTTTCCGTAACGCTCTTGAAGTAAATTCATGGCAGTGTTAACCGTAAGCGGCAATGTTGAATTGTTTTGGCTGCCTTCACTGTTGCCTTTTACGCTTTCGGTTGTTGTTTGTAAAACGGTTGTATTTGAAGTTGTTTCACTGTGGTTTTTTGTTGTGGAAGAAATTGTTGTTTGATTACTTTGAGTTTCTTTGTTGCTTTCTTTTGTGCCTATGCCGCTGTAAATAACAAAGGCAATAACGGCAATTATTATAACTGCTGCAACAATTAAAACAATTATTTTTTTATTCTTCATGGCATTAAAGTAATGATGCGGCGCCTCTGTCAAGCATAAGAGTAACGTCTGTGTGGAATTGTAAAACAGAAGCAGGGCATTGCGGTGTAACATTACCGTCAATAAGTTGCTTAATTGCTTTTGCTTTGTTTTCGCCAAGGGCAATAATAAGAATTTTTTTAGCTTGCATAATTGAACCTATACCCATTGTTACTGCTTGAGTAGGCACTTCGTCAATAGATTTAAAGAAACGGCTGTTGTCTTTAACAGTGCTTTCTTTAAGTTTAACAACGTGGCTCCAACGCTGGAAACAATCGCTTGGTTCGTTAAATGCAATATGACCGTTTGAGCCAATACCTAAAAGCTGAATGTCAATTCCGCCGGCTGCTTTAATTTTCTTTTCATATGCTTTACATTCAGTGTCCAAATCTTCTGCATTACCGTTAAGGAAGTTAATATTTTCTTCCGGAATGTTAATGTGGTCAAAAAGATTTTCATGCATAAATGTGTGGTATGAGTTTTTGTCTTTAACATCAAGATTAACATATTCGTCAAGGTTAAATGTTGTTACGCCTGAAAAATCAACAACGCCCTTTTTGCAAAGGTCAATCATTTGTTTGTACGGTTTAAGCGGTGTAGAGCCTGTGGCAAGACCCAAAACAGAATTAGGCTTTTGTAAAACCTGGCCGCACATATAGTTGCCTGCAGCAATTCCGATTTGTTCCTCGGTATCATAAATAAGTACGTTCATAGTATATCTCCTCTGTCTAAATTAATTTCTTTATAATAAAAATACTTTAAATATTATAAACCAATTATTGTGCCTGTCAAATATTTTTTTATTGCTATTTTCTGTCTGCGTTAATAAATGAAACTCTGCCCGATCCCGGGTGAAATTGCACGCCGGTAACACCTTTTGCCTGTGCATAGTAGTTTGACTCGTAAAACAAGGGAGAGTAGCAGTAGCTTTCTGCAAGCTGCGTTTCGCATTCTCCACAGGTATTAACAAGGTCTGCCGCATCGGCTGAATTTGCTTCGTTTAATTTTTCGTTAAAATCATCGGCATTAAATCCAGTTGTGTTTGTTTGGCTGAAATTGTTTAAAAATGCAACAGGGCTTGATGATGTTGCTTCGTACGGATAAACCGCTATATCATATTCTCCCGACGCAACTTTTGATTTCAATTCCGCTTCGGTCATGGTTTCAAGTTTAATTGTTGTATTAACCTTATTATCGTTAACATTTGAAACGTTGCCGATGCTGCTTTGAATTCCCTGCAAAATTTTCTTTGTTGCGTCTTCCATTGTGTTCGGTGCAATTACAGTTAACTCAATGTTGTAAATTTTTTCTTCACTGATTGCTTTTTTCCACAGGTTAACGGCTTGGTTTCCGTCTTTTTGCGGGGTGGTTGTTTGGCACTGCTCTGTATAACTTTTTCCATTTGCCGTGCATGACGGTGGTATAAAGCCCTTTGCTTTTGTTAAGTAAGGAAATTTATCGTAATCAAGCTCAGATGTTGAAATGCAAATTGCCTCTCGTGCTTTATCATTTGCAAAAATTCCGTTTTTGCCGTTAATTGTAAGCACCCACGTTATATCGCTGTACGGCACAAGGGTTACGCCGCTTTTTTCATCTATGTTTGTTACTTCATATCCTCTTAAATATGCGGCGTCGTAATACCCACTGAGTACCTGCGGTGCCAATTCATCTGTCGGTTCAACAATTTTAAGGGTTAGGTTGTATGCTTTTGCAGGTGTTGGTCCTTCGTATGACGAATTGTTTTTTAATATGTAAGATGTTTCTAGTTGGTTTGTAACAATAAATTGACCGTTAAACATGGTGTACATAAGGTCTAAACCGTATCTTCCGTTTGTGCTGTTAAAAAATTCTTCGTTGCAAGGCATTGCCACTGCTGTTGATAATGTTTGCAAAAACTCATCATTTGCTGATGAAAGTGTTATTTCAAGCGTATAATTATCAATAGCCTTTACGCCCAAGCTGTTTATATCAGCCGTTCCGCTGTTTATTTCCTTTGCATTTTCTATGCATGAAACAGTTGAGTATAACGGGCTTTCCGTGTTAGGGTCAACAGCACGTCTAAGTGCAAAAACAAAGTCGTTTGCTGTGATTTCCGGATTATAATTTTCTCCCATTTTTTCTTTTACGGATTTAAAAATGTACCAATGCAGTCCTTTTTGCAAATGGAATGTATATTTTAATCCACCGTCTTCCACATCCCATTTTGTTGCACAGCCCGGTGTAATATTTCCGCTGTCATCGCTTCTTACAAGACCTTCAAAGCAGTTTTCTGCAATTAAAAATTCATCTGTTGTAGATGCAATTTGAGGGTCGTAGCTGTTTATGTTTCCGTTGAAAGGGTAAATTAAATCAATATTGCTTTCTTTACTGCTGCATCCGCTGAAAATTACGGCTGTAAGCAGCATGCAAATTAAAACAGAAATAACTTTTCTAAATTTCATTATTGCTCACCTGTATTTTTAATTATAATATTATAACAGATTATATTGGGTTTGCAAATAGATTTTTGAAATAGGCGTGATTTTATAATGTTTTTTGTTTCACAAATTTTGTTGAGAAGTGTTTTGTAAACTCTTGTTTTTGACAAATTTTACAAAATATATTAAAACACACGGGGCAGTGTAATAAAAACTTTTTGTATAAATTGCTAAAACTTAAAAATTTTTATTGACATCTTATTATAAAGTGATTATTATATATCCACATTTAAAATGGAATTTTATGCGTGTGATGATTTATTTCAATAACATACGAAACTGAAAATCAGCGATTTTCGTGTCGGTGCAATAATCCATTTTTCAGTAAATCTTTAAGAAACGGAGTGATTACCGATATGGTAAATGTGAAGGATGTACAAATGGGTACAACTACACGCAAAAGCTTTGCTAAAATCAATGAGGTTATGCAAATGCCAAACCTTATTGAAGTGCAAAAACAATCTTACCAGTGGTTCCTTGATGAAGGTCTTGAAGAGGTTTTTCACGACATCGGCTCTATAACCGATTACTCAGGAAATCTTGTTCTTGATTTTATTGATTATACCATGGATGAAAAGCCGAAGTACTCTATTGCTCAATGTAAAGCAAGGGACGTTACTTATGCAAAACCTTTGAAGGTTAGGGCTCGTCTTCAAAATAAAGAAACCGGCGAAGTTAAAGAAAATGTTATCTACATGGGTGATTTCCCGTTGATGACAGATGCAGGCACATTCGTTATTAACGGTGCAGAAAGATGTATTGTTTCTCAGCTTGTTCGTTCTCCGGGTGTTTATTATCACATGGAACATGATAAAACAGGTAAAGAACTTTTTACAAACACCGTCATTCCTAACAGAGGTGCTTGGCTTGAATACGAAACAGATGCCAACGATTTGTTTTATGTTCGTATAGACAAAAACAGAAAGATTTTCATTACCACTTTTCTTCGTGCGTTAGGCCTTGGCAGTGATGATGAAATTCGTGAATTTTTCGGCAACGATGAAAGAATCGAAGCTACTATAGAAAAGGACACAACTAAGAATCAGGAAGAGGCTTTGCTTGAGGTTTATAAGAAACTTCGTCCCGGCGAACCTCCCACACTTGATACTGCACAGGCTCATTTGGACGGTCTTTTCTTTGACGCTCACAGATATGACCTTTCCCGTGTAGGACGTTATAAATATAACAAAAAGCTTGCTATAAGCGATCGTCTTACAGGCAGAAAGTTAACTCAGCCGGTTATTTCACCTATGGGTGAATTCCTTGCAGATGCAGGCGAAGTTATTTCGGCTGAAAAAGCACTTGAAATTGAAAACGCCGGCGTTATGAACGCATTTATTGATGTTGACGGCAGAGAAATTAAAATCGTATCAAACGGCATGGTTGATATTTACAAATATGTTGATTTTGATTGTAAGCCGCTTGGTATTCACGAAAAAGTTTCTTACCGTGTACTTGCAGAGATTTTGGAAAAATGCGGCGATGATGAAGAAATGCTTAAGGAAGAAATTAAGCTTCATCAGGACGACCTTGTTCCAAAACACATTGTTACAGATGATATTTTTGCAACTGTTTCATACCTTATTAACCTTGCATTTGATGTTGGTACAACAGACGATATTGACCACTTGGGTAACCGTCGTATTCGTGCAGTCGGCGAACTTCTTCAAAATCAGTTCCGTATCGGCTTTACCCGTATGGAAAGAGTTATTCGTGAAAGAATGACTCTTCAGGTTCAGGATGATGAAGAATCAATTACTCCGCAAGCTCTTATAAATATTCGTCCGGTAGTTGCGGCAATTAAAGAATTTTTCGGTTCATCACCGCTTTCACAGTTTATGGACCAAAATAACCCGCTTGCCGAACTTACTCATAAAAGACGTCTTTCTGCACTTGGTCCAGGCGGTCTTTCAAGAGACCGTGCCGGATTTGAGGTTCGTGACGTTCACTATACCCACTATGGCCGTATGTGTCCTATTGAAACTCCTGAAGGTCCTAACATCGGTCTTATCTCTTATCTTGCTTGTTACAGCCGCCTTAATGAATATGGATTTATTGAAGCTCCTTATCGTAAGGTTGACAAAGAAACAGGCGTAGTTACATCTGAAGTAGTTTATATGACCGCAGATGTGGAAGACAATTATGTTGTTGCTCAGGCAAACGAGCCCCTTGATGAAAACGGCAGATTTGCAAACAAGCGTGTTACATGCCGTCATAGAGATGAGTTCATTACTTGTGCACCTGAAAAGGTTGATTATATGGACGTTTCTCCAAAGATGGTTGTTTCAGTTGCTACAGCAATGATTCCTTTCCTTGAAAACGATGACGCAAACCGTGCTCTTATGGGTGCTAACATGCAGCGTCAGGCAGTTCCGCTTCTTAAAACACAGGCTCCAGTAGTAGGAACCGGTATGGAATATAAAGCAGCATACGACTCAGGTGTTGTTGTTATTGCAAAACGTGGCGGTACGGTAACGGCTGTAGATGCGGATTCCATTGAAATTACTGTAAGCACAGGCGATGTTGACAGGTATGAGCTTGTTAAGTTCAGCGGTTCAAACCAAGGTACTTGTATTAATCAGCGTCCTATAGTTTCACTTCATCAAAAGGTTGAAGAAGGTCAGGTAATTGCCGACGGTCCTGCAACTTGCAACGGTGAAATTTCACTTGGTAAAAATGCTCTTATCGGTTTTATGACTTGGGAAGGTTATAACTACGAAGACGCTGTTCTTATTAATGAAAAAATGGTTCGTGATGATGTTTATACTTCAATTCATATTGAAGAACATGAGGTAGAAGCAAGAGATACAAAACTCGGACCTGAAGAAATTACAAGAGATATTCCTAATGTTGGTGAGGATGCTCTTAAAGACCTTGATGAAGACGGTATTATTCGTGTGGGCGCAGAAGTTCACAGCGGTGATATTCTTGTAGGTAAGGTTACACCTAAGGGCGAAACCGAGCTTACAGCCGAAGAAAGACTTCTTCGTGCTATTTTTGGTGAAAAAGCAAGAGAAGTAAGAGATACTTCAATGCGTGTGCCTCACGGCGAATACGGCATTGTTGTTGATGTTAAGGTGTTTACCCGTGCAAACAGCGATGAACTTAATCCGGGTGTTAATAAAGTTGTAAGAGTTTACATTGCTCAAAAGAGAAAAATTCAAGTCGGCGATAAAATGGCAGGTCGTCACGGTAACAAGGGTGTTGTTTCAAGGGTTCTTCCTCAAGAAGATATGCCGTTCCTTCCGGACGGTCGTCCTTTGGATATTGTTCTTAACCCGTTGGGCGTACCTTCACGTATGAATATCGGTCAGGTACTTGAAGTTCATCTTGGCTATGCCGCAATGGCACTCGGTTGGAAAATGTGCACACCTGTATTTGACGGCGCACATGAAGATGATATTCGTGAATGTCTTAAACTTGCAGGCTTGTCCGAAGACGGTAAAACTGTTTTAACAGACGGCAGAACCGGTGAAAAATTTGATAATCCTATTACAGTAGGCTATATGTATTATCTTAAACTTCACCACCTTGTTGATGATAAGATCCATGCACGTTCAACAGGTCCTTACAGCCTTGTTACTCAACAGCCTCTCGGCGGTAAAGCACAGTTCGGCGGTCAGCGTTTCGGTGAAATGGAAGTTTGGGCACTTGAAGCTTACGGTGCCGCATACACACTTCAGGAAATCATTACCGTTAAGTCGGATGACGTTGTAGGACGTGTTAAAACTTACGAAGCAATCGTTAAGGGCGAAAATATTCCTAATTCCGGCACACCGGAATCATTTAAGGTATTGTTTAAAGAACTTCAGGCTCTTGGTCTTGATACTCGTCTTTATGATAAGAACGGAAACGAAGTTGAACTTAAACAGGATCTTGATGACGGCACAGGTATTCAGCCGCTTGATGATAACGCATTTACCGAGGTAAATGATTTTGACGGAGCAAGCGAAGGCTTCTCAATCGAAAATGCCGAAGGTGAAAGCGAGGAAGCAGGTCAGCCTGATTTGTTCGGAGATTTATTTGCAGACGCAGATTCAGACGATGAATAATCGGCAGACTGATTAACCAATGATACATTATATATAAAGGAGTGCTTCCACATGGAAAATGAAAACGAATTCAGTTCAATAAAAATCGGTCTTGCCTCACCGGAACAAATCCGTTCATGGTCTTACGGTGAAGTTACAAAGCCGGAAACTATAAATTACAGAACTCTTAAACCTGAAAGAGACGGTCTTTTCTGCGAAAGAATTTTCGGACCTATGAAGGACTGGGAATGTCATTGCGGAAAATATAAAAGAGTTCGTTATAAGGGCAAGGTGTGCGAACGTTGCGGAGTTGAAATTACCCGTTCAAAGGTTCGTCGTGAACGTATGGGTCATATTGAGCTTGCAGCACCTGTTTCTCACATTTGGTATTTTAAGGGTATCCCAAGCCGCTTGGGTCTTGTTCTTGATATAAGCCCAAGGTATCTTGAAAAGGTTCTTTACTTTGCACTTTACATTGTAACGGACCCGGGCGATACCCCGCTTGAAAAAATGCAAATTCTTAATGAAAAAGAATATGCAGAAATGCGTGAAAGATATGAAGATGATTTTGAAGCAGGCATGGGTGCCGAAGCAATCAAAAAACTTCTTCAGGATATTGATGTTGAAAAACTTCGTGATGAACTTACAGAAGAACTTGATGGCGCAACAGGTCAAAAAAGAGTAAGACTTCTTAAAAGACTTGATGTTGTAGACGCTTTTTGTAAGAGCGGAAACAAGCTTGAATGGATGATTCTTGATGTTATTCCGGTAATTCCTCCGGATATTCGCCCAATGGTTCAGCTTGACGGCGGCAGATTTGCAACATCAGACTTAAACGATTTATACAGAAGAGTTATTAACAGAAATAATCGTCTTAAAAGACTTCTTGAACTCGGTGCACCCGATATTATTGTAAGAAACGAAAAGAGAATGCTTCAGGAAGCTGTAGACGCTCTTATCGATAACGGCAGAAGAGGCCGTCCTGTAACAGGTCCAAATAATCGTCCTCTTAAATCTCTTTCCGATATGCTTAAAGGTAAGCAAGGTCGTTTCCGTCAAAATCTTCTCGGTAAACGTGTTGACTATTCAGGTCGTTCCGTTATCGTTGTAGGTCCGGAACTTAAAATGCACCAGTGCGGTCTTCCTAAAGAAATGGCTATTGAATTGTTTAAGCCTTTCGTTATGAAACGCCTTGTTGCAACAGGCGCAGCTTCTAATATTAAATCTGCAAGAAAGATGGTTGAAAGGGCTACAAACCCTGCTGTTTGGGATGCTCTTGAAGTTGTAATTAAAGACCATCCGGTTATGTTAAACCGTGCCCCCACACTTCACCGCCTTGGTATTCAGGCATTTGAACCTGTTCTTGTTGAAGGTAGGGCAATTAAACTTCATCCTCTTGCTTGTACAGCATTTAATGCCGACTTTGACGGCGACCAAATGGCTGTTCACGTTCCTCTTTCGGCAGAAGCACAGGCAGAAGCACGTATGCTTATGCTTGCTGCAAATAACCTTCTTAAACCGTCTGACGGTAAGCCGGTTGCAGTTCCTACACAGGATATGGTTATCGGTTCTTACTATCTTACAATGATTAAAGAAGGCGAGCCGGGTCAGCCTAAATTCTATAAGAATGAAGACAGAACAGAGGAAGTTTCTTTTGAAGTTGTTAAAGCACTTGTAAACGGCGAAATTTCAGATTCTGAAATTCTTTGCGATTACAGTGAAAATAAATTGGCAGAAAATTACGGTATTTATCGTTCATACAGATTGTTCAGAGATAAGGATGAAGCAATGATGGCTTATCAAGAGGGTTCTCTTGGTATGCACTCTCCTGCAAGAATTCGTGTTTCAAAAACTGTTAACGGCGAAACAAAAACCGCAATTATTGTAACAACAATCGGTAGAATCATCTTTAATAATCCTATTCCTCAAGATTTGGGATTTGTTGACCGCTCTGTTCCGGAAAATGAATTCCAACTTGAAATCAGTTTTGTTGTTAAGAAAAAGCAACTCGGTCAGATTGCCGATAAGCTCATTTCTGTTCACGGAGTTTCCGTTGCTTCCATTGCTCTTGATGCTATTAAGGCACAGGGTTATAAATATTCAACAGTATCAGGTACAACCGTTGCTGTTTGTGATGCTCTTATTCCTGACGCTAAGAAGATCTTCCTTGATGAAGCAGAGAAAAAGGTTGACGAAATTACACTTAATTATAATTACGGTCTTATTACAAATGACGAACGTTCATCTGCCGTAATTAAGGCTTGGGAAGATTGTACAAACAAAGTTACAAATGAACTTACTTCTAACTTTGACGGTACTCACAACCCAATTCACATGATGGTAGATTCAGGTGCTCGTGGTAGTACAGCACAGTTACGTCAGCTTGCCGGCATGAGAGGTCTTATTGCAAACACAGCAGGTAAAACAATTGAAATTCCTATTAAGGCAAACTACCGTGAAGGTCTTAATATTTTGGAATACTTTATTTCTTCCCGTGGTGCTCGTAAAGGTCTTGCCGATACAGCTCTTCGTACTGCAGACTCCGGTTACCTTACACGTCGTCTTGTAGACGTTTCTCAGGATGTTATTATTCGTGATGATGACTGCGGATGCCATGAAGGTATTGTTGTTAAAGCAATTATGGATGGTAACCGTGAGCTTGAATCTCTTCACGAGCGTCTTGTGGGCAGATTCCCGCTTGAACCTGTTATTGATGAAAAAACAGGCGAAGTTCTTGCTTCTCCTGACGAAATGATGACAAATGAAATTGCGGATAAGATTGTTAACGCAGGTATTACAGAAGTTAAAATCCGTTCTCTTATTACTTGTAAATCACGTCATGGTGTTTGTCGTAAGTGCTATGGTTCAAACCTTGCGTTTAATGAACCTGTTCAGGTTGGTGAGGCAGTTGGTATTATTGCTGCTCAGTCAATCGGTGAACCGGGTACTCAGCTTACAATGAGAACATTCCATACCGGCGGTATTGCAGGCGGTGAAGATATTACACAGGGTCTTCCTCGTGTAGAAGAATTGTTTGAAGCAAGAAAGCCTAAGCAGTATGCAATTCTTTCTGAAATTGACGGTGTTGTCAGATTTGAAGAAATCAAAAAATCAAATCACGCAATTGTTACAAATCCTGATACTTTGGAAGAAAAGAAATATCTTATTCCTTACGGATTCAGACTTCATGAAGATATTGTGGACGGCGCAAGAGTTGTTAAAGGTCAGGAATTGACTTACGGTTCAAAGAATCCTCACGATGTTCTTGCAATTCTCGGTGAAGAGGCTGTTTATAACTATCTTATTCGTGAAGTACAGTTTGCTTACCGTACACAGGGTGTTGATATCAACGATAAACACATTGAGGTAATCGTTCGTCAAATGCTTAAAAAATGCACTGTTGACGAAGAGGGCGATACAAAGCTTGTTTCTGGCACAATGGTTGATGTTTCCGATGTTGACGCAGCAAATGAAGAAATTGACAAAAGAATTGCAGAAGGCGAAGCAAATCTTAAACATGCAACATATATTCCTATTCTTATGGGTATTACAAAAGCATCTCTTGCAACGGATTCATTCCTTTCTGCCGCTTCATTCCAGGAAACAACAAGAGTTCTTACCGATGCCGCTATCAGGGGTAAGGTTGACCCGCTTATCGGCCTTAAAGAAAACGTTATTATCGGTAAACTTGTTCCTGCCGGCACAGGCATGGAAGTTTTCCGTGATGTTGATGTTGTTCCAAGTTATTTCTCTCAGGAAGGTGCCGAGGAAATATTAAATTTAGAACAATTACAAAAATTGTTGACAAACAGTGTTGATGAGTGATATAATTTTAACTTGTGTGGGTGAATAATTCGGTATTATCCACAAAATCGTTTAATTATATTAGTTAAATTGCACATAATTTTACAGGGCGGTTTTATTGCCGCCCTGCAATGTGCGTTTAAATGATAACTTTTATAATAAAAGTTATGATTTATGCGTGTATTGCGCAGAAAATTTTACAGAAAGGAGATAAACTATTGCCTACCTTTAACCAATTAGTAAGAACAGGACGTAAGTCCCTTGAAAAGAAGGCTAAAGCACCTGCTCTTTTAAAGAGCCTTAACACTAAGAAGAATGTTATGAATGATAACAATTCTCCTCAAAAGCGTGGCGTTTGCACAGCTGTTAAAACTGCAACACCTAAGAAGCCTAACTCTGCACTTCGTAAGATTGCCCGTGTTCGTTTAACAAACGGCATGGAGGTTTCTGCTTATATTCCGGGTGTAGGTCATAACCTTCAGGAACACTCTGTAGTTATGGTTCGTGGCGGACGTGTAAAGGACCTTCCGGGTGTACGTTATCACATCATCCGTGGCACACTTGATACTCAGGGCGTTAACGGAAGAATGCAAAGCCGTTCAAAGTATGGCGCTAAAAAGCCAAAGGCTGCTAAGAAATAAGCAGTAACTATTCTTTTGGAAAAACAATAGTTTATACCTTATTTTATATAAGCGTGTAGCCTACTTGTTGACTCCACGGGAAAAACCGAGTACCTATGAACTCATTATTATTTATGAAGGAGGGAAGCGAAGATGCCAAGAAGAGGCCAAATCGCTAAGCGTGACGTTTTACCTGATCCGCTTTACAATTCAAAGCTTGTAACTCGTTTGATCAATAACGTTATGTATGATGGAAAAAAGGGTGTCGCACAAAAAATCGTTTACGGTGCATTTGACATCATTAAAGAAAAAACAGGTAACGACCCATTAGAAACTTTTGAAGCTGCTATGGAAAATGTTATGCCTGTTCTTGAGGTAAAAGCTCGTCGTATTGGCGGTGCAACTTACCAAGTTCCTCTTGAAGTTCGTCCGGAAAGAAGACAAACTCTCGGCTTACGTTGGATTACTTTATATTCACGTCAGCGTTCCGAAAGAACTATGAAGGAGCGTCTTGCTGCTGAAATATTAGACGCTGTTAATAAAACAGGCGGTGCAGTTAAGAAATGTGATGATACACATAAAATGGCAGAAGCAAACAAAGCATTTGCTCATTTCAGATATTAATCCGTTTAAAGTTTTTAGGAGGATATTATGCCAAGAAAAGTATCTCTTGAAATGACAAGAAATATTGGTATCATGGCGCACATCGACGCAGGTAAAACAACAACTACCGAGCGTATCCTTTATTACACCGGTATTAACCATAAAATCGGTGAAACACATGATGGTGCCGCTACTATGGACTGGATGGAGCAAGAACAGGAAAGAGGTATTACCATCACCTCTGCTGCTACAACATGCTTCTGGAAGAAACATAGAATTAATATTATTGATACCCCGGGACACGTAGACTTTACTGTTGAAGTTCAACGTTCACTTCGTGTTCTTGACGGTTCTGTTACTGTTCTTTGCGCAAAAGGCGGTGTAGAACCACAGTCTGAAACCGTATGGCGTCAGGCAGATGATTATCATGTACCACGTATGATTTACGTTAATAAAATGGATATTATGGGTGCTGATTTCTATAATGTTCTTAACATGGTAAAAGAAAGATTTAAATGTAATGCAGTTCCGATTCAGCTTCCTATCGGCGCAGAAGATACCTTTAAAGGCATCGTAGACCTTATTGCTATGGATGCAGAAATTTACTACGATGACTTGGGTAACGATATTCGTCGTGAAGAAATTCCTGAAGATATGAAGGAACTTGCTCAAAAATACCATGATGAACTCATCGAAGCTGTTGCAGAACAAGATGAAGCTCTTATGGAAAAATACTTCGAAGGTGAAGAACTTACCGAAGCAGAAATCAAAAAAACAATCAGAAAAGCAACATGTGAAGGTCAAATGGTTCCAATCACTTGCGGTACTTCTTACAGAAATAAGGGCGTTCAGCCTCTTCTTGATGCTATCGTAGATTATATGCCTGCTCCTACAGATGTTGAATCTATTAAAGGTATTAACCCTGATACAGATGAAGAGGAAGCTCGTCATTCATCAGATGATGAACCGTTTGCAGCTCTTGCATTTAAAATTGCTACAGACCCATTTGTTGGTAAAATTTGCTTCTTCCGTGTATATTCAGGTACACTTAATGCCGGCACACAGGTTTATAACTCAGTTAAGGGCCACAGAGAAAGAATGGGCCGTATTCTTCAAATGCACGCTAACCACAGAGAAGATATCGAAACTGTTTATGCAGGCGATATTGCTGCAGCAGTTGGTTTGAAGAACACTACAACAGGTGATACTCTTTGCGATGAAGATCACCCAATTATTCTTGAATCTATGAACTTCCCAGAACCTGTTATCCGTGTTGCTATTGAACCTAAAACAAAGGCAGGCCAGGAAAAGATGGGTATTGCTCTTGCAAAACTTGCAGAAGAAGACCCAACATTCAAGGCTTATACAGATGAAGAAACCGGTCAAACAATCATTGCAGGTATGGGTGAACTTCACCTTGAAATTATTGTAGACCGTATGCTTCGTGAATTTAAGGTTGAGGCTAACGTAGGTGCTCCTCAGGTTGCTTATAAAGAAACAATCCAGCAGGAATCTATGTCTGATACTAAATATAAGCGTCAGTCAGGTGGTTCAGGTCAGTACGGTCATGTTAAAATCCGTATGTCTCCTAACCTTGATGAAAACGGAATCGGCAAAGGTTATGAATTTGTTAACTCTGTTGTCGGCGGTGCTATTCCTAAGGAATACATTCCGGCTGTAGATGCAGGTATCCAGGGCGCTATGAAGAGCGGTATCCTTGCAGGCTACCCAATGGTAGACATTAAGGTTGAACTTTATGATGGATCTTACCATGAAGTCGACTCTTCAGAAATGGCATTTAAGATTGCCGGTTCTATGGCATTCAAAGATGCTGCAAAGAAGGCTAACCCGATTATTCTTGAACCTATGATGAAGGTAACTGTTATTGTTCCTGAAGATTACATGGGTGATGTTATCGGCGACCTTAACTCTCGTCGTGGTCAAATCCAGGGTATGGAAGACAGAACAGGTGCAAAGCAAATCAACGCTCGTGTTCCTCTTTCAGAAATGTTCGGTTACGTTAACGACCTTCGTTCCAAAACCCAGGGCAGAGGTCAATACACAATGGAACCGGACGGCTACGAACCAGTTCCTAAGTCAATTTCTGAAAGCATTATTGCTGACAGAGCTAAAAAGGACTAATTTAAATTATTAATTTTATAAAAGCACTTGATATTTTATCTGTGCTTTGCTAAAATAACATTAACAATTTTACTATTGAAAATTTTAAGGAGGAAATTCCAATGGCAAAAGAACATTTTAATCGTACCAAGCCACATGTAAACATTGGTACAATCGGTCACGTTGACCACGGTAAAACAACTCTTACAGCTGCTATCACAAAGTACCTTGCAAACAAAGGCTTTGCTAAGTTTGAGGACTATGCTGATATCGATAAGGCTCCGGAAGAGAGAGAACGTGGTATCACAATCAACACAGCTCACGTTGAATATGAAACAGAAAAGCGTCACTATGCTCACGTTGACTGCCCGGGCCACGCTGACTATATCAAAAACATGATCACAGGTGCTGCTCAGATGGACGGTGCTATCCTTGTTATCGCTGCTACTGATGGTCCTATGGCTCAAACTAAGGAACATTTGCTTCTTGCTCGTCAGGTAGGCGTTCCTGCAATCATCGTATTTATGAATAAGTGCGACCAGGTTGACGATGAAGAACTTCTTGAACTCGTTGAAATGGAAATTCGTGAAACACTTGCTGAATATGAATTTGATGATGAATGCCCAATCATTAAGGGTTCTGCTCTTAAAGCTCTTGAGGCTTCTTCAAATGATGATCCTGCTTGTGCTTGCATTCAGGAACTTATGGACGCTGTTGACGAATATATTCCAACACCTGACCGTAAAGCTGACCTTCCTTTCCTTATGCCTGTTGAAGACGTATTCACAATCACAGGTCGTGGTACTGTTGCTACAGGCCGTGTAGAACGTGGTAAGCTTAACATGGGTGAAGAAATCGAAATCGTTGGTCTTAAAGATGAAATCGACAAGACAGTTTGCACAGGTATCGAAATGTTCCGTAAACTTCTTGATTATGCTGAAGCTGGCGACAATATCGGTTGTCTTCTTCGTGGTGTTCAGAGATCAGACATTGAACGTGGTCAGGTTCTTGCTAAACCGGGTTCAATTCACCCACACACAAAATTTGCTGGTCAAGTATACGTATTGAGCAAGGATGAAGGCGGTCGTCATACTCCTTTCTTCAATAACTATCGTCCTCAGTTCTACTTCAGAACAACAGACGTTACAGGCGTTATCACTCTTCCTGAAGGAACAGAAATGTGTATGCCTGGCGATAACGTTGTTATGAACGTTGAACTTATCACTCCTATCGCTATCGAAGAAGGTCTTCGTTTCGCTATTCGTGAAGGTGGTAGAACAGTAGGTTCAGGCGTTGTTACAGCTATCAACGAGTAATTTCTGAATTACTGATTATTTCAGAGCAAGTCTTTCGGGACTTGCTCTTTTTTTGCCTTTATGTGCCGGCTTGTTGTTGAGAAGAATTATAATTTGTGTTATACTGTATTTATCAATTTTTAACAGGTATTTACTATGAAAAACGAACAGGAAAAATTGGCGTGCACTATTGAAGATATTACGTTTTATAATGAAAATAATGGCTTTACTGTTATGGAAGTTTTAACTTCCGACGGCGAAGTTGTTACTGTTGTGGGCGAATTTCCTCCTGTTGCCGAAGGTGAAGAATTGTTGCTTATGGGTGAATGGATTATCCATCCTTCATTTGGCAGGCAGTTTAAAGCAAAGCTTGTTGAAAGAACTATGCCGGCAGACGTTGGCGGAATATTGCGTTACCTTTCAAGCGGAATAATTAAAGGGGTCAGGGATGCAACGGCACTTAAAATTGTAGAGGCTTTCGGTGCAGATTCATTTAATGTTATTGAAAATGATGTTACACGCCTTGCTTCTGTTGATGGAATTAGCAAAACCAAGGCAAAAAAAATACAGGAAGAATTTAAAAAGCAATTTGCCGCAAGAGATATAATGGCAGGCTTAACCGAATTGGGTTTAACTCCCGGGGAAGCATTTAATGCTTACAATATGTATCATTCTGCCGCATATGATATTATCAGTGAAAATCCGTATGCTTTTGTTTGTTCAACAGGATTCACCTTTGACCGTGCAGATGAAATTGCTTCGGGTTTAAAAACTCCGCCGCTTTTTGATTACAGAAGTCAGGCAATGGTTGTTTATGCGGTTCGCCATAACCTTTTAAACGGTCATACATGTGTGCCTCGAAGCGCAGTGGAAAAAGTTGCGCAAAATTACTTAAATTGCAGTGCTGTTGATGTTGAAGACGCTGTTGATTCCGCATTAAATGCAAAACAGTTGTTTGCCGAGGAGATAGATGGTAAAACATTTTTGTTTTTGCCTGAAATTTATAATGCCGAAAAAGCCGTGGCAGACAGAATTAAAATAATGGTTGGCTATCCTCCTACACAAAGCGAAATTAACGCAGCCGAAATTTATGCATTTGAAAAAGCGAATGATATTGAGTTTGACAATAAACAGCGAAGTGCTGTTGAAATAGCCGTTAATAAGGGATTGCTTATACTTACCGGCGGTCCGGGTACAGGTAAAACCACTACCGTTAAAGGTATTATTGCTTTAATGAAAAACAGGGGATTTAATGTTGCTTTGGCTGCCCCTACAGGCAGAGCTGCTAAAAGAATGACCGAGCTTACCGGCTATGAAGCCAAAACAATTCACAGGTTGCTTGAGGTTGAGTATAAGGAAGGTGCAGAAGAACCGTCTTTTGTATATAACAGAAAAAATCCTCTTGATGTTGATGCTGTTATTGTTGATGAACTTTCAATGGTTGATATTACCGTTTTTGACAGTTTGCTTGAGGCATTGCCCCTTCATGCACGTTTAATAATGGTAGGCGATAAAGATCAGTTGCCGCCTGTGGGTGCAGGTAATGTTCTTAAAGATTTAACCCAAAGCGGCATGATTCCCGTTGTATCCCTTGATAAGGTTTTTCGTCAGGCTATGGAAAGCCTGATTGTATTAAACGCTCACCGTGTAGTTAAAGGAGAAATGCCTGTATTAAATCGAAAAGATGCAGATTCAGATTTCTTTTTATTGAAGGAAAATTCAAGGTACAATGCACCAAAAAAAATATGTGATTTGGTTGTTAATCGTTTGCCCTCATTTTACGGTTTTAACAGTTTTAATGACATTCAGGTTCTTTGCCCTTCAAGAAGAGGAGAAGTTGGTACGGAAAATTTAAATATTTTGCTTCAGCAAAAGTTAAACCCGCCGGATAAATCAAAAAAAGAATTGCGTTATAGAGGTTATGCCCTTCGTGAGGGGGACAAAGTTATGCAAATTAAAAACAATTATGATGTTCCTTGGTTTAAAAGTGCAGAGAACGGTACAGGCGTGTTTAACGGTGATATAGGAATTTTAACAAAAATAGATAAGTCAAACGATATTTTAAATGTTAAATTTGATGACAGGGAGGCAATGTATTCTCTTGAAAATGCAAAAGAATTAGAGCTTGCCTACGCTATGACAGTTCACAAAAGTCAAGGCAGTGAATTTGATGCCGTAGTTATGCCTGTTCTTTCTGTTCCGCCAAAACTTTCCTACAGAAATTTATTTTACACTGCTCTTACAAGAGCAAAAAAATTAATTGTTCTTGTTGGCAATGAGCAGTCAATTAAAGCAATGGTTGATAATGATAAAAAAAGCCGCCGCTACAGTGCATTAAATCACTTTTTAACGGTTGACAATAATGATTTTATAAAGTAACATTTATTTATATTAATTTTAAGGGTTGAAATTATGTTTGGTTATGATTTAGGTATTGATTTAGGTTCAAATTCAATAGTTATATCCGTTCCCGGAAAAGGTGTTGTTATTAATGAACCTTCTTACGTTGCTTATGATATTGAAAAAGAAAAAGTTTTATATGCAGGCAGAAGAGCTTATTATCTTCAAGGCAGGGAACCTGCCGGAATAGAAGTAATTCAGCCTATTGAAAACGGCGCTGTGGCAAATTATTCCGTAGCTCATCAAATGGTAAAGTTTTTTGTAGATAAGGTTATCGGCAAAAGTCTGTTTAAACCAAGGGTTGTTGCCGCCGTTTCTGCACTTAGCACAGATGTTGAAAGAAGAACGTTAATTTCTGTTTTAATTTCTGCAGGTGCTCGTTCGGTTTGCCTTGTAGAAGAGCCGCTTTGTGCGGCTTTCGGAGCAGGTGTGGACCCAACTTTGCCTACAGGTGTGTTTATTATTGATATGGGTGCCGGTACAACAGATATGGCTGTAATAAGCCAAGGCAGTATGAGCCAAAATGAAACTCTTAAAATTGCAGGCAATAGATTTGATGAGGAAATAATTAAATATTTAAAAGAAAATTATTCTATTCTTGTGGGAAAACGCACGGCTGAAGATATAAAAAACAGTATTGCATGTGCTGTTCCCAGGGAAGAGGATGTTATAATGCAGGTTAAGGGCAGAAACAGTCAAACCGGCTTGCCGGACAGCATTGAAATTAAAGGCAACGATATTTTTGAGTGTTTAAAGCCATTGTTTGAGATTTTAACGCAAACAGCAGTTGATTTGTTTGAAAGAACAACACCTCAGCTTGTTGCCGATATATCAAATGAAGCTGTAATTTTAACAGGCGGTTGTTCTTCTATTTACGGTGTAGATGAAATGTTTAAAAATGCTTTGGGTGTTGATGTAACAATTGCACCAAGGGCTGAATTATGTGTGGCAAAAGGCACTATGATTGCTCTTAATAAAATGCATATTTTAGATGAATACGGCTATCGTTTTAAAACAAAACAGGATGTAAGAATAAGATGATTCAAATTTATTATGGTTACGGTAAGGGCAAAACAACTGCGGCTTTGGGCAGCGGATTGCGTGCATTGGGTGCAGGCAAAAAAGTGCTTTTTGTTTCATTTTTAAAAGATAATTCATCAAGTGAGCGTTTTGCAAACAGTGATATTTGTTTTTATAAAAACCCAAATTCAATTCCGTTTTTATTTCAAATGACGGATGATGAAAAGCAAAAATACGCTTTGTGGTGTAAAGACGCTGTTAATGAGGCTTTTTGCGCTGATTACGATGTGATTGTGCTTGATGAGTTTCTTGATGTGTTAAGCCTTTTAAGTGATGAATTTGTTAATTCGATGACTTTTTCATCCGATAAAGAATATATCATTACAGGTCATACTGTTAACGATACTTTGTTTGATAAGGCAGATTATATTACCCGTTTTGAAAAAGTAAAACACCCTTATGACAAGGGCGTGTCTGCAAGAAAAGGAATAGAATTTTAATTAGGAGGACCCGGATGGACAGATTTTCAAAATTTCACCCTGTTGTTGGCTTCTCCTTTTTTATTTTCATTATAATTTTAACTGTTTGCATAAAAAATCCTGTTTATTTGGTTGTTTCTTTTTTGCTTTCTTTTATTTATAATCTGAAAATTACCGGCAAAAGTACTTTTATTACTTTGAAGTATTTAGTTTTGCTTGTTTTGTTTGCCGGCGTGTTTAATTTTGTTTTTTGCCATTACGGCAGTATAGTTGTTTTTACTGCTTTTGATTATGATTTTACATTTGAATGCTTTTTTTACGGCGTTTTAAACGGCATAATGCTTTCGGCTGTTATACTTTGGTTTTCGTCTTACAGTCGTGTAATAACAAGTGAAAAATTTATGGCTCTTTTTGGTAATTTTGCCCCTAATTTAACACTTCTTTTTTCAATGGTTTTACGATTTATTCCGTTAATGGTTAAAACATCCGAAGATATAAAGGATTCGGCACTGGGAATGGGTAAAGAAATTAAAGGTGTAAAAAATGCAATTACAAGATTTTCTGCATTGGTATCAATTTCTCTTGAAAAAAGTATAGAAACGGCAGATGCTATGAAATGCCGTGGATTTGGTGAAAAAAAGCGCACAAGCTATAACCGCTTTTCTTTTGATTATAAAGATGGCTTGCTGCTTGTATTATTAATTTGCCTGTTTTCTTTAATAATTGTATCTCAAATTATAAAAGTAAACGGTTTTTCCTGTGAAAATGGGTTAGTATTTTCACATACAAATTATGTTTTTTATATTTTATTTTTTGTTATGTGTGCAGTTCCTGTAATTATTGATGCTGTGGAGGATTTAAAATGGATTTATTTGAAATCGAGAATTTAAGTTTTAAATATCCTTTGAGCAATGATAATGCGTTAAATAATATTTCTTTAAATGTAAAATCAGGCGATTTTTGCTTGTTTTTAGGCAAATCAGGCAGTGGTAAATCAACTCTTTTACGCCTTTTGAAAAAAGAAATTGCACCTAATGGAAAATTAAGTGGGAATTTGAAAATCAATGCAAAAAAGATTTCTTTTGTGGGTCAAAATGTTGAAAGTAACATTGTTACGGATACAGTTTATGGTGAGCTTGCTTTTCCTCTTGAAAATCAGGGCAAAAAAAGCAGCGAAATCGGGCTTAAAATTGCCGAGGTAGCAAGCTATTTTGATTTAAACGGAATTTTCGGCGAAAAAACGGAAAATCTTTCAGGCGGTTCAAAGCAAATGCTTTCTCTTGCCGCTTCCGTAACAGTTAATCCAAGCGTTTTGGTGCTTGATGAACCTGTTTCTCAGCTTGACCCAACTGCGGCTGAAAATTTTATTAATACAGTTGTTAAGTTAAACAGAGAACAGGGCATAACTGTTTTAATCAGTGAGCACAAGTGTGAAAAATTGTTGCCGTTTGCCAATAAGATTATTTATCTTGAAAGCGGCAATGCCAGAGTTTTTGAAAGTCCTTCGGAATTCACCGCTTATCTTATTGAAAATGATGATGAATTTAAGTCTGTTTTGCCTGCTTATACACGTGCATTTAAAGATATGCCTGTTGATTTTATATCTGCAAAGTCAGAGGTTGGTAAACTTGAATACAAAGATAAACGGCTTGCTCCAAAATTTTATGATGTTGCATTAAAGGCAAAAAATCTTGCCTTTGCCTATGGTAAAGGCTTGCCGGATGTTATTTTTGATTTAAATTATAACGCCTATAGAGGTAAAATTAACTGCATTGTCGGTTCAAACGGTTGTGGTAAAACAACATTGCTAAAAGCTTTGGCAGGCGTTGTTAAATGCTATAGCGGCAAGGTTAAATCAAGGGATAAGGTTTGCTATATGCCTCAAAATGTTAAAACAATGTTTATTAAAGATACTGTGGCAGAGGAACTTGAAAATAACGCCGGAATTATTAAGTATTTTGAATTGGAAAATCTTACACATAGAAATCCGTTTGATTTAAGCGGCGGCGAGGAACAGCGTTTGGCTCTTGCAAAAATTGTGTTAACCGGTGCCGATGTTATTTTACTTGACGAGCCTACAAAAAGTGTGGATTGTGTGTTTAAAAATAAGTTTTCCGCTATGTTAAAAGATTTATGTAGTCAAGGCAAAACTGTTGTTTTAGTTACTCACGATTTGGAATTTGCGGCAGATTGCGCCGATTATGTTTCATTTTTATTTGATAAAAATATAATTTCCGGTGCACCGGCTTTTGAATTCTTTTCAAATTTAAGTATTTACACAACGGCACTGGCACGTTTAACAAACGGAAAGGCTGTATCATTGGCAGATTTAAAGGGTAGTAATGAGTAAAACAAAAAAATATATATATGTTGCTTTAATAATATTTGCCTGTATTTTTACTGTTGTTTGGCAAATGTTTTTTTCTCAAAAAACTTCATATTATTTTGTGGCGGCAGTTATTTTGGTTGCTTCAACTTTGCCCTTTTTTATGGGGTTTGAAAAATCAAAGCCAAGTGCCCGTGAAATGTCGTTAATTGCAATTTTAATTGCATTGGCGGTTGCTTCAAGGGCTGTGTTTTATTTAATTCCTCAGTTTAAGCCCATCGGTGCTGTTGTTATTGCTTGTGCAGTTTGTTTGGGGTCAGAGCGTGGTTATGTAATAGGCGCATTTTCGGCTTTTGTTTCAAATTTTATTTTTGGGCAGGGTATATGGACTCCGTTTCAAATGGCTGCCTTGGGCATGGTAGGCTTTGTTGCAGGTTTGATATTTAAAAAAATAAAGCCAAACAGAGTAAATCTTGCTTTAGTCGGCTTTTTGTTAACTTTTGTTCTTTACGGCTTAATTGTAGATTTAAGCTCTGTTTTAACCATGACAACCGATTACAGTATTGCTTCGGTTTTGGCAATATATGCCGCAGGAGTGCCTTTTTCTGCGGTTTTCGGCGGGGCAACGGCTTTATTCCTATTTTTATTTGGAGAGGATTTTGTAAAAAAAATAAACCGTATTAATATAAAATACGGCATAATCGCAAATAAAGTGTAACAGTGTATTGACTTCAATTTTAACTTGTGGCATAATTTGAAAATGATAAACTTGTTATATGAAAGGCTGTGATTTTAAAATGGCAAATAATAAAAATGATGAAGATATTGTTGAAAAGTTAGCAACCCGTGCGTTTGTTTTTTCTGCAATAGGCGCTTGCACAATAGGAATTTGCCCGGCACTTGGCATAATGGGTATTGTTATTCCCTGCGTTTTAAAATCAAAAAATGTGCCTATGAGTGAAGAAGTTAAAGATAAAAATAAAAAGTCAATTATTTTGGGCATTGCTTCTCTTATAATGTTTGTTATTGATATAGGGCTTATTTGTTTTGCTCATGCCAAATTAGGCTGGTTTTAAATTGTATATTAAATAAAAAAATTCCCGTTACAAAAGTAACGGGAATTTTTGTTTTTATCAGTCAGGGTAACCGTTTGGGTTTTGGCTTTGCCAACGCCAACTGTCTTCACACATTTCTTCAATTCCTCTTTCTGCTTTCCAACCAAGCTCTTTAAGTGCTTTTTCAGGGCTCGAATAGCAAGTTGCAATATCGCCTTCTCTGCGTGGCTTAATTTCATAAGGAATTTCTTTTTCGGATGCTTTTTCAAACGCTTTAACAACATCAAGCACCGAATAACCAACACCTGTGCCTAAGTTGTAAATGAAAATGCCGTTATCCTTGGCAACTTTTTCAACTGCTTTAACATGGCCAAGTGCCAAATCAACAACGTGAATGTAATCACGCACGCCGGTTCCGTCCGGTGTGTCATAATCATTTCCGAAAATATTAAGGTGTGGTAATTTGCCAATGGCAACTTGTGTAATGTAAGGCATAAGGTTGTTTGGAATTCCGTTAGGATCTTCACCCATGGTGCCGCTTTTATGTGCGCCGATTGGGTTAAAGTAACGAAGCAAACAAATTGACCAACTGTTGTCAGAAACATATAAATCCTGCAAAATACATTCAATCATATATTTTGTTCTGCCATACGGGTTTGTAACTCCGCCGATTTCCATATCTTCTGTAAGAGGGGAAATATTGTTCATTCCGTAAACTGTTGCAGATGAGCTAAACACAATTTTTTTGCATCCGTTATTTCTCATAACATCAAGCAAAACAAGTGTGCCGTTTATATTGTTGTCAAAATACTCAAGCGGTTTATGAACGCTTTCGCCAACAGCTTTAAGACCGGCAAAATGAATAACAGAATCAATTTTTTCCTGCTTGAAAATTTTATCCATTCCCTCTTTATCTCTTATATCGCATTCGTAGTAGCGAAAATCTTTGTTAACAAGAGCACGAATTCGGTCTATACTTGATTTTTTGCAGTTGTAAAAATTATCTACAATAACAACATCGTAGCCAGCGTTAATAAGTTCAACGCAAGTGTGGCTGCCAATGTATCCTGCGCCGCCGGTAACTAAAATAGACATAATTTTTTCCTCCCGATTTTTATTAAAATGTTCTTAATATGCCTTACCCCAGAAAAGCATTTGTTTTGCAGGTTTGCCGCAGCAAACGCATGTATCTGAAATGGTTTCCTGTTCAAGCGGAATGCAACGTGAACCAACTCCGGTAAGTTCTTTAACTTTGCTTTCGCATTCTTCACTTCCGCACCACATAGCCTTAACAAATCCGTCGCCGTTTTCTTCAAGCGCTTTTGTAATTTCATCTGTTGTTTTGCAGGCGTATGTTCTGCGTTCTCTGTTTTCAAGAGCAGCTTGGTAAATTCCGTCTCTTACTTCCTGAAGTTTTTGTGTTACAGTTTCTTCAAGATTATCAAGTGAAACAAAAGTTTTTTCACGGTTGTGGCGTGTAACAATAACACACTGGTTGTTTTCGATATCTTTAGGACCTATTTCTATTCTTACGGGAACGCCCTTCATTTCGTATTCTGCAAATTTCCAGCCGGGTGTATTGTTTGAATCATCCATTTTAACACGGCAAATATTTTTAAGCCTGTTTGTAAGTTCGGTTGCTTTCTCTATAACACCTTCTTTGTGTTGTGCAACAGGAATAACAACTGCCTGAATAGGAGCAACGGCAGGCGGTAAAACAAGACCGTTGTTATCGCCGTGAGTCATAATAATTGCACCTATAAGTCTTGTAGTCATACCCCAAGATGTTTGGAACGGATATTTAAGCTGGTTTTCTTTATCTGAAAATTGAATTTCAAATGCTTTTGCAAATCCGTCGCCGAAATAGTGTGATGTACCAGCCTGAAGAGCCTTGCCGTCGTGCATAAGGGCTTCAATGCAATATGTTCTTTCGGCACCTGCAAATTTGTCGCTTTCTGTTTTCATACCTTGAACAACAGGTATTGCCAAATATTTTTGGCAAAATTCAGTGTAAACATTAAGCATTCTTTCTGTTTCTTCAATAGCTTCTT
Source organism: uncultured Eubacterium sp. (assembly GCA_934512155.1). Classification (GTDB taxonomy): domain Bacteria; phylum Bacillota; class Clostridia; order Oscillospirales; family Acutalibacteraceae; genus Eubacterium_R. Next base: position 20,288 of record CAKSWS010000003.1, on the reverse strand, counting down.
CGGCTGTTGCATGCAATGTGTGGCCTTCCTGCCATAAGAATTCACGAGAACGAAGAAACGGTCTTGTGGTTTTTTCCCATCTTACAACAGAAACCCATTGGTTATAAAGTTTTGGCAAATCTCTGTAAGATTGAACAATATTTTTAAAGTGTTCGCAGAAAAGAGTTTCGGAAGTAGGGCGAACGCAAAGCCTTTCTTCAAGTTTTTCGCTTCCGCCGTAAGTTACCCAAGCACATTCAGGTGCAAAACCTTCAACATGGTCTTTTTCTTTTTGCAAAAGACTTTCCGGAATAAACATCGGCATGCAAACATTTTCATGGCCTGTTTCTTTAAACATTTCGTCCAGTATTTTTTGAATATTTTCCCAAATTGCATATCCGTAAGGTCGAATAACCATGCATCCTTTAACGCTTGTGTATTCCACAAGTTCTGCTTTTTTGCAAATGTCGGTATACCACTTTGCAAAATCTTCATCCATAGATGTAATGTTATCAACCATTTTCTTTTGATTTTGTGCCATAATTCCTTGCCTTTCCGCAGTATTTTATTATATTATAATTTTATACTTATAATAGTTGCCTAAAATATTATAAACCAATGTTTGCCATAAGTAAATATTATTTTTCGCTAAATTTTTTGAACAAAACACGGCTTTTTTTTATATTTTGGTTATTACATATTTCTTAAAAGTGTTGAAAAGGAAAAAAAGAAGTAATATAATTAAGATGATTTAAGGAACAGGAGGTGTGTGATATTGTTCGTTCCGGTAGCAATGAAACTTGATTTGCAACAAGAATTGTTAGAGCAACTGGAAATCGAAGAAGTTTTTAGTTTTCACATAGGCAGCCTTGAAATCAGCGTTGATGAAACAACTGTTGTTTCGTGGATAATTATGGCAGTGTTGGCAGTTGCCGCCTTCTTTTTAACACGAAATTTAAAAGTAACAGGCAAGCTTTCAAAACGTCAAATTTTGCTGGAAACAGCTTATGAAAAATCTGTAGACTTCTTTATGGGAATAGTCGGAAAAGAAGGAAAAGGTTACATACCGTGGCTTATGAGTATGGCGCTGTTTATCGGCATTTCAAACATTATAGGCTTGTTTGGTTTTAAACCGCCCACAAAAAGCATGCAGGTAACGGCAGCAATGGCACTTACAAGTATTGTTATTGTTGAGTTTGCCGCTTATAAAAGTAAAGGCGTTGGCGGCAGGTTAAAGGCATTTACAAAACCGGTTTGGATTGTAACCCCCATTAATTTAATGGAAATTGTTACAAAGCCCCTTTCACTTTGCCTTCGTTTATTCGGTAACGTAATCGGTGCTTTCATTATTATGGAACTTATCAAAGCAGTTGCTCCTGTGGCATTGCCAACAGTGTTCAGTTTGTATTTTGATATTTTCGACGGTTTGCTTCAAGCATACATTTTTGTATTTCTTACAGGCCTTTATATTAAAGAGGCTGTGGAATAAAGTAAAAACAGTTAACTAACAAAAATTTTAATTTATGTTAAAGGAGAAAAAGTTATGGGAATCGCATTAGGAGCAGCAATCGCTGTATTGGCAGGTATTGGCGCAGGTATCGGTATCGGTATCGCAACAGGTAAAGCAGTTGAAGGTATTGCACGTCAGCCGGAAGCAGCAGGTCAAATCAGAACAACTCTTATTCTTGGTTGTGTACTTGCAGAAGCAACAGCTATTTATGGTTTCGTTGTAAGTATTCTTGTTATCTTCATGCTTAAATAAGTTTTTTCGGCGTATATCTCAGAAAACACTGTTAAATTCTTTAATGAAAGGAAACGCAGTTAATGTTAAAATTTGACTTTAATATTGTGTTTACGCTGATTAACTTAATTCTCTTCTTCATTTTAATGAGGTTGTTTCTTTTTAAACCCATTAAAAAAGTTATTGACCAGCGTAATGAATTGATTAATAAACAATTTCAGGATGCTCAAGACGCACAAAAGCAGGCAGATGAGCTTAAAACTCAGTATGAGGCACAGCTTGCCGGCGTTGAGGATGAAAAAAATCAAATTATTGTAAATGCCAGAACATCTGCAAAAACAGAGTATGATAATATCCTTGACCGTGCAGAAAAGGATGCCGAAAAAATTAAGGCAGACGCTAAAAAAGCATCCGACATTGAATGTGAAAGTGCAAGACTTGCAGTTAAAGAAGAGATTGCAACACTTGCTATGGAAACAGCACAAAAGGTTATCGGTGAAAGCGCTTCGGCAAAAACCGATAAGGAAATCTATGACAAATTTTTAAGTGAAGGCAGTGAAAAGTAATGAGTATGGATAGTTATATCGGCGCACTGCTTTCTTCACAGGTAAGTGTGTCAAGCTTAGAGGATGCATTAAGAATTATACGTTCAAACAAAGAACTTGAAAAAATTCTTGATAATCCAAATGTTTCTCATGTTGAAAAAGAAAGTGTTATAAACGATATTTTCGTTCCGTCGGTTAAGCCTTTTATCATTAAACTTGCCACAGATTGCAACGTTTATAATTTGGAAGGAATTATTGACGCTTATAATACAGAAATTAATAAACAGAATAATGTGGCAGATGCGGTTATTTATTGTGTAACTCCGCCGGATGAAAACCAAATCAAAGGTATTAAAGAATATATTTGCAGGCAGGAAGGTACTTCCGATGCAAATATTAAAATCGTTAAAGATGAAAACCTTGTAGGCGGTTTTGTTATTCGTGTAAACGATAAGGAATATGATTTTAGCTTAAAAAGCAAATTTGATTCCATTAAAAACAAAATTATGAAATCCGCTAAAGACACAAGTGTGGACCAAGCCTCTGTTATTGCAGTTTTAAGGCAGGATGTTAAAGATTTTGAGGAACGCACAGACGTTGAAGAAATCGGTACAGTTGTTCGTGTAGGCGACAGTATTGCCACAATTAACGGACTTGACCATGCAATGTACGGTGAAATCGTTGTTTTTGAAAACGGTGTAAAGGGCATGGTTCAAGATATTAAAAAATACCAAATCGGTGTTATTATCTTTGGCTCCGATGTGGGAATTCACCAAAACACAAAAGTTAAGAGAACACATAAAAAAGCAGGTGTTCCGTGCGGTGAGGGTTTCATCGGCAGAGTCGTTAACGCTCTTGGCGAACCTATTGACGGTAAGGGAGATATAGAGGCAGACGATTACAGGCTTGTTGAAAACAGCGCTCCGTCAATCGTAGACAGAAAGTCTGTTTGCGAACCTCTTGCAACAGGTATTCTTGCCATTGACTCTATGTTCCCTATAGGCAGGGGTCAGCGTGAGCTTATTATAGGCGACCGTCAAACAGGTAAAACATCTATTGCCATTGATACAATTTTAAACCAAAAAGGAAAAAATTGTATTTGTATTTACAATGCTATCGGTCAAAAGGCGTCAACAGTTGCAAAACTTGTTAACACCCTTGAAAAACACGGCGCAATGGATTACACAATCGTTGTTTGTTCTACTGCTGCAGACCCGGCATCACTTCAATATATTTCACCGTATTCAGCAACAGCTATTGCAGAATACTTTATGTTTAAAGGCAAAGATTGCCTTATAGTGTATGATGATTTAAGTAAGCACGCAGTTGCTTACCGTGCATTATCATTACTTCTTGAGCGTTCTCCGGGACGTGAAGCTTACCCCGGCGACGTTTTCTATCTTCATTCAAGACTTCTTGAACGTTCAAGCCGTCTTTCTGATGAATTGGGTGGCGGTTCAATTACTGCTTTGCCTATTATTGAAACGCAGGCAGGCGACGTTTCTGCTTACATACCTACAAACGTAATTTCAATTACAGACGGTCAGATTTTCCTTGAAAGCGATTTGTTCTTCAGCGGTCAACGTCCGGCTGTTAACGTAGGTCTTTCTGTTTCACGTGTAGGCGGTGCAGCTCAAACAAAAGCAATGAAAAAAGCTGCCGGTTCACTTCGTGTTGATTTGGCTCAGTACAGAGAAATGGAAGTGTTCACACAGTTCTCTTCTGATTTGGATGAAGAAACAAAAGCAGGTCTTGTTTACGGTAAAGGACTTATGGAATTGTTAAAACAGCCTCTCGGTAACCCACTTTCTCTTTCTGATATGGTTATTACACTTGTGGCTGCAATCAATAAGTGCTTTATTGATGTACCTGTCGAAAAAATAAAGGCTTATCAGGCAGATATGCTTAATTTTGTTGCTTCTTCATATCCTCAAATTCCTTCAATGATTGAAAAGGGTAAGGATTTGGATGACGATATTAAGCAGCAAATTTTAAGTGCCGTTAATGAATTTAAGAAGGTAAATAATGGCTAACGCAAGAGAAATTCAAAGCCGAATGAAGTCTATTAAAGACACTATGAAAATTACAAACGCAATGTATATGGTGTCTTCTTCAAAACTTCAAAAGGCAAGAAAAGATTTGAAAAATACAGAGCCTTATTTCTATATGATTCAAGACAGCCTTGCAAGAATTCTTGCAATTTCTCCTGATGTAGGTAATGAGTTTTTTGACCAGCGTCCGGAGAAAAAAAGCAGCAAGCGTAAAATCGGTTATCTTGTAATAACAGCCGATAAGGGCCTTGCAGGCGCTTATAACCATAATGTTATTAAAGAAACCGAAGAGCTTATTAAAAATGAAGAGGAAGATTTGCTTTTTGTTGTAGGTCAGGTGGGCAGGCATTATTTTGAAAAAAAAGATATTCCTGTTGCAATGCATTTTAATTACACCGCTCAAAATCCAACAATGAACAGAGCAAGGCATATTGCAGATTTGCTTGTTGATTTGTTTTACAGCGGCAAAATTGATGAAGTTTATGTTATTTATACAAAAATGGTAAATTCAATTACCGTTGAAGTTGAAAAACGTAAAATTCTTCCCCTTTCTAAAGAAAAATTAGAAGATAAGGTAAATGATAACCGTTATGATTTGGCAGAGTTTTTGCCGGATGCGCAAACGGTGTTTAATAAGATTGTGCCAAACTATGTTGCCGGCTTTATTTACGGTGCACTTACGGAATCTTATTGCAGTGAGCATAATTCAAGAATGATGGCTATGCAAACTGCAACAGATGCCGCAACAGATATGATAAAACATCTTGACATTATGTATAACCGTGCAAGGCAGGCGGCAATTACTCAGGAAATTACAGAGGTAATTGCAGGTTCAAAGGCACAAAAGAATAAATCATAATTTTGTTAACGCAAAATTTACGGTAGGAGGAATCCTAAATGAATATAGGCAAAATTGTTCAGGTAATGGGTCCTGTTATTGACGTTGAGTTTGAAAGAGACCTTCCGTCATTAAAAGATGCCCTTGTAGTAGAATCCGACGGTAAAAAACTTGTTATGGAGGTTGCACAGCAAATCGGTAACAACGTGGTAAGATGTATAATGCTTTCCGCTTCTGAAGGTCTTTACAAAGATATGACGGTTACTGCAACAGGAAAGGCGATTGCTGTTCCTGTAGGTAAAAAATGTCTTGGCAGACTTTTTAACGTTACAGGTGATACTATTGACGGTCTTGAAGATTTAGACAGTCAAGAACATTGGGAAATTCATCGTGATCCGCCAAGTTTTGAAGAGCAATCTGCAAATGTAGAAATACTTGAAACCGGTATTAAGGTTATAGACCTTTTAACCCCTTATTCAAAGGGCGGTAAAATCGGTTTGTTCGGCGGTGCAGGTGTAGGTAAAACGGTACTTATTCAGGAACTTATTACAAATATCGCAAATCAGCACGGCGGTTATTCTATTTTTACCGGTGTAGGTGAACGTTCAAGAGAAGGTAACGACCTTTGGAACGAAATGAAAGAATCCGGCGTTATTGAAAAAACAGCACTTGTGTTCGGTCAAATGAATGAACCTCCCGGAGCACGTATGCGTGTTGCCGAAACAGGTTTAACAATGGCAGAATATTTCCGTGATGTAGATCATCAGGATGTGCTTCTTTTTATAGATAATATTTTCCGTTTTGTTCAGGCAGGTTCAGAGGTTTCGGCACTTTTGGGCAGAATGCCGTCAGCAGTAGGTTATCAGCCTACTTTGGCTACAGAAATGGGTCAGCTTCAAGAAAGAATCGCTTCAACCAAAAACGGTTCTATTACATCGGTTCAGGCTGTTTATGTTCCTGCCGATGACTTAACAGACCCTGCTCCGGCAACAACATTCGCTCATTTGGACGCTACAACGGTTCTTTCAAGAAAAATTACCGAAAAAGGTATTTATCCTGCTGTTGACCCTCTTGAGTCAAACAGCCGTATTCTTGAACCCGATGTAGTAGGCGAAGAACATTACAATGTTGCAAGGCGTGTTCAGGAATATTTGCAAAAGTATAAGGAATTACAGGATATTATTGCTATTTTGGGTATGGAAGAACTTTCCGAAGAAGATAAGTTAACCGTTTATCGTGCAAGAAAAATCGAAAAGTATCTTTCACAGCCGTTCCATGTAGCAGAAATGTTTACAGGTTTAAAAGGTGTTTATGTTCCGGTCAGCGAAACCGTTAAAGGTTTTAAGGCTATTATTGACGGTGAACTTGACGATGTGCCGGAGGCAGCATTCTTCAATGTAGGCACTGTTGACGATGTTCTTGCAAAGGCAAAAACATTAGAGTAAACGGGTGATTTTATGGATACATTTAAGTTAAATGTTGTTGCATCAAATAAGGTTTTTTTTGACGGCGAATGTGAAAGCATTACCATTCCTTATTGTGATGGCGGCGGTCAGTGCTTTTTGGCTCACCATGCAAATACCGTTATGCCTATTGATGTAGGTGAATTAACAATCAAAACAGCAAACGGTGAAAAAATATTTGCTTTAATCGGCAGCGGATTTTTGGAGTTTTTAAACAATACTTGTAAAATTGTTTGTGTTTCCGCCGAATTGCCCGAGGAAATTGATGAAAAGCGTGCACAGGAAGCGAAAGAGCGTGCAGAAGAGGAGCTTCGTCAAAAATTAAGCCAAATGGAATATAATGCAACAAAGGCTAATCTTGCCAGAGCTATGGAAAGAATTAAAGTTAAAAACAGGCACGAAATTTAACACATTTATATTTTAGGGAAAGCAAATTTGCTTTCCCTGCTTGTGTATTAAGAGGTGGTTAAAATAAGCATAAAAATTATTGCAACGGATTTGGACGGAACGTTAATGGCTCCCGATCATATAACGGTAACCGAAAGAACAAGAAATGCATTGGAAAAAGCACATTCATATGGTGTTAAAACAGCAATAGCTACAGGCAGAACCTTATCTGTAATCAATAGCGTAAGAGAGCAAATACCTTTTGTTGATTATATTATTTATTCAAACGGTGCGGCAGTTTATGATTGCTATAATGAAAAAACAATTTACAGCCGTTTTATGCCACGTGATATTGTGGAAACTATTGTTGATTTTTTGGAAAAATATCCTGTTTATTATGAGGTTTATTCCGGCGGCACACAGCATGCTCAGCCTGATAAAGCAGGCTATTTTCAAAATAAAGATTTGCCCCAGGAATTTCTTGATGAATATATGGAAAATATAGTTTCTCACGATAATATTGCCGACTTTGCCAAAAACAACGATGTTGAAAAAATTAATGTTTATTATTTTCAGGGCGAGCATTATGAAGATATAAAAAATTTTTTGTTTTCTGTTGATGATATAGAGTGTACTTCTCCTGTTTCAAGCGATATTGAAATGACATTCGGCGGAGTTAATAAGGGCAAAGCACTTGACGGAATTTGTAAGAAATACGGTATTTCTCAATCACAGGTTATGGCGTTTGGTGATGCAAATAATGATATTGAAATGCTTCAATATGCCGAGTATGGCTTTGCTATGGAAAACGGAAGCGATGTTTGCAAAAAATCGGCAAAGTATATTGCTCCCTCAAATGCAAACGACGGCGTTGCAGTAAGTGTTGAAAAATATGTGCTTAAAAACATTAAACCCAAATTGCTGGTTTCTGCCTGCTTGCTTGGGCATAATTGTAAATATAACGGTAAAAACAACTATAATAAAGATGTTGTTGAACTTGAAAATAAGTTTGAAATTATTCCTGTTTGCCCGGAAACTTTTGGCGGCTTACCGATTCCACGTGTGCCTAATGAGATTATAAACGGCAGGGCAATTTCAAAAAACGGCGAAGATTTTACAAAGCAATATATTGACGGCGCAGAAAAAACGCTATATATTGCAAATGAAAGCAATGCCGTTTATGCTGTTTTAAAAGAAAAAAGCCCATCTTGCGGTCACGGTGTTATTTATGACGGTACATTTACATCAACGCTAATATCCGGCAACGGAATAACAGCAAAAATGCTACTTGATAACGGTGTTTTGGTATTTGGCGAAAGCGAAATTTCTAAGCTTCTTGACGAAATCGATTTTTAAATATATAATGTGTTTACTTAATAGTGTTTGGGGGTTTGGTTTATGCCTGAAACTTTAAAGAAAATACTTGCCGTTGTTTGTTGCATTTTTGTTTTGGCAACAGCATTTGCAGGTTGCTCATCAAGTGCGGATAACAGTGGTGATACAACAAAACAAATTACAACAGATAAGGCAAAAATTAAAGATGCAGATGCCATTGCGCTTATTAAAACTTATTCTGCCGATGAATTGGGACTTGACGGTTCTGTAGATGATTACAAAATTATGGTTGGTAGTAGCGGCGAAAAAATAGATAATGATTATTATGTTAAAGTGATTGCCGCAAAAATTTCAGAACCCGATGCAAACGGCAGCGTCAATATAGAACAGTACGGTCAGTATTATATCAGCTATGACGGTAAAACAATTTTAAACTATAATTCTGATACAAGCGAATATGTTCCTATGAAAGAAGTTCATGAAATTCCGCAAACCACTTTAAGTGAGCATAACGACTGATTTTTTGGTGAAAGGGGATAACTTTCCCCTTTTGCTTTTTTGTTTATAAGGGTGTTTAAATTGATTTTAAAATATAAAAATTTTGTTCCCGTAATTTCAAACACGGTGTTTGTTGCAGAAAATTCAACAGTAATCGGCAGTGCTGAAATTAAGAATAACGCTTCTGTTTGGTTTGGTGCAGTTATAAGAGGCGACAGTGAGTCTATAACTGTGGGCGAAAATTCAAATATTCAGGATAATTGTACTGTGCATTCTTCAACGGGTTGCCCTGTTAATATAGGCAATAATGTAACAGTCGGTCATAACGCAGTTGTTCATGGGTGTACAATTGGTAATAACTGCCTTATCGGAATGGGCAGCACGGTAATGAACGGTGCTGTTATAGGAAATAATTGTGTTGTGGGTGCCGGTGCCCTTGTGACGGAAAATAAGGTTTTTCCGGATAATACGCTTATTGTGGGCGTTCCTGCAAAAGCAGTTGGCGTTGTTGATAAAAATGCAGTTAAAATGATAACCGAAAATGCCGTTCATTATGTTGAATTGGCAAAAGAATATAGAAATATGCAGTAGTGTTTTTAAGGGGTAAGAATATGAGTAAAATTGTTAGCAAAATAGTGTCCGCCGGTGTAAAATTGTTCAACGGACTTTCTCAGGAAGAAGCGCAAAAAAACATAACCGATAAAACAGTTACTCCGGGTATGCCGGAAATTTTAAGAAAAGCGGCGGCAGAAGGTGCTGTTTTATTAAAAAATGATTCTGTTTTGCCTTTTAAAGAAAATACTTCTGTTTCTTTGTTTGGCAGGGTGCAGCTTGATTGGTTTTATACAGGCTACGGTTCAGGCGGCGAGGTAGTAAACCCATATGCCGTTAATCTTGCAGACGGAGTTAGAAATTGCAAAAGTCTTCTTTTAAATGAAAATTTGGCAGATATTTATAAAACGTGGAATGATTCAAATCCTATTGATCATGGCTATTGGGGTCATTGGCCAAGGTGCTATGATGAAATGCCTCTTACCGCAGAAATTGTTAATAACGCAAATTCTCAGTCTGACGTCGCAGTAATAACTATTGGCAGGTCATCGGGAGAAGACAGGGAAAATGCTCTTGAAAAAGGCAGTTATTATTTAACTGATGAAGAAGAAAATATGTTTTCTCTTGTAACCGAAAAGTTTGATAAAACGGTTGTACTTCTTAATATCGGCGGAATTATGGATTTGTCTTGGGTGGAAAAATACAATGTTAGTGCTGTTTTAATCGTTTGGCAAGGCGGCATGGAAAGCGGAAACGCTGTTTGTGATTTGCTTTGCGGCAATGTTACGCCAAGCGGCAAGTTAACGGATACAGTGGCACGTTATTATGAAGATTATCCTTCCGCAAATAATTTTGGCGGCAGATTTTTTAATAATTATGAAGAAGATATATATGTAGGCTATCGTTATTTTGAAACTTTTTACAAAGACAGAGTATTGTTTCCGTTTGGCTTTGGTTTGTCTTATACCGAATTTGAAATTAAGTTTGAAAAGGCTAAAGTTAAAGACGATAAAGTATTTCTTGAGGTTAAAGTTAAGAATGAAGGTAAGTATGACGGAAAACAGGTTGTGCAGGTTTATGTACAAAAGCCATGTGCACCTATAGGAAATCCTGCAAAAGTCCTTGTTGCTTTCAAAAAAACATCATTGCTTAAACCGGGTGATAAGGAAAAACTTTTATTTGAAATTCCTGTAGGAGATTTTGTTTCTTATGATTCGGTTGGTGCAACAGGTAACCCTTATTCATATGTTATTGAAAAAGGAAAATATGTTTTGTTTGTTGGCGACAATGTGCGTGATGCATGTTCGGTTTTTGAATATGATGTTGAAGATAATATTTTAATTCAAGAGCATTCACAGGTAATGGCTCCAAAGAAAAGTTTTGATGTTTTTGACGCCAAAAAAGGTGAGAACGGCTATATTTTGGCAAAACGCAGTGTGCCTACCGATTTTGTGAATTTAAAAACGGTAATCGAAAAAAATATACCTGCCGAAATTCCACAAACAGGTGATAAAGGTATAAAATTGGCTGACGTTAAGAACGGCAGTGCAACTATGGAACAGTTTATTGCTCAACTTGATTTTGATGAGCTTGAGGCAATTACCCGTGGCGATTATACTATGAACAGTCCTTTAGGTGCAAAGGGTAATGCAGGTGCTTTCGGCGGCGTTTTGCCATCTCTTCGCAATAAAGGTGTTCCTGCCGTTATTACTACAGACGGTCCGTCGGGTATCAGGCTTTACAGTTCATGTTCATTAATTCCGATTGGCACACTTTTAGCATGCTCGTTTGATGAATCGCTTGTGGAAGAGGTTTATGGTGCAGTCAGCCGTGAAATGGTTGAAAAAGGCACAGATATGCTTTTAGCACCGGGAATGAATATTCACCGCAATGTACTTTGCGGCAGAAATTTTGAATATTATTCAGAAGACCCTGTTGTAACCGGAAAAATTGCCGCAGCGGCAGTTAGGGGAATTCAGTCTTGCGGAGTATCTGCCTGTCCAAAGCATTTTGCTTGTAATAACCAAGAGTTTAGACGAAATAAAAATGATTCCCGTGTTTCAGAAAGAGCATTAAGAGAAATATATTTAAAGGGCTTTGAAATTTGTGTAAAGGAAAGCAGTCCTAAAGCAATAATGACTTCTTATAATAAAATCAATTCTGTTTACAGCCATTATAATTATCAGCTTTGCACAACGGTTTTGCGCAGGGAATGGAATTACAAGGGCGTAGTAATTACGGATTGGTGGATGCAAAAAGGAAGAAGCCATGAGTTTGAAAATGTTACCGATAATGCTTACAGAATCAGAGGAGGCATAGATGTTTTAATGCCCGGTGGTTCACGAACAGGTAAAAGAAAGCCTGACGGCTCCGTTAAAAGGTCGTTTGAAAGCGGTGGAATTACATTGGGCGAGCTTCAGCAAACGGCTATTCATGTTTTAAATCATGCCATGAATTCTACAGCAATGAACAGATAATAATAATTTAATCCGAAGCGTTTTGCATTACTGTTTGAAATAATGTTTAATGCTTCGGATTTTTTTCTTGACAAAATTAAATTTTTATATTATATTCTATGTAGGTTAGTTTTAACTAACCTTTGTTTTTAAAAGTGAGTTAGTGCAAACTAACTTGCTTGAAAGAAGGTTTTTTATATGGCTTTAATAGATTTTAAAAATGTTACAAAGCAATTTTTTACGGGTATGCACGTTATTAATGCCCTTGATGATGTGTCTTTTGAAATTGAAGAGGGCGAGTTCGTTGTGATTTTAGGACCCAGCGGTGCAGGTAAATCTACTTTGCTTAATTTGCTTGGGGGAATGGACACGGCAACAAAAGGCGAAATAATTGTGGCAGGTCAAAATATTGTGGGTTTGGGCGATAAAGCGTTAACAAAATACAGGGCTTCGCAAGTCGGTTTTGTTTTTCAGTTTTATAATTTGATTCCCACTTTAACCGCTCTTGAGAATATTGAATTGGTGGCAGATGTTTGTAAAAATGCTATACCTGCTCAAAAAGTGCTGGAACAGGTTGGCTTGGCAGATCATAAATATCAGTTTCCGGCTCAACTTTCCGGCGGTGAGCAGCAACGTATTTCAATTGCTCGTGCAATAAGCAAAAATCCAAAAATGCTTCTTTGCGATGAACCTACAGGTGCGTTAGACAGCGAAACCGGTGTGCAAATTTTAACATTGCTTCAAGGTTTAAGCTTAAATGAAAACAAAACGGTTATTATTGTAACTCATAATTCGGCAATAGCACAGGCAGCACATAAAGTAATTCACGTAAAAAACGGTAAAATTGAATCCGTGGAAATTAATGAACAGCCAAAAGCTGTCAGCGAGGTGAATTGGTAATGCTGTTTAAAAAAATGATGCAGGATATTAAAAATAATAAATGGCAGTTCATTTCAATTATGGTAATGGCATTTTTGGGCGTGTTTATTTATACCGGCGTCGGCGGTGAATGGGCAGGCGTTAACCGTTATCGTGAAAAATATTATGAGCAAACAAATCTTGCAGACGGCTGGATTTGGGGTGAAGGATTTACAGATGATGATATAAAAACCGTTAAGCAAATCGACGGCGTTACAGAGGCTGAAAAAAGATGCTATTTGGAAGTAACGGGTCAGGATTCTGCAAATCCTACGGTTTATTTTTACGGCTTAAATGAAAACAGTATAAATATGCCTTATGTTGTGGAAGGTGAAGATGTTGATGTAAATTCCACCGGTAAAGTGTGGCTTGACGCTAATTTTGCAAATGCTAAAAACTTAAATGTTGGTGACAGTTATACATTTAAATTTCAAAATGTATCTTTTACATTAAAAATTGCAGGCCTTGTTTACAGCAGTGAATATCAATATTATTCAAACGATAATGATTTATGGCCGGATTATAATAAAATCGGTTTTGCTTATACATCAGTTAATTCATTACCTATTAAGGAATATGTAATCGATTTGCTCGAAAACGGCAATTACAGCGATGATGAATTAATTAAAATGTTTTCCGAAAATGACGAACAGGCGCAGCAGTATAAAAAAATGCTTAATACATTTTCAAGGGATTTCATAATTAAAAGCTTTGAAAAGGCGAACGCATCGGAATTTGCACAGGCAGTTCCATATACTCAAATTATTTTTAAGAGCAGTGTACCTGCCGAAGAATTAAGCGATGTAATAGACAAAGAACTTTCAGGCAGGTATGCCGTTTATACTACAAGAGAGCAAACATCGGGTGTTAAAATGCTTGATTCGGAAATGGAACAGCATAAGGCAATAGGCTCTGTGTTCCCCATTGCATTTATGTTAATTGCCGTTTTGGCAATTATTACGGGTATGAACAGGCTTGTAAATAACCAAAGAACTCAAATAGGCACTCTTAAAGCACTTGGCTTTTCAAAAGCAAAAATTGCAATGCATTATGTAAATTACGGTTTTTGGACTTCTTTGATTGGCTCGGTGTTGGGTTTAATAGCAGGTCCTTTTATTTTGCCTAATCTGTTTTATGGCTCGATGAAAAGCTATTATTCTTTACCTAAATGGACTCCGGGTTGGGATTTTTCATTTGGATTGGTTGCTTTAGGTACTGTTGCAGTATGTTCGTTAACAACATTTTTAACTGTCATTAATTTGCTTGGGGATTGTCCGGCACAAACATTAAGACCGAAAGCACCTAAAACATATAAACTTTCAAAATTTGAAAAAGGTAAATTTTGGGCTCGTCAAAATTTTAATTCCCGTTGGAGTTTAAGGGATATTAAGCGCAGCAAGGTCAGAACATTAATGGGTATTGTTGGCACAATAAGCTGCATGGCTCTTTTGATAGGCGCATTTTCCATGTATGACTGTATGAATGATATGGAAAGCTGGATGTATGATGAAATTCAGGTTCAGCAAACAAGGTTTGTGCTTGATTCTATTGCAACTTTGGATGATGCTTTGGAAATTGCAAAAGATGTTAACGGCGAGCTTGTAATGAGTGCCGCTATTGAGCTTAAAGCAAACGGTAATAAAAAAACAGAAACTTTAACTTGTGTTGACGGAAGCGGCTGTTTTAATTTAACAGATGCAAAACGAAATATAATAGTTCCCGATGATAATACTTTTGCTTTATCAAAAAAAACGGCAGACGCTTTGGGCGTTTCCGCAGGTGATGAAATAAGCTGGCATATTTATACAAGCGATAAATGGGTAACTTCAAAGATTACGATAGTTAACAGAACACCAATGTCACAAGGTATTGTTTTAACACGCTCAACACTTGAAGGCTTGGGATATGAGTTTACACCGAATTATGTAGATAGCATGGAACAGTTTACAACTTACGACAACAGTGCTGTGGCAAATGTTTTAACTGCCGATGATATGCACGGATTTTGGAGCAACTATATGTCTTCAATGAATCTTATGGTTGGTGTTTTGATTTTGTTTGCCCTTATTTTGGCAGTTGTTGTTTTGTATAATTTGGGTCAGTTAACATTTACGGAAAAGGAAAGGGAACTTGCAACGTTGAAGGTTGTAGGATTTTCAACCGGTAAAATCAGAAACTTAATTTTAACTCAAAATATGTTGTTTGCTGCGGTGGGCGTAATATTTGGCACATTTTTCGGTTTGTGGCTTGTTCATGTTGTTATAGCAACGGCAGGTGATGAGTTTGATATGATGGTTAAATTAAGTTTACCTTCGTTTTTAATCAGTGCCGCAGTAACTCTCGGCGTGTCTGCTCTTGTAAGCTTAATGTTTACAAAGCGAATTAAACGGCTTGATATGGTTGGTTCGTTAAAGGGCGTTGAATAAATTTTTTTAAGGGGTGGCTTTATGCTTGAAAAATATTTGGTTGAACATTGTGCGCCTACATTGGCGTCGCTTAAAACGGCAAATTTGTTTAATTATTTTTTTGATAATGAAGAAAATCTGTTTGAAAGCATAAATTATTGGAATAAAGAACTTTGTTCAAAGGGTGTTCAGCTAATATTAATGAAAGTACATAATAAAGGAGCTCTTGTTTATGTATGCCGCAAAGATAGGCTTGAAAAAGATTTAAATAAAGACGGCGTTAAAGAGTTTTTGGCAGAATGCGGTTATGAAAGCAATAATGCCGATTATGCAATAGAAAGGCTTAAGTCCAGACTTGCTTATTCTGATGATTTTCCTCATGAAATAGGTGTGTTTTTGGATTATCCTTTGGGTGATGTTAAGGGCTTTATTTCAAATTCAGGTGCAAATTGCAAATGCACAGGCTGTTGGAAGGTTTATTGTAATGAGTGTGATGCAAGAAAAACCTTTGCAAAATTTAATAAATGCCGCAGTGTTTATTCACGTATTTGGGGTGCAGGTCAGCGAAATGTTATGCAACTTACTGTGGCATCATAAAAATTAAAGGGGTCGATGACTGATAATCGACTCCTTTTTATTGTACATAAAAATGTACTTGATTTTAATTGCTGTTGATATGCTTTATTAATTGTGTTAAGTTTTTATTGTAAAGGGTAACCTTGATTAAAAAGAAAGGATGGTTTTTATGATTTTTCTGGCACTTTTAAAATTTTTTACTGTTGATATGGCTTCATTGTTAATTAAGTTTTTATTTTTACCTTTAAAAATTTTTACTTGGTGGATTAAATAAATTATCCACCTGATTTACAGGTGGATAATCAGTTGTGCTTATTTTTTGTTGTTATCAAAACTTGGATTAAAGGCATAAAAGTTTTTGCTGTTCATTTTGTCTGTCAGCAATCGTAATCCTTCGCCAAATCTTTGGTAATGCACAATTTCACGTTCTCTTAGGAATTTAATAGGCTCAATAACATCGGGGTCGTCAACAAGTCTTAAGATATTGTCATAAGTTATACGTGCTTTTTGTTCGGCGGCAAGGTTTTCGTTTAAGTCGGCAATAGGGTCGCCGGTGCTTTGCATTGAAGCCGCCGTCCACGGAAATCCACTTGCGGCTGTAGGATAAACGCCAACTGTGTGGTCAATAAAGTATGGCGCAAAGCCCGGATTCTCTTCAATTTCTTTTTCAGTTAAATTTTTTGTAAGCTGGTGAACAATAGTTCCGACCATTTCAAGATGCCCAAGCTCCTCCGTGCCGATATCCGTCAGCAAACCTTTTAATTCCGGCGTGGGCATTGAGTATCTTTGAGATAAATATCTCAGCGATGCCCCAAGTTCTCCGTCTGGGCCGCCGTATTGCGAAATAATCAGACTTGCGGCTTTTGGGTCGCAGTGTTTTATGTTAATTGGATATTGTAATTTTTTTATATAGTTAAACATAAATCTACTCCTTAAAATATATTTATTACATTTTATGAGCAAATTTAATTTTTGTTATGCTTATCATCATAACAAAACGGCGTAAAATAAGTAAAATAAACAATGGTAAATGTTGATTTCTTAATCAATTTGCAATGTTGTTAAAATAAAAAAACGGCATATTTATGCCGTTTTTGTTTTTTATTATCTGTTTATTTTAACATTTCCAAAATTTCATCTTTTTCCATATATCCTACGGAAATGTTTTTTGTTTGTCCGTTTTCAATAACGGCAAGTGTTGGAATGCTGTGGATTGAAAACATTGCCGCTGTTTCCGGTGCTTCGTCAACATTTATTTTGCAAACAGTATATGTTTTGGAAATTTCTTCAACCGTCGGTGCCAACATTTGGCAAGGTCCGCACCAGTCGGCATAAAAATCAACCAATATTTTTTCTTCGCCTTTATCTAAAACCTTTTCTTTAAAATCAGAATCGTCTGCATGAAATAACATAATTTTTCTCCTTTATTTTGATTTGTAGTAGAGCCTGCAATGACAGTAACCTTCAAAATCTTCATCGGCTATTTGGTCTCTGAATTCCTTGCACATACAAATATTATCATCTGTTTTATCAAGTTTACAGGGGCAATAACCGTCTTTTGCTTTTAAACCTTTTCTTATTGCATCTACAATTTTTTTGTTTTCATTAAAAGTAATTTTCATTGACTGTTCCATCCTCTTAATATTGTAATAACAAAATAATCTTGGTTTATTTTTAGCATTTTTCGCTATAATATAACTATAAAACTTTTGAAGTTAGATTTCAATATTTTACAATAATTTGTATATTATGCGTTTTTACTTGTAAATGTGAATATGTTGTGTTATTATATCTACATATTAAATTATCAGAGGTAAAATATGAAACTTTCACTTGTAGTGCCTTGTTATAATGAAGAGGGAAATGTTGAAAAGTTTTTTTCCGAAGTAAAAAGAGTTTTCAATGGCAAGGTTGAAGATTATGAATTTGTTTTTGTAAATGACGGAAGCAAAGACAGCACATTGGCAAAGTTAAAAAAGCTTTATAATGAGCAAAAAGATTCTCATATTCAGGTGCTTTCTTTCAGCAGAAATTTTGGCAAGGAATCTGCTATTTATGCAGGTCTTAACAATGCAAAGGGTGATTTGGTTTGCCTTATTGACGCTGATTTGCAGCAACGCCCGGAAGTTGTTCTTGAAATGTTGGATGTTGTGAATTCAAAGGAAGATGTTGATTGCGTTACTGCTTATCAGGACGAGCGTAAAGAAGGCAAAATGATGACGGCAATGAAATCAATGTTTTATAAGGTAATTAATGGTATTGCCGAAGTTAGATTTGTGAACGGTGCGTCGGATTTCAGACTTATGAAGCGTTCAATGGTTAACGCAATTCTTGAAATGACAGAATATCACCGTTTTTCAAAAGGTATTTTCAGTTGGGTTGGATTTAATACCGAATATATTCCTTACACTGTTGAGGAAAGGGAAAGCGGCGAGTCAAAGTGGGGCTTTAAAAAGCTTTTAAAGTATGCTTTTGAAGGCATTGTTTCTTTTACAACATTTCCGCTTAAACTTTCAACTTATGTCGGCTTTTTGTCTTCATTCATCTCAATTATTTATTTAATTGTTGTTGTTGTTCAAAAATTGGCATTTGGTATTAATGTTCCCGGTTATGCAACTATAGTTGTTCTTGTTCTTTTACTTGGCGGGCTTCAGCTTTTCAGCTTGGGAATTTTGGGCGAGTATTTGTCTAAAATTTATGTTCAGGTTAAAAACAGACCGGTTTATATTTTGAAAGAGCATTTAGGTAAAGATGATGAGTAAAATAAAAAAACTTTATAAAAAATATGAAGAAGTAATTTTATACGTTGTTTTCGGCGGACTTACAACTCTTGTAAATTTTGTTTCATATTGGGTATTTAATAAAATTTTAGGCGAAAATCTTTATTTGGTAAGCAATGTAATTGCTTGGTTTATTTCTGTTGTTTTTGCTTATGTTACAAATAAACTTTGGGTTTTTGAATCGAAAAGCTGGGCTTTTAAGGTTTTGTTAAAAGAAGTGCCGGAGTTTTTTGCGGCAAGACTTTTCAGCCTTGGTGTTGAAGAAGGCGGATTGTGGCTTTTCGTTGATAAATTCGGATTTGACAGGTATTCGTTCACCGTGTTTAATTTTGAAATAACAGGAAATCTTATTGCAAAGGTATTGCTTGCGGTAATAGTTGTTATTTTAAATTATTTCTTCAGCAAGTTTATTATTTTTGCCACTAAAAATAAGAAGAAAGAAAATAAAAACAAATAATTTTAAAGCCGTGAAATTTTATTCACGGCTGTTTTTTGTATTATTGACGTAACGGTTTCATAAATATATTGATATAAATGATTTAATTTGTTATAATTATGGTGGAGGGTATTCCTATGAAAAAAGTTCTAAGCACATTAATGGCTGTTGTGTTAATGCTTTCTGTTTTTTCCGGTTTGGGAATAGCGTATGCAGACGGCACAAACAGTAGTAAAAAAATAGATTTATCCGTAACATCCTTTGATTTAACGGCAAATGCAAAGGGCTGCGGAACTTGGCAAAAGGACGCAAAAGGAAATTATTATTTTAATTACTTTCTTCCTTTTAATTTAGACGATACTTTAATTGTAACGGATAACAACGATTCAACAGTGTATACTTATTCGGCAGTTAAAAACGGCGAATATACTTCATATGAGTTTTTAAACAGTGCCGATGAAACATTGAATTATTATATTGAAGATAATCAATATGAAAATCATTGGTTGGCAGGCAGTTATACGGCAACGCTTGTTTTGCCCGATTATAATTTGTCTGTTGATATTCCGGTTAATATTGCAAAGGGTTCTCAAAGTACTTGCCTTCATAAGGGCGGAAATTGGAAAACCGTTAATTCATATCCTCAAAATTATTGCATTGCTTGCGGCAAATTAATTACAAAGCTTAATTTTGAAGATTTGGATTCTTTTGAGTACTATTATGACTATGTGGCATACACATCTTATTATAACAATTTTATAACCGGCACAAACCCAACTTATTATACCGATTTTTCACCTAAAACAAGGCTAACAAGGGCAATGCTTATTACAGTTATTTATCGTATGGCAGGTTCACCTTATGATGTGAAAAATCCTTATTCATCAAATCCGTTTAAAGACATTAAAACAAATTCATATTATTACAATGCCGCTTGCTGGGCATTAAAAAATAATATAACAAATCAGCTGACTTTCCGCCCAAACAATTATGTTACAAGGGAACAAACCGCAAGCTTTTTGTTTAGGTATGCAAAGTTAATTGATTGTGTGGATGACGGTTATAAATCTGTTGATTTAACAACATTCCCCGATTATAAAAATGTTAGTTTTTGGGCTGTTGAATCTATGCAATGGGCTTGCGAAAATAATATGATAACAGGTTCACAGCAGGGCACATTAAATCCTAAGTATGCAACACAAAGAATACACGCTTCAAAAATTCTTTACGGGTTCGGAACTGTTTGCAATATAGGTAATTTTGAAAACAGTGAAGTAAATCAGTAATTATTTTTAGAATAAAACTCATTAATGTTTAAAATTTAATGC
>CAKSWS010000002.1 GCA_934512155.1 uncultured Eubacterium sp. | reverse complement strand
GCTTAAAAATTACATAGCCGCAATATTATCTTTCCCAATTTCTTGAGCGCTCAACTGCACGCTTCCAGTTAGAATACATTTCATTTCTTTTGCCTTCTTCCATAGAAGGAACAAAAATTTTATCAACCTGCCTGTTTTCTTCAATTTCTGCAGTATCCTTCCATAAACCTGTTGCAAGTCCGGCAAGATAAGCGGCACCTAAAGCAGTTGCCTCTCTGTTAACAGGTCTATTAACATTAACGCCTGTCATATTTGCCTGAATCTGCATCATAATATCAGAAATTGAAGCACCGCCGTCAACACGTAAATCCTTAAGAAGGATTCCGCTGTCCGTCATCATGGCCTCTAACAAATCCGTCATTTGGAATGTTATGCTTTCAAGCACTGCACGACAAATATGTTTTTTATTTACACCTCTTGTTAAACCTATCATACAGCCGCGAGCATACATATCCCAATACGGTGCACCAAGACCGGTAAAAGCCGGCACAAAATAAAGCCCATTTGAATCTTCCACCTGCTCTGCAAATTCATCACACTCTGCGGCATTTTTAATAAGTTCAACCTCATCACGAAGCCATTTTATAACAGAGCCTGCGTTAAAAGCAGAACCTTCCAAATCATAAGTAATTTTACCGTCTAATCCCCAAGCCACGCCTGTTAAAAGATTGCTTTTTGAATCAATTCGCTTTTCACCGGTATTCATTAATAGGAAACAGCCTGTGCCGTATGTATTTTTTGCCTGACCAGGTTCAAAACAACCCTGACCGAACAATGCACCCGGTTGGTCGCCGATTGCACCGGCAATAGGAATACCTGCTATAGGTTCCATACCCGGGAACTTGTGGCAATGGCCGTAAATACAGCTGGACGGCTTAACCTCAGGCAACATGCACATGGGAATATCCAGTTTTTCACAAAGATACGGATCCCACTGAAGTTTGTCAATATCAAAAAGCATTGTACGGCAGGCATTACTGTAATCTGTAACATGAACCTCACCGCAAGTTAAATTCCAAATAAGCCAAGTATCAATTGTGCCGAAAAGAAGCTCTCCCTTTTCCGCTCTTTCTCTTGCACCTTCCACATTATCAAGAATCCACTTAATTTTAGTGGCTGAAAAATAAGCATCAATAAGCAATCCGGTTGTTTTCTTAACATAATCGCCCAAGCCTTCTGCTTTTAATTCTTCGCAGTATTCAGCAGTTCTTCTGCACTGCCAAACGATTGCGTTATAAATAGGCTTGCCAGTTTCCTTATCCCACACCACGGTAGTTTCACGCTGATTAGTAATACCAATGCCTGCAATTTCTTTAGGGTTGATTTTTCCCTGACGCAGAACATTTAAAATTGCCTGCATTTCAGAAAACAAAATTTCATTAGGGTCATGTTCTACCCATCCGTTTTGGGGATAATACTGTTCAAATTCCGTTTGTGCCTTTGAAACAATCTCACCCTTTTTGTTAAAAATAATTACACGAGAACTTGTTGTTCCCTGGTCTAAGGCCATTACATATTTTTTAGCCATATCAATTCCTCCAAATTAATAAAAGCTTCTTTAATTTTTACCCCTAAAAATTAAAAAGAGCAAGTATTTACTTACTCTTTATTTTAATATTTTATTACACATAAGTCAAACAATAATTGGAATTGTTTTATAAACAATATATAAACCCTTTACATTGCCTGATGTTTGACCATATTACATATTTGATTCAATAAAATTAACAATATCGCCCACGGTTTTCATATTTGCCACAATTTCATCAGGAACTTCAATATTAAATTCATCTTCCACGCTCATAACAATATCAATGGAATCAAGGCTGTCTGCCCCTAAATCCTCTACAAGACTTGTTTCAAGCGTAATAGAATTTTTATTTTCAATATCAAGTTGTTCTGCCAAAATATCTACTACTTTTTCAAATACCATTAATTAATCCCCCAAAAACAGTTGTTTATGTTTATTCATTATGTTATCATATTATAAAATTAGAATGAAGTTGTCAATAGCATATTAAGGTGATTTATATGAAATTTTTTGGGCTTACAGGTTACCCACTGGGTCATTCAATGTCCCCATTAATACACAGGGAACTTTTAAAAATTGCAAATACAGACGGAAGTTATGAATTATTTGAAATTTCGCCTGAAAAATTAGAATCGGAATTTCATAATTTAAAAAATAAATTAAACGGCTTTAACGTTACTATTCCGCATAAAATTGCCATTATTCCCATGCTTGACGAATTAGACGACAGGGCAAGGCTTTTCGGTGCGGTAAACACTGTTAAAACAGGAGAAAAAGTAATTGGATACAACACCGATTGCTTTGGATTTTTAAGAGCACTTGAGGGTGCAAATATAAAACTTGGCGGTGATGTACTTTTGTGCGGTGCAGGCGGTGTTTCAAGAATGTTTGCATTTGAAAGCGTGATTGCAAATTGCAACTTAACCGTTGCCGTAAGAAACAGCAGCATTAACTCGGCAAACATTATAAAAGACGAAATTAAAAGCAAGTTGAACAAAGACATAAAAGTTATTAATTTACGTGAAGCTTGCGGCAAATACGATTTAATCATTAACGGAACACCAGTTGGAATGTATCCAAACGTTGACAAATGTGTGTTGCCAAAAGAAATCATTCAAAAATCCGGGGCTGTTTTTGATGCAATTTACAACCCTGCCGAAACTTTGCTTATTAAATACGCAAAAGAAGCCGGGGTAAAATATTTAAACGGATTACCTATGCTTGTTTGGCAAGCCGCAGTTGCAGAGGAAATTTGGCTTAATACAAAATTTTCTGCAAATGATATAGATAAAGTAATTAAAATTACCGAAAAGGAATTAAACAAATAATGAATATTGCACTTTGCGGATTTATGGGTTCAGGCAAGACCTGCGTTGGTAAAGAAACCGCCAAACTTACGGGCAGAAAATTTGTTGACACAGATGAACTTATAGAACAGGAACAAGGAACAACAATAGCAAAAATTTTTGAAGAACACGGCGAAGCTTATTTTAGGGATTTAGAGCATGAAATGTGCAAAAAAGTTGCCGCAATGAAAAACGTTGTTATTTCCACAGGCGGCGGTGCCCTTACATTTAAACGAAATGTGGACGCTTTAAAACAGGGGTCAAAAATCATTTTACTTGACACTGACTTTGACGTTATTTGCAGCAGAATAAAAAATGCCGATTCACGCCCGCTGTTTAAAAATAAGGAAAATGCAAAAAAACTCTATAACGAACGAAAAGCAAAATACACAGCTGCAGCAGACATTATTGTTGACGGTAATATGAGTGCCCGTCAAACCGCTGTTGAAATTGCCGAAATGTTTAAATAACAAACGTTAATAATGTTACGGTTGAAAATTTAATACCAATGTGTTATAATGACACAAGTTTTGTGATGTAAATATATTAATCTAATATTTATAGAGGGTTTTAAAATGGCTAACCATACAAAGGATGAAGTTTCACACTTCACCCAAATGTTTAATAAATACAAATATCTTTTAGCCGAACTTACAAGAAAAAACGTTAAACTTAAATACCGTGATTCATGGCTTGGTATTGCATGGAGCTTTGTGCAACCATTGCTTACCATGATTGTTTTAACAGTTGTATTCGGCAATATTTTCGGTGCAAACAGAAAGCACATAGTTTGCTACCCGGTTTACCTTTTTACAGGCAGACTTTTATTTGAATTCTTTACTCAATCAACTAAAAGGGCTCTTACATCGTTTAGAGCAAACGCTCCTATTATTAAAAAAGTATACGTTCCAAAATATATGTACCCTGTTTCGGGTATTCTTTCAAACTTTGTAACATTTTCAATTTCAATATTATGCTACATTTGTGTTTGGATATTCTTTAAATGTACCGGGCTTTTGGGCGGTGCAAAATTAGCAATAAACTGGCATGCACTGCTGTTTTTTGTGCCAATGGCATTACTGCTGATTTTCGTTACGGGTATAGGCTTAATTTTATCTGTATTACAGGTATATTTCAGAGATATTGAATATATTTGGGATGTTTTATGCACCCTTATGTTCTATATGATTCCCATTATTTATCCGCTTCAGCAAATCACAACACCGTGGATAAGAACGATAATAAAAATCAATCCGCTTTATTCTATGCTGGAATTGTTCCGACAATGCGTTCTTTATTGCCAATCAATGAGTTGGAAATTATTGCTTTATGCAACCGCTTGGTCGTTAGGCTCACTTTTAATAGGCGTTTTTATTTTCAACAAAAAAAGCGACGATTTAATTTTCCACATGTAATAAATTTTATATTGCAAACAAGCAGGTCTTTGAATTATCAAAGACCTGCTTTTATTTTACCGTTGATTTTCCTCTTCATATTCTTTTGAAAATTCCACATTCATTTCATCAGGAATCGGAATTCCCTTTTCTGTGCGGCTGTCAGGCTGAACTGTTGGGTTGCTTACGCTTACGGCATATTTATTTGTAATGTCCGGGTTTAAACGGTATTTTTTCTTATAACTTCCGTTTGGAGAACGAACTGCCTTGTTAAATTTAGGATTACTTTCTTTACCGTTCATCTTTCATAATCTCCTCTGCCACCTGTTTTAAATCCTGCAAACTGTTAATTTTAGCACCGCCCTTTATAATTTCATCCTGCACTTTTTGAGGCAAGCTGTGTAAATATTCATTCATATCATTTGTTAAGTTAAACAAATCCGGCATAAAAATCCACATCCTTTCATTCTATTATGTGCGAAATTACCATAACTAAACATTAAAACAAACCTCCTTTTATAAATTTTTAACAATAAAATTTTCAATAATTTGCAGTTTCTTAACACTTATTTATTTTTGTAAGGTTTTTTGTCAAGATTTTTAATGCAATTTTGTGTAGCCTGCACAAATATTACAAAAGTGTAACAAAATGCTTGTAAATATTTAACATAGATTAAAAAGTTACAAATATGTTACAATTTATAGCGTTGTTGAAAGAAAGCCCTGATACACATTACGGGTAATCGCCCACACCCGATTGCGGAGCAGATATTATAAATCTGCCGAAGCATTCAAGGAGGAAACAAATGATTAAAACTTTTAAATCCATAATACTTGCTTTGGCAACACTGCTTGTTATTTTGTCTGTGTTCCCAACGGCAGTATTAGCAAATACCGAATTTGAACCAAGGCTAACGGCTCCGTCAAGAAGCAACTCATATTACAACAGAGAGCTTAATGTGTTTTCACAAACAGGTTACGGAATGCCTAATTGCACAGCATATGCCTATGGCAGAATTTATGAAATTACCGGCGAAAAACCGCTTATTAAAAGAGGCAATGCCGGCAGCTGGTACAGTATTAACAAGAAAAACGGTTATTACGAATACGGCAGCGAACCTAAATTAGGTGCTATTGCCTGCTGGAGTGGACATGTAGCCGTTGTTGAAAAAATAGACGGTGATAATGTAACCGTTTCCCAATCACATTGGAGAAGCACTTATTTTGACACATACACATTTAAAAACGGCTCCAACCGTTTCGGTCAAAAATTTTACGGCTATATTTACGCAAGCGATTCTGCATTAGAAAAAGAGGAAGAGGTTGAAGTTTCAACAACATACAAAATGGAAAAATCAACATATAAAACTGCAGAAAGCAATAACAGCAAAATTGCAACACCTGTTATTGACACTCAAAATACAGGCAACGAAGAAATTATTTTAAACAGTAAAATGCTTGCAAACGCAATTATACAATAGTAATTAATTAATATTTATTTTATAATAATATAGGGCTGAAGAAGTTGTTATTAACCAAACGGTTAAGTTAACAACTTCTTTTTTTGTTGTTAACAAATTATTTTCAAAAAAAGTGTTGACAAAACGTTTAGTTGGATATAATATAAATATTGTAGTTAGCACTCTTGGTGTTAGAGTGCTAACGATGAAAAGGCGGTGAATGGATTGATTGGTGAAAGGCAAGCTGCAATTCTTAATTTAATTATTGACAGCTATATAAAAACCGGTGAGCCCATAGGCTCAAAAACATTGGCAGGTCTTTTACCTTACAGTATATCAAGTGCCACAATCAGAAACGAAATGGCAAAACTTTCAAGCCTTGGCTTTTTAGAGCAAATGCACACAAGCGGAGGCAGGGTTCCCTGCAAAGCATCTTATAGGTATTATGTAAACAACTTAATGGTTCCACATCAACTTTCCGATTACGAAAAGGAAAGACTTAACGATATACTTTCCATTAATGCAAACGACCCTGAAAGACTTTTGAAAGATGCTTCTGTGCTTTTAGCAGACGTTACAAATTGTGCATCATTTTACTGCACCGTAAAAGACGAACTTGATTGCGTGCAAGGAGTTGACATTATTCCCGCAGGCAACGGTAAAGCAATGATTGTTATGCTTACCGTCGGCGGAAAAATCAAATCATCACTTTGCAAAGTAAATTGCCCCATTAACAATGAATTTAAACAAATTTTTTACAAAACAATGGCAGACTTTTTTGTTGGCACTTTACTTTCAGACGTTAATTTAAGTCTTATTCAAAACACTGTTCCTTATTTACAGGATAAAATTTTTGATATGTTGCCCATATTAACAAGCATTGCTTCGCTGTGCAAAGAAGCTTCGGAATGTGCGTTTGTTACAGAAGGGGAAACAAACTTGCTGTCGCAACCGGAATTCGGCAACAGCGTTTACAGATTATTATCTTTCCTTGCCGATAAAGAACAGTTGAAAATTCTGTTTTCAAAATACGCAAAAAAAGGCAAAGAAAAAGAATTGTTTATCGGTGATGAAAATTACCATGTTGAGCTGAAAAACACCGCAACCGCAGTTGCAAGGTTCAGCTACAACAACAGCCAAACGGCTGTGATTGGCATTATAGGCTCCGTTAGAATTGATTATGCACAAATTCTTCCGAGAGTTGATTATATAATGAATACAGTTAAAAAATATCTCCAAGAAGGAGGCGTAACATTTGAGTAAAAAAGAAAAAGAAACAGCAAAAAAGGAGCAAACCGAGGAAAAAGAAAAACAGGTTGAAACCGAAAATGCAGACTCAAAAGAGCCGAAAGAAAGTGAAAATCCGGCAGAAAAGGAACTTGCAGAAACCAAAGACCGACTTTTAAGAGTTACGGCAGAATATGCAAACTTCAGAAAGCGCAGTGAGAAGGAAAAGCAAGATTCATATGCTTTTGCAAAAGCAGAAACAATAAAAGAGCTTTTGCCGGTAATAGATAATCTTGAAAGAGCGCTTCAAAGTGAGCAACAAGATTTTGACGGACTTAAAAAAGGTGTTGAAATGACCTTTGAAAGTCTTATGAACACATTAACAAAGTTAGGCGTTGAAGTGTACGGCAAAGAGGGTGAAACCTTTGACCCAAATCTTCACAACGCAGTAATGCATGTTGAAGACGACAGCTTCGACGACGGCGAAATCGTTGACGTATTCCAAAAAGGATACAAGGTAAACGATAAAATAATCAGACCTGCAATGGTCAAATCAGCAAACTAAATTAATTTACGGAGGATAAATATTATGGCTAAAATTATTGGTATTGACTTAGGTACAACAAACAGTTGCGTAAGCGTTATCGAAGGCGGAGAGCCTGTTGTTATTGCAAACGCAGAAGGCGCAAGAACAACACCGAGTGTTGTTGCATTCAGCAAAGACGGCGAAAGAATGGTTGGTAACGTTGCAAAGCGCCAGGCAATTACAAACCCCGAAAGAACAATAAGTTCTATTAAAAGACATATGGGTTCAGACTACAAAGTAAATATTGACGGTAAAGCATATACACCACAGGAAATTTCCGCAATCATTCTTCAAAAGCTTAAAGCAGACGCAGAAAGCTACTTAGGCGAAAAAGTTACAGAAGCAGTTATTACAGTTCCCGCTTACTTCACAGACGCACAACGTCAGGCAACAAAAGATGCGGGTAAAATTGCAGGACTTGACGTTAAAAGAATTATTAACGAACCAACAGCAGCAGCACTTGCATTTGGTATTGACAAAGAAGACGACCAAAAAGTTATGGTTTATGACCTTGGCGGCGGCACATTCGATGTATCTATTATTGAAATGGGCGATGGCGTTCAGGAAGTTCTTGCTACAGCAGGTAACAACCACTTGGGCGGCGATGACTTTGATAAGAAGATTATGGATTGGATTGTTAACGAATTCAAAAAATCAAACGGCATTGACCTTTCTTCAGATAAAATGGCTATGCAGCGTGTTAATGAAGCAGCAGAAAAAGCAAAAATCGACCTTTCAGGTATGACAACAGCTCAAATTTCTCTTCCTTTCATTACAGCAGACGCAACAGGTCCTAAACATCTTGAACTTAGTCTTACAAGAGCACAGTTTAACCAAATGACAGCAGATCTTGTTGAAGCAACAATGGGCCCTGTTCGCCAGGCTATGAACGACAGCGGACTTTCAATGAACGATATTGACAAGATTCTTCTTGTAGGCGGTTCAACACGTATTCCGGCAGTTCAGGAAGCAATTCAAAAATTCAGCGGCAAAGAACCATTTAAGGGCATCAACCCTGATGAATGTGTTGCTATGGGTGCTGCACTTCAAGGCGGTGTACTCGGCGGCGACGTTAAAGGACTTCTTCTTCTTGACGTTACTCCTCTTTCACTCGGTATTGAAACCATGGGCGGAGTAAACACCGTTATTATTGAAAGAAACACCACAATTCCTACAAAGAAATCTCAAATTTTCTCTACAGCTGCAGATAACCAAACATCTGTTGAAGTTCACGTTCTTCAAGGTGAAAGAGAATTTGCAAAAGATAATAAAA
Source organism: uncultured Eubacterium sp. (assembly GCA_934512155.1). Classification (GTDB taxonomy): domain Bacteria; phylum Bacillota; class Clostridia; order Oscillospirales; family Acutalibacteraceae; genus Eubacterium_R. The sequence continues at coordinate 75,821 of CAKSWS010000002.1, read as the reverse complement.
CATTAGGTATGTTCCACCTTGACGGAATTCTTCCTGCAAGAAGAGGTGTGCCACAGATTGAAGTAACATTTGATATTGACGCAAACGGTATTGTTCACGTTTCTGCAAAAGATTTAGGCACAGGCAAAGAACAAAACATCAGCATTACGGCATCTTCAAACATGAGTAAAGAAGATATTGATAAAGCTGTTAAAGAAGCAGAGCAATATGCAGATGAAGATAAGAAAAAAAGAGAAGCTGTTGACCTTAAAAACAATGCAGAGCAAATGGTTTACCAAACAGAAACATTAATTTCTGAAAACGGTGACAAGTTCAGCGCAGATGACAAATCAGCACTTGAAACAAAAGTTGCAACTCTTAAAGATGCTTTAAAGGGCGACAATCTTGATTCAATCAAAACAGCACAAGAAGATCTTCAAAACAAATTCTACGAAGTATCTCAAAAAATGTATCAGGCAGCTCAAGCTGCAGGAGCAGACCCAACACAGCAAGGTGCAAATCCGGGTCAAGACCAAAACGGCGGTACAGATTACACAGACGCCGATTACACAGAGGTTGACGATAACTGATAAACACCTTATAATAAACAGACAAGCGAATCCCGTGTTAAGCGGGATTCGCTGTTTTGAAACAAAATAATTAACGGAGGCAAAAATGCCTGAAGATAAAAGAGATTATTACGAAGTGCTGGGAGTTTCAAAAAGCGCTTCTGAAGATGAAATAAAAAAAGCATACAGAAAAACGGCAAAAAAATACCACCCGGACTTACATCCGGACGATAAAGAAGCCGAAGAAAAATTTAAAGAATGCAACGAAGCATACGAAGTTCTTTCAGACCCGCAAAAAAAAGCAAGATATGATCAATTCGGTTTTGCCGGTGTTGACCCTAACTACGGCGGTGGCGGCGCAGGCGGCTACGGCGGCGGTTACGGATTTGACGGCGATATTGACTTGGGCGACATCTTTTCTTCATTTTTCGGCGGCGGCAGCGGATTTGGCGGATTCGGCGGCAGAAACCCAAATGCACCACAAAAAGGCAGAGACATAACAATAAGCGTTACTCTTACATTTGAAGAGGCTGCAAAAGGTTGCAAAAAATCCATTGAAGTTCCGAGAATTGAAGACTGCAGCGAATGCGGCGGCACAGGTGCTGCAAAAGGCACATCGCCTAAAACATGCTCACAGTGCGGCGGCAGAGGTGTTATAAATGTTCAAAGCAGAACCGCATTTGGCGTTATGAATACGCAAAAAACCTGCTCTGCCTGCGGCGGAACCGGTAAAGTTATTGACACACCATGTCAAAAATGCGCAGGAAAAGGCAAAGTTCGCCGCAAAAATAAAATTGATGTTAATATTCCTGCCGGAATTAATGACGGCCAGGTAGTTAATATGCGTGGATACGGAAACAGCGGAATCAACGGCGGTCCATCCGGCGACTTAAAAATTGTCATTAACATGAAGCCTCATTCATATTTTGAAAGAGACGGATTTAACGTTTGGTTTGAAAAACATGTTTCCATTGTTGAAGCAACCCTTGGTGCAGAGCTTCAAGTACCTACTCTTGACGGAAATGTTAAATACACAATGCCTGCCGGCACACAACCCGGCGAAGTTTTCAAACTTAAAGGCAAGGGTATTCAAAAATTAAACTCCGTAGGAAAAGGCGACGAATTTGTAAGAATAGTTGTTGATATTCCTAAAAACATTACCGCAGAGCAGAAAAAAGCATTACTTGAATTTGACAAACATTACACACCGCCTAAAAACCAAGGCAAAGAAGGTTTTTTTGACAAATTTAAGAAAAAGTAATCTAAAATGATATAAAAAATCACACTGTTATTTAATTATATTGACCTTTAAATTCGTCTTTGATATAATTTAAACAGTTGAGTTCCAAAATACGCCTTATAAAGCCATAAGGCGTATTTTTTAAACTTTTTATATTGAAAGGGTAAAATTTATGAAAACAGATTATGTTATTGCCGTTGCCGGCACAGGATATGTAGGTTTATCAAACTCTGTTCTTTTATCACAAAACAACAAAGTATTTGCAGTTGATATTATTGATGAAAAAGTTAAATTAATAAACAACAAACAGTCCCCTATTGTCGATAATGAAATTGAAGACTACTTGGCGAACAAAAAATTAAATTTAACTGCTACCACAGACAGCGAAACGGCATATAAAAATGCAGATTTTATTATCATTTCAACACCAACCGACTACGATGTTGAAAAAAACTACTTTAACACTGATTCTGTTGAAAGCGTTATTGAAACCGTTAGCAATGTAAACCCTAATGCGGTTATGATTATTAAATCAACCGTACCGGTAGGATTTACAGAAAGTATGCACAAAAAATATCCAAATACAAAACTTTTATTCAGCCCGGAATTTTTAAGAGAAGGCAGAGCTCTTTATGACAACCTTTACCCAAGCCGAATTATTGTTGGCGTGCCGAAAGAAAGTTCAGAAGAAGTGAAAGAAGCAGCGCAAACATTTGCGAAATTGCTGCAACAGGGCGCAATTAAAGATAATATAGACACTTTATTTACATATTCCACCGAAGCAGAAGCCGTTAAATTGTTTGCAAACACATATTTAGCGCTTCGTGTAAGTTATTTTAACGAACTTGACACTTATGCCGAAATTCACGGCTTAAATTCAAAGCAAATTATTGAAGGCATAGGACTTGACCCAAGAATAGGAAGCCATTACAATAACCCGTCATTTGGATATGGCGGATACTGTTTGCCAAAGGACACCAAGCAATTACTTGCAAACTACGCCGACATTCCGGAAAATCTTATTAAAGCCATTGTTGATTCAAACGACACAAGAAAAGACTTTATTGCAAACAGAGTTCTTAAATTAGCAAATCACTCACAAGAAGCACCTGCAACCGTTGGCGTTTACAGGCTTACAATGAAATCAAATTCAGATAATTTTCGCCAAAGTTCAATTCAGGGAATCATTAAAAGAATTAAAGGCGAGGGTGCAAACGTAATTATTTACGAACCAACCCTTAAAGACGGCGATATGTTTTATTCAAACAAAATTGTTAACAACTTAAACGAATTTAAAAACAAATCAAACGTAATTATTGCAAACAGAATGAACGACGAGCTTGAAGATGTTTGCCAAAAAGTTTATACAAGGGATATTTACGGCAGAGATTAATCTTTGACAAGTGTTATAATAAGTGTTAATATAAAGACTGTTATTCAGGCTTACACAGCCTGTAACAGTCTTTTGTTTTCAGGTGCAATATTATGGCAAAACCCATTTCTCATTTTATAACAATAACAAAACACAGGCACAGAGTTTTTGCTCACTGCGTTAAAGCAGGAATTCCGCTTCAAGGATTAAAGCATGACCTTTCTAAATATTCCCTTGCAGAATTTATTCCGGGCGCAAAATATTATTTGGGAACACGTTCTCCAAACGAAGCAGAACGAAATGCAATAGGTTATTCCTCTGCCTGGCTTCACCACAAAGGAAGAAACAAGCACCATTATGAATATTGGATGGACTACAATTCAGCCACCAAAAAAATGGAACCTGTAGAAATGCCGATTCGCTACTTTAAAGAAATGTTTTGCGACAGAGTGGCGGCAAGTAAAATTTACCAAGGAAAAAATTACACAACCGCCCACCCGCTTGAATATTTTCAAAGAGCAAAACCGAGAATTCAAATACACCCAAACACAAGCGCTTTGCTTGAAAAAGCATTAATAATATTAAAAGAAGAAGGCGAAGATAAGGCCTTTGAATTTGTAAGAAACTTAAAATAAAAAAATCCCTTTTCGTATTACACGAAAAGGGATTTTTATTACCAATTATTATTTTCGTCGTCCTTTGGTTCTGTTTCGGTATAAACATTACTTTGAGAAGCAGAAGCATCACCGTCAAAATCATTATCTTGCTTAGAAGCCAACGGATCATAATAAACAGGCTTTTCAGGCATCTGATAAGCTGTGCCGCTGTTTGCATTTTGAGCTGTTACTTTTGATTTACTGCAAAAACCATAAAAAACAAGAATGGCACCTAAAGCAAAAATTGCAATACCTACATACAAACCAATGGTTAAACTACTTCTTACATCCTTAATATAATTGTCAAAATCACCTGCAGGACAAGCATATTCAAAAGAAACACCGGAATCTGTAATTCCCATATCATTAAACTGTGCCACAGCGTCTTGATACCAAGAACACACATCAGAATCAAGGGTGGTTGTTACTTTATCTGCATTTTCAACACACATCTCCGTTACCATATCGCCGATAAGTGCATCGTCATTTTCAGAATATTCTTTAAATCGCTGAAAATCCGAATCCTCACCTTCTACCTTTAATGATGCAAAATATGTATAACCGTCTTTATCTTCAAACGCAACAAGATAATACCATTCATCTAAAGAACTGTCGTCATAAGTAACTGTTCCGTAACAATCAAAAATGCAAACATCCTTTAATTCATAATATTCCAATGAATCCATATAGTTATAATTAACGGTTTTGGAATCAATAGGTTTTCTGTCTTGTTTCAACTCATCTGCAGTAATAAATATTATCGAAGAAGCAATCAAAACTGCTATACAACCGATTATTATTGCAACAATTTTTTTACCTTTTTTACTTTTAGGTACAGAAACCGCCATGGGTACGTTCATATTTTATTCTCCTTATTCTGCAGACGGTGCAGTTACTTCAACCGAACCATTGTGATTTGACGATGCAAGGCAAATCCAAGATTTACCCGGATTAAGTTTAAGTTCCTTACCGTTTATATCTGTGAAATAAAGCTTATCGTTTTCAACTTTCCAGTTAAAATCAACTATTGTGCCGTTAGAAGCATATTTACCGGTACCGCTTGAGTAAGTGTAATTCAAATATGTTTCTGTTTTACCTGAACCTTTATAATTTTGCTTGTCAATATAAGTAGACTCGGCAAACATTACAAGCACATTTGTAAAGCTGACAGGTGCACCGTAATCATTTGCATTTGTATAAACGCCTTTTTCACTATCAAAGGTCAATGTGTGAGTTGCGGTTCTGTCAGAAATTTTAACTTTAAGCTCTTGGCAAGGCGTAGTTGAAACAGTCTGAAGCTTTTCATTAAATGCAAGCTTTGAAAAATTATTTTCATCAAGGTCAAGTCTGTAGCCCTTATCGTTGCAAACATCCAATAACTTATCGCCAAGCAAAACAGCATTATGAGGCGACACCTTATCTTTTGTACGCTTAAAGCAACTTGAAACATAAATACCATCTACATCGTCAACGCCTTCGCTTTTAATTGTTTCATATCCGCCAACATAATCGCCCTTACTGTGGCTGCCGCCGTAATGAACAAAAATAGAATCAAAGAATTTTGAAAAAATTACATAGCTCGGTCTTGCAGAACGGTTTGGGCCAACCATTTCAGGCAGGTTTGTTTGGTCGGCATAAAACCAAAGCATACGTGTTTCGCCGCCCTCTACTTCGCCTTCAACAATAATATCAGGCGTGTCCATATTATACTGCGGTCTTGCACCCTTTGAGTTTTCAACAACAACCGCAATCGGGCGTTTACCTACAGCTGCCGTGTTGTAATCAGCCTCGCCTGTTAACGGATTACGAATAACCACAGGAGCTGCCGTTGTTGTTACGGTTGTAGGCTGTGTTGTAGTTGGCTCTTCTTTTTTTGCAAAAACGCCGAAATAAAGACCTACTGCAACTGCCACAACAACCACTGCAGCAATAATTGCAATAATTATTTTCTTTTTATTATCGCCTTTTTTCATAATATTTTCCTCTTCACTATATTCATCTGCCACCAAATCATTTAAATCCACACTGCCTGAAGTATCATCTGCTTTGCTTTGCTCTTCTTTTAAATCGAATTCTGCCGAATTATTTTCTTCAATTTCCTGTGTTACATTTTCCTCTTTACTTTCATCCGAATATATAAAATCAGGCTGTTCGGGAGCAGAATCTTTTTCGCTTTCATTAATACTGAAATTCGTTTCCTGCTCTTGTGATTTGCCGTTTTTTATTTCATTAAGAATTTTTTCAAGTTCATCATTTTTATCACTCATATAAAGACCTCCTGCCGTTATTTTACCATAACGCACATAATAATGCACTATATTTTTTAAATTTTGGTTATTTTATTGATTTAATGCACAACATATTGTAAAATATTAACATAAAAGGACGTGAAATAATGGCTACAACAATCCCTGTAATTATTACAAACACCAATATTTTAGTTTACGATAAAAATGCAGATGAATTTAAACCCTTTTCTTTACCGGGTATTTCAACTCAACCGAACATTCCGTTTTACCATTCCTACGCAAAAAAAATTGCAGAAAGCCAGCACTATATAAAAGAATTTATTAAATCCATTCATTCCGGCAAACTTTCAAAAAATATTTTGGCAATAATTGTGCCCGATGACACAAGCGCACTTGAAAGTATTTTTATTAACGAATTCTTTTTACATTCCGGAGCATGCAAAGCTGTGGCGCAAATGACCATGGGTCAAGCCCTTTCGAAAGATATTGAAGCATATATTTCTGTTTCAAAATCAAGCCGAAACCTTGTTTTACAATATGTTAAAAACAACGAAATTCAGGCTTGCAGATATTATGATGTTAATGATTACGACCCGAACCAAATTAAAGAAGACGCCAAACGACTGCATATAGAAATCGAATATGAAAAAACGCCCATTTTTATAAACAATTTTAACCTTAATATGGATGATTTTTTTGAAATGGGCGAAATTATTACACCAAAACAGTTTATGGATAAAATTTCCGTAATTGATGTACAAAAAATATAAAGAATAAAAAAATCACCTTTGCCAACAATATTGGCGAGGTGATTTTTTATGGATAAAAACAAAAAGAAAAAGGAAAGCAAAATCAACGGAAAAAAAGTGATTGATTTAACATCATACATCAGCCGAGATATGGTTCAAAGCGACACAAACGGCAGTTATACAGGCACCACGGCAGACACTTATTTTAAAGGTGAATACGAAGAACCTGTGCAGGATGCAGACGACTTATAAAAGAAAAAGGAACGGTGCCGATAATCGGCACCGTTCCTTTTTATACATAATTTAAAACATCGTAAATATTATTTACAATCGGCACATCACTGCGTAAATCCTTATCCTTAAACCAGCCCCAATTCATACGAATTGCATTCATTCCCGAATCTAACGCACCTTGAATATCGTTTACGGGATGATCGCCCACATAAACGCACTCATCAACATTAACGCCTAATTTTTCGGCTGTATAATTAAAAATTTGTGCATCCGGTTTTGCAAAAGGCAAATTGCCGGAAATAACAACAATATCGCAATAAGGAATTAAACCGCTTTCTTTCATTTTTGTGCCTTGCAAAACAGATGGACCATTTGTTATAACACCGGTTTTAAAGCCACGCTTTTGAAGTTCCTTTAAAAGCGGAACGGATTCTTCAAACATAACAATATGAAAACCAAATTGTTCGTCATAATGGCGTGCAAGTTCCTCCGCTGATGGGGAATTTTCCCAATGCCACATTTTTATTAAACCGTTAAACCATTCAACACGATTAACATAGCCGCCGTTACCTGTTTCAACCATATCTCTTCTGCACTGTTCCTTTTCTTTTGCAGAAAGTGAAGGTAAAAATGCTGAAACAAATGTGTTTGTATATTTATCGAAAGCCGCTGTTCTGTCTTGAAGAGTTTCGTCAAAATCAAATAATACTGCTTTTATCATAATCAAGCTGCCTTTTTAAATCATTAACATCTTTAAACGTTTTTTCAGGACGAAGGTAATTTAACAATTCCACTGCCACGTTTTCACCATATAAATCACCGTTAAATCCAAAAAGATGAGTTTCACAAAGAGGTTCATCAACACGCCAAGTAGGTCTCATTCCTATGTTAGTAAAAGATTTATACTCTTTGCCGTCAACTATTACCTTGCTTTCATAAACGCCGAATTTAGGCACAATAAGCCCCTGCGGCAAATGCTGATTAATTGTGGGAAAGCCTATCGTTCTGCCACGCCTGTCGCCGCTTATAACTTCGTTTTCAAAAGTAAAATTATAACCAAGCATTTCATTTGCGGCAACGATCCTGCCCTCTTTAACGGCTTTTCTTATACGGGTTGAACTTATTGGCAAGCTTTCATAATCCTGTGCTTCCAAAATACGCACCCAAATATCTTTTTTCTCTAAATAATTGCGCATATCAACAGCAGACCAAGAAGCGTTTTTGCCAAAACGAAAATTAAAGCCGCAAAGAACTGTTTGAGCGTGAAATTTTTTTATTAAAATCTCCTCAATAAACTCCTCGCCGGAATAATTTTTTATTTTGTCAAAATCTGCAAAAACGGCATTTTTATATCTTTCCTGAAAAATACTTTTTTGAAGAAGAGAAAATTTATTATGCACACAATAAATTGTAACATTTTTTGCACCTGTTACAACCGTTTTGTGAGCAAGATGCATTCCGTCAAAATCGCCCAGTGCCACCGCTATTCTGTTTTTATTATTATCGTTTGTCATAATCATCTGTTAATTAAAAGCCTTGCAACTTTTAATTCATTTTCATCTGTTTTGCCTAAGCCTAAAAATTCGTTTTCAAAAGAATAAACCCGGTAAATTGTATTACATTGCAAAGTTTTTCTTATTCTGTCCAAATCAAGAGCACCGCCGTTTTTAAAACGTGTGGTCTGCGCCTGACTGATTTTAACATCATCATAAACTTCAAGTGCTTTTTCAACCGGAATTATAACGCTGTCAAAGCCGATTCCGCTGTCCTTCAGCTGCTGTAATTCATCAAGGCTCAAGCAATTTTCAAGTGTAAATCCCATGGCGTTTGTTCTTTCAAGCGCTGTCATAACAGCACCGCAGCCCAAAAGCTTGCCTAAGTCATCTATAAGCGTTCTGATATAAGTGCCTTTTGAACAAAAAACATCTATTACATACTCATTATCCGCTTCATTACAACTTACAAGAGATAATTCTTTTATTTCCGCTTCTCTTTCTGCTCTTTCAACTTCAATACCCTTTCGTGCCAAATCATAAAGCCTTTGACCGTTAACAGAAACAGCAGAATACATTGGCGGAATCTGCATTATTTTACCCCTAAAATTGCCAAGCGCTCTTTCCACATCGGCAGGTGAAACATTAACGCTGTATTCTGCCGTAACAGTGCCCGTAATATCAAGAGTATCTGTTGTTTTTCCAAGCAAAAACGTTGCTCTGTAGCCTTTATCGCTTTCAGGCAAATAATTAAGAAATTTTGTTGCACCGCCAACCATAACCGGCAAAACACCTGTTGCCATAGGGTCTAAAGTTCCTGTGTGCCCAACCTTTTTTTCTTTCAAAATTCCCCGCATTTTTGCACAAACGCCGAAAGAAGTTATATCTTTGCCTTTATTAACACAGATTATTCCCGTCATTCAAGAATTTCCCCGCATTTTTCAATAATCATTTCAACTGCTTTTTCAACGTTGCAATCAAACCTGCAGGCACTTGCTTGTGGATGACCGCCGCCGCCGAAATTTTTAGCCAATGTTGCCGCATTTATGCCAAATGTTCTGAAAGACGCCTTGCATGTTCCGTCTTCCTTTTCACGAATTGTAACACCGATTTCAACGCCCTCTATTTGGCGTGTTACAGGTGCAAGCGCTTCCGTTTCCTGCTCATTAGAACCTGTTTTTGCATACATATCCTGCGTAACCGTAATAACAGCCACCCTGTCATTACAATAAAACCTCATTCCGTCAAGCGCCAATCTTTCCAACCTTGCATAGGATTTTGTTTTGGTTTCAAACATAATGCGGTTAATTGTGCCGTTATCTGCACCCTTTTCCATTAAATTCGCCGCAATTCTGTAAGTATCCGGTGTGGATGATGCATATCTGAAACAGCCCGTGTCTGTCGAAATACCAGTATAAAGACAATCGGCAATTTTTTTATCAATATCAACGCCGAGCTGCAAAACAACTTTATAAATAATTTCACAAGCCGCCGCAGTTTCCTCTAACAAAAGATTTTGTGCAAAATCAGTGTTTGTGGAATGATGGTCAATGCAAAGATTGATTTTACCGCCGTAAACATCGGCAAGAGAACCCAAAAGATTCTCTGTAGCCGTGTCAACTGCAACAACATATTTTGGTTCAAAATCAAGCAAGTCCAAATCTTCAAAAAGATAATTATACTTTTTCGGAATGGAATCCGCATTTATTACCTTTGCATTTTTGCCTAATTTAAGCAAAGCACGGCAAAGCCCAAAGCCGCATCCCAACGTATCGCCGTCGGGATGGGCATGAGTTAAAATAAGAATATCATTTTGCTCTTTTAAAAGAGCAGCACATTTTTCAACATTAATCCTCATTTGCAGTACCTTTTAATTTTTCAAAAATCTCCATTCCTTTTTCTATTGAATCATCGGCAATAAACGTTAATTCCGGTGATTTTCTTAAATGAAGATTATTTCCGAGCGCACGGCGAATATATCCCTGAGCAGACGTTAAACCTTTGCAGGCAACCTTTGCCGTTTCTATACCTTCCATTGCGCTGACATATACTTTCGCATAACTTAAATCGGATGAAACGGTTACATTAACCACCGTAAGCATTTTTCCGTTAACACGAGGGTCTTTTAACTCACGCATTAAAGAAATTATTTCACGCTTAATATCTTCCGATATTCTGTCAATATGAAATCCTGCCATAATTAATCCCTATATTCCTCTACAATATAACATTCAAGAATATCGCCCGGTTTAATATCGTCCCAATTTTCAAGAGAGATACCGCATTCATAACCGGATGAAACCTCTTTAACGTCATCTTTAAATCTCTTAAGGTTTTTAATTGCCGTGTCAGCAATCTGCTTGCCGTTTCTTATAACACGAACTTTACCGTTTCTGCGCACTGTACCGCTTGTAACAAGTGAACCGGCGATTGAACCAACGCTTGAAAGAGTGTAAACCTCACGAACCTCAACAGTACCGGTGTCAACATTGCGGTATTTAACGGAACGCATTCCTCTCATTGCAGATTCAATATCTTCAATGGCATCATAAATAATATCGTACTGTTTAATTTCAACGCCGTCTCTTGCCGCATTGTCTGCAGCAATTTGTTCAACACCCGTTGCAAACGCAACAATAATTGCATTTGAAGCATTTGCAAGCATTACATCGGAATCGTTAACAGCACCAACTGCACCGTGAATGATTTTTACTCTAACTTCATCATTTTCGATTTTAAGAAGAGATTGCTTAACAGCCTCTACAGAACCTTGAACATCTGCCTTAACAATGATGTTAAGTTCTTTAAGTTCGCCCTCTTCAAGAGTTGAAAACAATGTGTCCAAAGTAACCTTTTGATAAAGCTTAAATTCTTCTTCCTTAGCCTTAGACTTACGCTGTTCAACAAGTTCTTTTGCAAGACGTTCATTTGAAACAACGTTAAATTCATCACCGCTCATAGGTGCACTGTCAAGACCCATAATTTCAACAGGAACAGACGGACCCGCACTGTTGATTTTTCTGCCTTTATAATCTGTCATCGCACGAACTCTGCCCACAGATGTACCTGCAACAACGTAATCACCTGAATTTAAAGTACCGTTTTGAACAAGGAATGTTGCAATAGGACCTCTGCCCTTATCAAGCTTTGCTTCAATAACAATACCTTTTGCACTTCTGTCCGGATTAGCTTTAAATTCGCCCATTTCCGCAACAAGAAGAATTGTTTCAAGCAATTTATCAATGCCCATTCTTGTTTTAGCCGAAACAGGAACGCAAATAACATCGCCGCCCCATTCTTCCGGAACAAGTTCCTGCTCTGTTAACTGTTCCATAATTCTTTCAGGGTTTGCGCCATCTTTATCCATTTTATTAATTGCCACAATAATATCAATACCTGCGGCTTTTGCATGGTTAATAGCTTCAATAGTTTGCGGCATAATACCATCATCTGCGGCAACAACAAGAACAGCAATATCTGTTGCCATTGCACCCCTTGCACGCATTGCTGTGAAAGCGGCATGACCTGGAGTATCAAGGAAAGTGATTTTTTCGCCGTTTACATCTACCTGATAAGCACCGATTGCCTGAGTAATTCCGCCGGCTTCGGTAGCTGTAACATCTGTATCTCTTATAGCGTCAAGAATAGAAGTTTTACCATGGTCAACGTGACCCATAACGCAAACTACAGGCGGTCTTACCACTGCGTTTTCATCGTCTTCAACTTCCTCTTCTATAATTTGTTCTTCAATAGATACTTCAACCTGCTTTTCAACCTTTGCGCCTAATTCTGTTGCAACAATTTCAGCAGTATCATAATCAATAACCTCATTAACTGTTGCCATAACGCCCAAAACCATAAGCTTTTTAATAACTTCGGTTGCCGTCATACGAAGCAAAGCGGCAAGGTCGCCAACAGTAATTTCTTCGGGAACCTGAATTTTAATTTGCTGCTTCTTTCTTTGTTCTGCAATACGAGCAAGACGCTGCTGTTCTGTTTCCTTCTTTGAACGGGCGTGCATACCCTGCGGTCTTTTCTTCCTGTATTGCTTTGATTTTTGATTAAGCTTTTGCTTTTTCTGATAATCGCCCATTGATGAAGCTGGAGCAATATCTTCATACTTTTGATTGTATTTTTCAAGGTCAACATTATTAACTCTTGTGTCAACATGGCGAGCTTCGCCCTTTGTTCTTGCCTGTGGCGCCTGGCTTGCTTTTTTCTTTGCCTTTTCCTCTGCACGTTTTGCAGCCTGCTCTGCCATTTGAAGAATAGCGGCTTGGCTTTCACGCTTTTTATCCTTTTGAGGATTTGACTTTTTAGCGCCCTCTGCTTTTTCTTTCTTATGAGCGGGCTTTTTGTTGCCTGCTGCTTTAAAATAATTGTCAAAATTTTTAACGCTGTTATCAAGAGTTAATTTATCGAAAAGCATATTAAGTTCATTTTCTTCAAGAACCGTAGATGCTTTTTTTGCCGGACCGTCGCAAATCGTGCTTAAAATATCAATCATTTCTTTGTTTGATTTGCCAAAATCCTTTGCCACATCGGAGACTTTTACCTTAATTACCATATATGCAGTTCCTCCTTATTTATCTTAATTATTATCTTTGTTTTCTTCTGAAAGAGAAATTATTTTTTTGCCGAAATTTTCATCTTCAACAGAAATGACGCCTGCCTTATAACCGCAAGCAAAATGAATTTCGGAAATTAAAATATTTGTTTTAAGCAGTTTAACCTTTAAATACTTTTTTTCAATTAAATGCTCAAACTCGCCTACTAAACGGGGCGAAACATCACCGGCAAAAACAAGAAGCCTTGATTTTTTTGAAATTAATGAATTTACGGCAGCGTCATGCCCCATGGCAAGCTTGCCAGCACGGCGTGCCAAACCAAGCATTGAAAGAGTTTTTTCCTTATTCATTTGCTTATTTCTTCTTCCATTTTATTATATACTTCATCTTCTATTTTCATAGAAAATGCACGTTCAAACGCTTTTTTCTTTCTTGCTTTTTTTAAGCATTCAATATTATTGCAAACATAAGCGCCCCTGCCGTTTTTTTTGCCGGTTAAATCAAGACTTACTTCACCCTCCGGGCTTTTTACAACCCTGATAAGCGTTCTTTTGTCAAACATTTCACCGCAGCCGGTACACATACGCTTTGCTTCACGTTTGGTTTTCATTGGTATCATTCCTTAAAAATTATTCTTCCGAACCTTCGTAAAATCCCGATTCCGGTTTAATATCTATTTTCCAACCGGTAAGTTTTGCAGCAAGGCGAACATTTTGACCTTTATTGCCGATTGCAAGGCTTAATTGATCATCCGGAACGGTTGCACGGCAGCATTTTTCTGTTTCATCAAGAATTTCAACCTCGCAAACATCGGAAGGAGCAAGTGCTGCTGCGATGAATTTTGCGTTATCTTCACTGTATTCCACAATGTCAATTTTTTCACCGCCCAAAGCTTCAACAATATTTGTAACACGCTGACCTTTCGGACCGATACAAGCACCCACGGCATCCACATCTTCATCCTTGCTGAAAACAGCGATTTTTGTTCTTGATCCTGCTTCCCTTGAAACAGATTTAATTTCAATAGTTCCGTCATAAATTTCAGGAACTTCTGTTTCAAAAAGTCTTCTTACAAGACCCGGATGTGTGCGTGAAATCATAATCTTAGGACCTTTACCGCCTTCACGAACATCAACAACAAATATTTTAACCTGCATATCTGCAACAAGTTCTTCACCCGGAACCTGCTCTGATTTCGGAAGAATAGCTGTTGTTTTGCCGATTTCAACAGTTGCATTGCCTGTAATAGGGTCAACACGTGTAACCTTTGCAGTAACAAGCTCTTGATTTTTACTTTGAAATTCCTGAAGTTGCTTTCCTCTTTCGGCTTCTCTTATTCCCTGGCGAAGAACATGCTTTGCCGTTTGAGCCACAATTCTGCCCAAATCCTTTGTTTTAATAGGAATATCAATGGTTTTACCCACTTTTGCGCTTTTACGGATAGCCTGTGCCTCTTCAAGAGTTAAATCTGTATCAGGGTCTTCAATTTCTTCAACAACATTTTTGCGTGCATAAACCTTAATTTTTTCTTTTTCAGGGTCTATATCGCAATGAACAATATCTTTGCCGTTAAAATCATGCTTTGCGGCAACGATAATTGCACCGGCGATTTTTTCATAAAGATAATCTGCCGAAATGCCTTTTTCACTTTCAAGCATTTTTACTGCTTCAAAAAATTCTTTGCTCATTTTTCCTATCAACCTTTCTTAAGTAAATTTAATTAAAATCATTTATGTCAAAATCATCAAGCTTAACATATGAAGTTTCCTTTTTGTTAAGAGTGATTTTATTTTCATCCTGTAATTTTACAGTAAGCTCGCCGTTATTATATGAAGTAAGCACACCATTAAAATCCCTAACATTATCTATAGGGCGAATTGTTCTTACCATAACCTTTGAACCCACATATTTTTCAAAATGCCAATCTTTTTTCAATTCTCTTTCAACACCGGGAGAGCAAACCTCAAGCATATAGCTTTGTGAAATAGGGTCTGCCTCATCAATAGGCTTAGTAATAGCGTGAGTTAAATCAACGCAATCATCAATGGAAACGCCGCCGTCTTTATCAATAAAAATGCGAAGATACCAATCTGTGCCCTCTTTTTTAAAAGTAATGTCCCAAATAGAAAGGGAAAGGTTTTCGGCATAAGGCTTAACAATTTCTTCTATTTTTTCAACTGTGTTTTTGCCTGCCATAACAAAAAACCTCCTTACAATAATATGAGAGCGGCCTTTCAGCCACTCTCACTTTCTAACATATCTTACGCTAATAATATAATATATAAATTATATTATGTCAAGAATTTTATTTAACTTTGTACAAATTGCCCTCAAAAGGACGAAGCTTATCTGTTGTTTTACCATAGGTTGAAGCAACAAGTTCATAACAACCGGCGTTGCTTGGTCTTTCAACTGATTTTTTACCCAAGTTAAGTTCTATATAATATTTTTCACCCTCATATTCTCTGAAATAACAAAACAAAGGAGCTTTTGCCGCTTTTCGTTCAAAACTGCCGTAAACCAAAGCCGGCGTTGATTTTCTTAAAGCAATTACTTTTTTATAGAAATTATAAACACTGTCTGCTCTGTTAACAGAATCTTTAACATTATACTTTCTGTAATCGCCTGTAATTTTAAGCCAAGGAGTGCCTGTGGTAAAGCCGGCATTTTCGTTATCTTCCCACTGCACAGGTGTGCGTGCATTATCACGTGTGCCTGTTTTAACACGGTTAAACGCCTTTTCTTTATCTTTACCTTTTTCAATCAATTCTTTATAAATATTAACGGCTTCAACATCGTTCATTTGTTCAATGGATTCAAAATCGCCGTTACCCATTGAGATTTCCTGACCTTGATAAATATAAGGCGTACCACGAAGCGTCATTTCAATTAAGGCACACACTTTTGAAATTTCTTCTCGATAAGCACCTGTTTTGTCAACCTTTGAAACAATACGAGGATTGTCGTGGTTTTCAAAGAACACAGCCGGCCAGCAATGATTCGTATATCGTGTTTGAAATTTTTCAAATTCTTGCATTACTTTATACAAATCGTAATCATAAGTATCATAATTTGTATGACCCTGGTTAATTAAAAAGTCAAAATTAAACACCGTGTCTAATTCTTTACGATAATCGGCAGTAAGCATTTTATCCATTTCAATGCCTGCGCCGCCACATTCGCCAACGGTATAAACATCATAATTTCCAAATGTTTTTTCACGCATTTCATGCAAAAACTCGTGCAAGCGTGGACCGTAAAAATAATACTCTGCCCCCTTAAAGCCTGTAAGTAAACCTAAAAACGCATTTGCCTGAGGATAGCCCGGAGTTTTACTGATGAAATTAATTACATCCATTCTAAAGCCGTCTACGCCTTTATCAAGCCACCAAATCATCATTTCATAAATACTTTGGCGAACTTTTTCGTTTTCCCAATTCAAATCCATTTGCTTTTTGCTGAATAAATGCATTGCCCACTGATTTAAATTATCATAATAATTCCAAGCAGGACCTTTAAAAAGAGACAGCCAGTTGTTTGGAGGCGTAATCCCCTTGTCGGTAGCATCCTGCCATATGTAATAATCGTGATAAGGATTATCCTTTGACTTCAATGCCTCTTGAAACCAAAAATGTTCATCACTTGTGTGATTTACAACCAAATCCACAATAAGTTTCATATCTCTTTTATGAATTTCGGCAAGCAAATTATCAAAATCTTCCATAGTGCCGAATTCAGCCATTATTTTTTGATAATCACGAATATCATAACCGTTATCGTCGTTTGGTGAATCATAAAACGGTGAACACCAAATAGCCGTTACACCCAAATCTTTAAGATAATCAAGTTTTTCGGTAATGCCGTTTAAATCGCCGATTCCATCACCGTTACTGTCGTAAAACGAACGTGGATAAATTTGGTAAATTACAGCCTCTTTCCACCATTTCTTTTCTAAAACGCCTTCGTCTGTAAGAAGCTCGTTTTTTTCCAAATTAAGCATATCGCAAACCGTTTGAACTGTTTTTGCATCCAACAATCCAAAAGAAAGAGTGGTAAGGGTTTTAAACTTAGCTTTACCCAAAATGCCTGTTTCCGCAGCATCAGCAGGAAGTCTTAATGCAAGCATTAATTTTTCAATAACATCTTTTGCCATTGGATTTGCCATGGCTTCTTTTAAAGTTGTGTTTGGCGTAATTTTAACCATAATCAACCCTCCGAAAACAATATATATGTTAATTATATTTCAAATTCCGGTATTAATCTATATACACAATAAATAATTTTTCACCCAACTTTTTGTGCAACAATAAAAAATCCCGTTAACACCTTTGTATTAACGGGATTTAAAATTAATTGCCTTTTTCAATACTTATTTCATCAAAGATTTTAAGCAAATCTTCAACTGCCGCATTTTTCTTTTCCTCGCCTTTAATGTCAAGACGGGGGTTGCCCTCATGCATCATAACAAGTCTGGTTCCGTATTCACATGCAAAACGAAGATTGTGAGTAACCATCATTGTTGTAATTTGATTTTTTTCAACAAGCTTTTTTGTTAAATCCATAACTATTTCCGATGATTTAGGGTCAAGTGCGGCAATATGCTCATCAAGAATAAGCAGCTCTATATCCGTCATATTGGCAATAACAAGGGCAAGTGCCTGCCTTTGCCCGCCGGATAATGTGCCGGCTAAAGTACCCATTCTGTTTTCCAGCCCCATATTACACTGTTCAAGCAAAGATTTATAATAATCTATTCTTTTCTTATTAACGCATTTACCTAATCCAAAAGGTTTGTTTTTATTGTCTGCAAGTGCCATATTTTCAAGAATTGACAAATCTGCACAAGTTCCCAATGCGGGGTTTTGAAATACTCTGCCTATAATTTTTGCACGCTTGAATTCAGAAACAGAAGTAATATCTTTATCGTTAAAAATAATTTTACCTTCATCCGGTTTCATAGAACCGCAAATAAGGTTTAAAAGCGTTGTTTTACCGCTGCCGTTTGAACCGATAACAGAAACAAATTCGCCCTTTTCCACTTTAAAATTAAAACTGTCAAAAACAGTTGTTTCATCTACTGTGCCGGCATTAAAACGTTTTGTTATATTTTGTAATTCAAGCATTTTTCTCTCTCCTTTTCTTTGTTTTGTCTTTGAGAGTTCCGCTGAATACAAGAGCCAAAACAAACAGCACTGCCATTAAAATTTTGTTATATTCACTTGGAAGGCCTATAACAACTGCAATTTGCAGGCACGCTTTGTAAATTATTGTACCCAAAATTACCATTGTAGTTGCTTTCATAAAACCAACTCGTTTAAATACCGACAAGCCGATAATTACACTTGATAAACCGAAAACAACCATACCGACACCCATAGTAGTATTTGCCGTTTCCGTACTTTGCGCAATAACAGCACCGCTTACAGCCGCCAAGCCGTTGCCTATTGCAAGACCTAAAATTTTTGTGGCACCTGGATTTTTTGCAAGCATAACAACATACTGCTGGTTTGAACCTGTAGCACGAAGAAGCATGCCCGATTTTGTTTTAAGATATAAATCAATAATAATTTTAATTAAGACAACAAAAACAGCCAGAACAATAAGTTTTCTTATGTTAATACCGCCTGCGGACTGAGGAAGAACGCTTGCAATGCCGCTGTTAAAAATTGTTTTTCTGCCAAAAATAGAAGCAATGGACTGACCGCCCGTGCCCACTTTTATTAAAACAAGATTTACTGAAAGCAGGGCAGTATAAACAAGAATTCCGGATAAAAGCGGCTCTAATTTCAATTTTATATGGAGCAAGCCGGTAATACAACCTGCAAGCAATCCGCAACCGAATGCTATCAAAAGGCTAAGCCAAGGGTTTACTCCCTTTAAAATAAGAACAGAAGAAACAATAGCTCCCAACGGCATTGTTCCGTCTACAGACAAATCGGGAAAATCAAGTATGCTGTAAGACAAATAAACGCCAAGAGCCAAAATGGCATACTTAAAGCCTTCTTCAAAAACTACTTTTACAATATTTAAAATATCCAAATCATCACATCTTTCAAAAAAATAGCACAAAGTGCAAACAAAACAAGCGGCAGGAAAATCCTGCCGTTGAATTTAAATATTATTCTGCTGTTGTAGAAACCTTTTGAACATTGTCAAGTTCAGCCGGAATTGTAAGTCCCAAGCCTGCGGCAACATCGGGATTTACAACAACAAATGAATCTGTAACAGTAACAGCCGGATAAGTAGCCGCACTTGCACCGTTAAGAATATCTATAGCCATATTGCCTGTTTTTTCACCTAAAGCAACATAATCTATAGAAGCAGAAGCAACACAGCCTTTTCTTACTTGCTCGATTTCAGAACCGTAAACAGGAATTTTTGCTGTTTGAGCCTGTTCCATAAACACGCTCATATTATCTACAACATTGTTATCTGTAAGGTTAGTAATAGCGTCAACCTGAGGAATAAGAGCAGCAGCTGCCGAAGCAAGCTCCGAAGCCTCAGAAATACCCTGAGAAACAAGATTTATGCCTGCTTTATCACATTCGCTTTTAAGTGTTTCAAGCTGGCTGATTGAATTTGCCTCACTGGTAGTGTAAAGAACGCCTAAGTTTTTAATGCCGGGTTGAAGCTGTTTAATAAGTTCAATCTGGCCTTCAATATCAATAGCGTCTGCAGTACCTGTGCAGTTATTTCCCGGTGCATCCATTGATTCCACAAGACCTGCCGCAACAGGGTCTGAAACTGCGCAGAAAATAACAGGAATATTTGAAGAAGCATTTTGAACTGCCGAATAAGCACTCATTGCAGCCGGAGTTGCCACGGCAATAATAGCATCATAACCGCTTGAAACCATTTGTTCTGCATAACTTTGACAATCTGTGTCGGCACTGCCGCTTGAGCCGATTTGAACATCATAAGCAATGCCTGCCTTATCAAGTGCGTTTTTAACACCTTGTGTGCAATTATCAAGACTTGAATGAGGCATATACTGAAGAATTGCAACTTTTTTACCGCCGTTATTTGAATTATCGGAATTATTACCGTTTGAAGAACAGCCTGCCAAAACAGCCGCAACCGTTATAACAGCCATTAAAACAGCCAATATTTTTTTTAATTTTTTCATTTCTCGTTCCTCCAAAGAAAAATGTTAATACATAAATTATAAACTTGGGTTAATATTCTGTCAACAATTATTTATAAAAAAACAAGGGCGCCGTGGGCACCCTTGTAATAAGCGAAAAGTTTTGCAAAAACTATTTTGCTGCTTCTTCTTCGCCGTCTGCTTTCTTTTCTTTCAAAAGAACAAATTTTTCCATTGGGAAAAGAACAACCATTTGAACAAAGCCTGCTGCCAAGCCTGCAATAGTTCTTGCAAGGCTGTTTAACCAAGCCCAAGGTGCTTTTGCGATTACGCCAACAAGCCAACCCTGGAACCAAGTTGAGAAGAGAATAAGAGCAATCATAAGTACAATATAAATAGCAAAATTATACCAAGGTGCGTCTGACTTAAATGTTGTCTTCTTATTCTGATAGAAACCGTAAATATTAGCAATAAGGTTTGAAAGGAAGAAAGGAAGAAGATAACCCCAAGTAACAACACCGTCAACAACATACTTAGCAATTTGCTTTGCACCCTGTGCAGTTGAAGCATCAAAAATTACATCCGGCTTAAAAATTCCCTGAAGAAATGCAGGAAGAGTTGCAGTTACGCTGTCAAAAATAAGCGGAAGAACGTTTGCAAGTACAAGCTGAATAATTGTTACCAAACCTGAAACAACAAGGAACTTAACAAGCTGCCATACGGTTTTAATGAATGAGCCTTTTTCCGCTGCGGCATTATCAATACCGCCAAGGCTGAATTTTTTCTTTTCGTCTGCCATAATTTTTACTCCTTAATAAATATGTAAAATTTGCATTTTTTATTATATCAAATACACATCATATATGCAAGAAAAAATTACATTATTATAAAAATTATATGAACAAACCAAAAATCGAAGCTGCGGCAATGACTTTTACAATAGCAATAATTACCCAAACCACAAGCCAAACAATGCCCACAATAATTGCCAAAAGCAATACAACGGCAAGAATAAGAATTAACAGCACAAGCGGACCCTTTTTGCTTTTCTTTACAGGGTCGTCAAAATGCTTTTCTTCAAACATTTCCGCAGGAGCAGGATTTTCGTCATCAAAAACAGGGTAAAGCGGTAAGGTTGCTTTTTCATCGCAATAACCTGAATTCCAAAGAAGAGGTTCAACAAGACTGCGCACAGATGTTGCACCTTTTAGAAACTTTCCTATAGGCAAATGAATTGTATTTAAAAATGAATCAATAACATTTAAAAATCCGCAGGTTAACTTATATTCTCTTGTTTCAGGACCGTAAGGAGAATCACCGCAATAAAGATTTTGTACAAGTTCAAGAATAAAATCAACAACCTTATTATCGGCAATATCCTGAATATCGGCTTTCTTTAAACCGCTTTCCTTTTTACAAAGGCGCCAAATCTTTTTAAATGTAAGCTTATTAAGCAATTTGCCGATAGGTTTAATAATCCAACCCAATTTTTTAACTTTTTCGCCGGGAATTGAAAATGCCGGCGTAATATCTGCAAGACGGTCAATATCATTGCCCATAGACCAAATAACATCTGCAATCATACCAAAGAAGAAATTGCGCATATATTGTGGAAATGTTTTGTCGCCCGTATCAATGCCGGGAACATTTTCAATATACACTGTTTCCACATCAATTTCAGCATGCTTGGGGTCAAAGGTAACATTTCTCATTGCAGGCGGACAGCCAATCATAGCTCCGCAGGCAATATCATAAAATCTGTTGCCCTTTTTGGTTGTTATATAGCTTATATCGTGAACATGCGTATGACCCGTAAGCATGCAATGAAGACCTGCATCGGCAAAAAGTTCCCTTGTTTCCTCATGGTCTCTTTGCATATCACCTTTGCCGATAATAGAATAAAACGGCGACGGCGAAATCATTGGATGGTGAGTCATTGCAATAACATATTGATCATTATCGTGAGCGTCTTTAAGCTGCTCCATAATCCACTTTTTACATTCATCACTGTAACCTGAACCCTGACCCTCAACCTTATCGTTTGTATCGTCATTAAGAGCAAAGAGCCTGTAACCCGGTGCAAGCTGAACAACATAGCAAAGGGACTGCTTAAATGTGGCAATAGCCTCGTTAGGACCGAATTCATAATACATGTCCCACAAATCATGGCGATTCTCTACAGCAGGAACCTGAATTTGTTCATCACCCGAAAATCCCTTTGCAACGCCGCCGTCTTGATAATCGTGAGTAGCGGTAATTACATAAACACGCTTGCCTTTTTTCTTTAAATCACGCAACATTTCAATAAATTCTTCGTGAGATGCCAATTCGCCGTTTCTTGTTGTATCGCCGGACAAAACAACAATATCCGTAGAAGTATCTTTGCAAAGCAAATCAAAGCCTGCTTTAAGAACAAGGTCGCTGTCTTTTATAATCATTTGAGATTTAGCTTCCTCACGTTCATACGCCTTGCCCGATGTGCCGTTTTTTCTTGAATAATAATGAGTATCTGTAATAAACTGAATTTTTAACGGCTCATTATTACTACCGCTTAATCTGTTAGCCATATATTACTCTCCCTTTTTGCAAACTGAAAGAACACCTGATTTAACGTTGCCGCTTAATGTAAATTCAAGAGAACCTTTGATTCTTTCATTAAATTCAATCTCTTTTCCGTCAAGCTTTGCAACATAGTCGCAATCATCACTTAAAGTTACCACAAAGCTGTACTTATCATTTTCGCCAAAATATTTAAATGAAATTTCGGCACTGTTTTCGGTTGTTTTTTGATAATCTGTCCACAAATCAAAACCTGATGTTACTGTTTGCGGTTTGTAATAACAATTTGCCCAAACAGAAATAGGAGCAGACAAACCGCCGAAATTATGAAACCAGCCGCCACGCCTTGTATCAACACCGAAGCATTCATATGTGAAATATGAAAAGTCTGTTTCTTCTTTCCACATTTCAAGGGCTCTGTTTGCAATTTCAAATGCAAAATCCGTGTCGCCCAAATCAAACATGGTTTTCCAAATGAACCATTGGTGGCTCATCCAAACATTACCGTTCCAATACCCGTCATTTTTATAATACGAAGCGGTCATATCAACGGCAGAAATACCTGCTGCAGACCACATTTCATTTGGATTTTTAATATGTGCAAGCACTCTTTGCTTTTTTTCGCCGTTTACTGCACCTGCAACTATAGGATACACGCCGTCCATACCCTTATTAAGATTTTCGCCGTTTTCCGTTCTTAAAAATCCTTTTAATTTACCGTTTTCATCATATTGCGTATAGCTGAAATAGCCTGTTTCTTCATCCCATGCAAGGTCGTTTAACGCTTTTGACGAAACTGCAATATCTTTATCATACTCTTTTATATCGTCATCTTTGCCCAAATAAGCTGCAACCATTTTTAAAATTTTACCGGCTCTTATAACCTGTGCAGTTGTTAAACAAGGGCATGTAATTTGCTCTTCTTTTCTGGCAATCATCTCTACCTGGGCACAATAATCATCCATACCGCAATGAGAATACCAATAATCATATGCCGTTAATAAACCATTGTGGAATTTTGCAAAACTTGAACTGCCTTCTCTACCCTGCAAAAACTCATAATAACGCTTCATTTTAGGATAAATGTAATTTAATTTTTCCTTATCGTTTGTTCTTTTAAGCAATTCCAAATATTCCGGAAATTGAGTGGGAACAAGTGAGCCGTGAAGAAGAAAAGCAAAGTCTTTATTATCCTCATCACACAAATATGTTTCAAGAACATATTTGCAAAGCTCGTTTGACTCTTCCAAAAGTCCAAGACCGATAAAGCCACTGTCCCAAGTATAAAAGCTGTCCCACCTTTTACCGGGTGTGTGGTGAATTACGTTTTCGCCACGCTTATAAACAGGATAAACAACATTTGTTAAAAGTGTTGCCCTTAAAATATCTGTTGAAAGAGTGTATTTCTCGCCGGCTTTATTAAACGGCACAGAACTGCATTTTGAAGATGCATTTTTGTAAATTTCTTCATATTCGTTAAAAGAAAGAGGTTCAAACACTTCATTTGAAACAACAACATATTCAATATGCTTTGAATTAGGCTCTATAAATATTGATTTGACCAATGTATTTTGGAAAAAGCCTATATCGCTTGTTTTACGCTTAAATGAATTTGAAAATGTTTCCTGCAAATCATCATATGTAACGTCGCCGTTTGAAAGACGGTTAATAAGTGCGTCTTCAAGACAACCCGAATTAAGCACTCTTTCCCTTGTGTTTTTATTATGTGTAAGCACATAAAACGGTTTTTCAACATCATTATATCTTAATGAAACACGCTTGCCTTTGCCGCATGCCTCCGTTTTAATTTCAGGCACGAAAGAATGTAAAATATATTCCGTTGAAATCTCATTTTTTTGATTTTCTTCAACAACAGCAAAGAAATCAAATTCAATGCCCGCTGTGCCGATACTTTCCAATGTAAATCGGCTTTCATAAGGAATAAAGCCGATTGTTAACTCGGGGCTGTTTTTAAAAACAACCTTTTTGCCGTTCATTAAAAACTCTGCGTCGCCGTCTGTTACTGTTTTATAACGAACTGCCAAAACAGGATTCTCAAAATTTGTTGCATTTAATGCATATGTAACCCTATCTCCCTTTTCGCAGCCAAACGGCTTTAAGTTAAGGTAGTGAACATGCTCATGGTCGCACCTGTCACCCAAGCCTTTACCAAGGTAAAAATCCTTATCGGTAAACATACCTTTAAACATACCGTCCGGATTTTCAGTATCCCACGGGCGTGATACAGCATATGTGTACTCCACATAATCATTAGCTGTTTTAACAAAACATTTTGCCGGCGTATTTAACTTACAGTAAGACGGATTTGGATATTCCAATGAAGAAAATGTGTTTAACAACACATTTTGAGAAAGGTTTGTATTATTGTTAAACTCACACCTTAAAAGATATGCGTCGTCATTAATTTTTGAAAAAGAAACATCGGCATAAACAACATCCTTCCACATAAGCTCATACCTATATGAGAAAAAGGAATAATCGTTACTGCAATGCCACAAGTGGTAATTTGACGGCACAGTAGTGTTTGGCACAGGTGTTGCGCTGTTCCAAAGCGTTGGATGAGCAATAAAATCAAATCTTGCACCTTCATCTGCAAGGCTGCTTATAATTTTTGAAATGCCCATATATTTTTTTGAATAAGGGCCCCATTCAGCCATTTTAAAATTGTTTTCCACCATAAAAATAACCTCAATAAATATATTCAAGTTATTATCTGCCATTTAAGGTTATTTGTCAATACCAAACAACACCCAGTTACATACAAAATAAGCAAAATGTTTAAAGTCTTTATGTTGACAAAACAATGTATTTAAAGTAATATAATTTAGATGTGATTAATTTTATCGGAAAGAGATGGTAAACAGAGAATATGGAAACAACCGAAAAGAAAACGGACCAAATTGATTTGGTGGCAGTTTTAAAGCTGTTGCTTAAAAAATGGAAAATTCTTGTTGTGTTTGCGCTTATATGTGCCGTTTTGGCTTATGTTTATACAGCAAATTTTGCAAAAGTCAATTACACTTCTTCCATAGAATTTTTTGCTTATGTTGAAGATTCTGACCAAGAATTGATTGACAGCACCAATTTGATTACAAAAGACGGTCAAAAAGTAAGCGAAACAAGCAAAATAAATTATGCCATGAAAATGCTGAACACTTACATTGAAATTTTTAAAACAAATGAATTCAGCCAAATGGTGGCAGATGAAATTAATACAACACACGGAACAAGCTTAACTACGGCAGAAGTTAAAAAAGCGCTTTCCTGCCAAGGAATTGAAGAAACGGCAATGTTTACATTTACCGTTACAACCCATGATGCAGATTTAAGCTATAACATTGCAACAGCACTTGAAAAATGTGTTCCCCAGGAAATGCAAAACACAAATAAAGGTCTTGTTCGTGCATCTGTGGAAGACAAGCCTCTTAAATCCGTAGCAACAAAAAACTATGCCAAATCCTGCCTGTTAGGCGTTATTTGCGGATTAATAATTGCAGCAGCATATGTTTTTCTGCGTGATTTCTTTGACATCAGAGTTAAATCTGAGGAAGAATTAACAGAGCGTTACGGAATTCCGGTTATAGGCGTAATTCCAACATTTGATTTAAAATCGTCTAAAAAGAAAAGCAAAAGGGGTTGATTATAATGGCAGATAAAAATTCAACACGAAAACCCGTTAATCAGCTTCTTATAGATAAAAATGTTGATTCGGGCTTGAAATTCAGAATTGAAGAATCATACAAAACATTAAGAACAAACATTATGCTTTCAATAATCAAAAGCGGATGCAAAACCATTGTTGTTTCATCATCAAACACAAACGAAGGCAAAACAACCACTTCCATTAACTTGGCAATTTCTCTTGCCCAAGCAGACCAAAGAGTTTTGATTATTGACGGCGATTTAAGAAAGCCTAAAATTCACCACTATTTTTCAATTTCAAACGCACCGGGACTTACAAATTTTTTAAGTGAAACGGCAAACAACAAAAATGCAGACAAAACCTTGCTTTCAAAAATCATTCACCCAACGGAAATAGACAATCTTTCCGTTCTTACAAGCGGTTCAATAACACCTAATCCGGCAGAAATTTTAGGCTCGGAATTAATGAGCGATTTCTTAAAAGAACTGCATAAATATTTTGACTACATTATTATAGATACTCCGCCTATTAACCTTGTTTCCGACGCTTTGCCGATTGTTCGCCAGTCAGACGGAATTATTGTTGTTGTTAAATCAAAACAATCAACACATCCGGAGCTTAAAAAAACCATCGACGCACTTAATTTTATAGATGCAAAAATTTTAGGCTTTGTTGTTAATTTCAGTGAAGAAAAAGACGGCAGTTACAGCAAGCGTTACAATAAATCAAAACATTATACAAGCGAATACGGTTACGGTTATTAATCGGGTGATGTGCTATGATTATACCCAATCTTGTTGAAACTCATTGCCATATATTGCCGGGAATTGATGACGGTGCACAAACTACAGACGAAAGCATAAAACTTATAAAAATGCTTAAAACACAAGGATGTAAAAAAATAGTTTGCACACCCCACTATTACAGCGACAGTATTTCGCTTAATGATTTCTTACTAATGCGAGACGATGCCGTTAAGCAACTAAAATCGGCTTTAACAGAAGATATGCCTCAAATACTGCCTGCTGCCGAAGTTTTTATAACAGATTATCTTTTAAATAACGACGATTTATCGCCTCTTTGCATAGGTAATTCGCCATACATTTTAATTGAACATCCGTTTTCCTGCGACTTTTCGGCTAAAATACTAAACAGGCTGGAGAATATGTGCATTAATTTTAATGTTAAACCCATTCTTGCGCACATTGAGCGATATGACGCCTTAATGGAAAATAAAGATGTTGTAGATGAATTAATTGACATGGGCTGTTTGATTCAGGTAAATATTGATTCCTTTGAATATGCCCACCGAAAAACAAAAAAACGCCTATTCAAATATTTGGAAAACGGCAGAATTCATCTAATTGGTTCAGACTGCCACAATCTTACAACACGTATGCCAAACTATGAGCCGGGTATAACTGCGATTAAAGAAAAATTCGGAAGTGAAGCAGTAGATGTTTTAATAAAAAACGCAAATATACTTACTAAATAATTTAAAGCTTTGACGGCAAAACCGTCAAAGCTTTTTTTATCCTAAAACTTTATATTTAACTATTCCCATAACCTCTCTTGTATAAAAAGTTAAATAAGAATAATGTGCCGAATAACTGCATTTTGAATGAAAACTCAAGCTGTATTTATCACAATAAAGCTTTGCCCTGTATTCGTGAAATTCATTTGTAACAACAGTAACATCCCGTGAAAAGCCCTTTTCATTTATAATATCATTCGAGAATTTAATATTTTCATTTGTATTTGTGGATTTTTCTTCCTTATATATTCTGCTTTTATCAATTCCGTTCTCCAGTAAAATATTTTCAATGCATTGGGCTTCGCTTATACTTTCACCTGCACCCTGTCCGCCGGAAGCGATAACAACAGCATCAGGATTTTTATTTAAATAATCCACCGCCGCCATACACCTGTCGTACAAATATTTACTTGGAGTTTCGCCCCTAACCTTGCACCCCAAAACAATAACGGTTTTTGCACCCTCATCGGCTTTATAATTTTGATATTTATGAATATTAAAAGAACAAGGCAAAATTATCAAAGCAACAAAAGCACAAATAAATGCCGTTATAATATTTCGAGGCAAAACAGCAATTTTACCATAAAACGCCCCAAATAAAATTAAAAACAATGTACCCAATATTCCTACAACATTGCCCACATTAAAAATACTGGCCGCAATAGGAAGCAAATACCATATTAACAAAACCACGCCTACTAAAATAAAAATTAATTGCACTGCCAAAATTCCTTTTTTCATAAATTCAGCCCTTTCCATTTTGGCTGATACTATACCATATTATTATGCTATAAATCTTAACACAATATAAAATTTTAGTAAAGAACTTTAACACAATAAAACTGTACACTTAAAATTAATGTTTTTTGTGTATTTATTTATGCACAGTTATGTTATATACTACAAACATCCCAGGGAGTTGATTAGGTGAAAAAAATAGCAGTTATTAATGATTTATCCGGATTAGGCAAGTGCTCGCTTACAGCGGCGTTGCCTGTTATCAGTGCACTCAAAACACAATGCTGCCCCCTAACAACTGCAGTGCTTTCCAATCAAACGGGTTACAACAGTTATTATTGCAAAGATTTAACAAATGAAATGCCCCTCTTTATTGAAGAATGGAAAAAACTTCACGTTTCATTTGACGGAATTTTGACAGGTTTTATTTCAAACTCCCTTCAGGGTGAAATAATTTATGATTTTATTCAATGTTATAAAACCGAAAGCAATTTAATTGTTGTAGACCCTGTTATGGCAGACGACGGCGAAATTTACGATTGCTATGATAACGATTGTGTTAACGCTATTAAACATTTAGCCACTGCTGCCGACATTATTACACCGAATTTAACCGAACTTTGCATTTTATGCGAAAAGAATTTTAACCAAATAAGCAGCCTTTGCGATGATGAAAAAATTAATGCCGTTAAATCAATGTGTGAAAAATACACAAAGAAAAGCAGCAAAAAAGTTGTTGTAAGCGGAATCAAATTAGACAACAACATTATTGCAAATGCCGTTTTTGAAGAAAATAAATTTAATGTAATAAAAAAAGTGGCACTGAAAGGCAGTTTTTCCGGAACAGGTGATATTTTATCCTCGTTCATAACGGCAAAATGCGTTAACGGTGAAAGTCTTTACAATGCCGTAATGAAAGCATCGGATTTTATTGAAAAATCAATTATAGAAACAATTAATGACACAGGCGGTAATTATAACGTTGCCGACGGTGTGCATTTTGAAAAATTCTTAACAACTTTAGGAGAATAGTTATGAAGAATCAAAAAATTTTAAAGATTTGCATTACAGGTCTTATGGCAGCAATTATTGCGGTATTTACTGCTTTTATTAAAGTTCCTACCGGCATTAACGACGGTTATTTACACTTTGGTGATTCAATGGTTTACCTTGCAGGTTGCCTTTTAGGACCTTTAGGTGCCCTTTCAGCTGCCGTAGGCGGTGGATTGGCAGACATTCTTGCAGGTTCTGCCGTTTGGGCAATTCCGACAGCAATTATTAAAGCATTAAACTCCGTTCCTTTTATTATTATGACCTCGCTTTACAAAAAGAAAAAAGGGAACTACAAAATCATAAGCTGGTACACAATTCCAATGGTTATTGTTTCGGGTTTAATCACAATTTTCGGTTACTTGCTTGCAGAAGGTTTAATGTATTCTTTCCCGTCTGCTTGGACCTCCGTTCCATTCAGCATTATTCAAGCAACAGGCAGTGCAATTTTGTTCATCATCTTCGGTCTTGCACTTGATGCAGTTAAAATTCAAAAATACGTTAAAAGATAATAACAAACAATTGCATATATAAATATTAAAGCACATTGATTAAATCAATGTGCTTTTTGCTTTATACTTGTTTACTTTTGCAAAGATTTTAAAAGCGCTATTTCTTTTGCATATCCATCCAAATCGTTAGGCGTTTCCAAAAACATTGGCAGATCTTTTAAATACTTGTTATTAACAATATTTTCAAATGCCTTAACACCTATATAACCCTCGCCTATTTTTTCATGCCTGTCTTTATGAGCACCAAGGGGGTTTTTACTGTCATTTAAATGAAGTGCTTTTAATCTGTCTATACCTATAATTTTATCGAACTGCTCAAGCACTCCGTCCAAATCGTTAACAATATCATAGCCGCCATCATTTACATGGCAAGTATCAAGACAAACGCCTAATTTATCGCTAAGCTCTGTTCCGTCAATAATTGCACGCAACTCCTTAAATGTTTTACCCATTTCCGATCCTTTGCCTGCCATGGTTTCAAGCAAAACAGTTGTTGTCATTTCCGGAAAAAGAATTTTATTAAGAGAATCACAAATTAATTCCAAACCTTTTTCTTCGCCCTGGCCCACATGAGAGCCGGGATGAAAATTATAAAGCATTCCCGGTGTATATTCCATTCGCTGCAAATCATCTTTAAAAGTATTAACAGCAAACTCAACAGTTTCCGGCTTTGCCGAGCAACAATTAAGTGTATACGGAGCGTGAGCTAAAATTGTGCCAAAATCATTTTCTTTGCTTAACTGCAAAAAAGTATTTATATCGTTTTCATCAATATCTTTTGCTTTTCCCCCACGAGGATTGCGTGTGAAAAACTGAAAAGTATTTGCACCGATTGAAAGTGCCTCTTTTAACATGTGAGTATAACCCTTTGAAGCACTTAAATGTGCACCTATAACCATTAAATCTTCCCCTTTGCAATATCTTCATCGGCTCTGCCGCTCATAATATAATTAAGCAAATCGGCAACACAACCTTTGTTGCAGTGGCAAGCCTCAAATTTTGAAATTTTATGTATTGCGGCAGGTGCCTGACCGGCACAGGCAGGTAAGCCAACCGTTTTTAACATATCCCAGTCGTTATAATAATCACCTATAGCGGCAACATGACTTTTTTCAATGCCCAATTTAGAAGCAAGCTGCATAATGCCTACGCCTTTATGGGTGTCCTTTGCAAGCATTTCCATTGTCCACAAAGAAGATGCCATAAAATTAACCTTGTCATTAATATCCGACCTATCTATCATACGGCGTAATGATTCAATAGTGGCAGGAGCACCCCAAAAAATCACCTTCATCCAACCGTCAACAGGCACATCATCTATACTTGTAACCTCATAATGAGCTTTGTCAATAATCATTGTGCCTTTTCCCAACAAACCGCTTTTAACTATATAAACAAAATCATCAAAATAAATACCAACATCCAAACTTTTAAAAACTTCGCTGTATTCATTAAGAACGGCACGAACAAAATCTTGCCCGTCTTTTCCGATTGTGGAACGCCAAATCATTTCATTTTTATTAAAATCATAAATTCCTGCACCGTTTAAAACTATTGCAGGTTGGTTAGGCGTAATTCGGTCATAATTTCGTTTAAGGCTGGAGGTTAATCTGCCTGAAGCCAATGTAAAATTACCGCCCATTTCGGTAAATTTTTTAATTGCATAATAATTATTTTTTGGAAGTTTACGAATTTTATTATTAAGTGTTCCGTCAATATCCGAAACAACAAGCCAATTTGAGAAATCCTTATTCAAAACATTCTCCTCCGTTAAATTCTTAAATATATACAATTAATTTACATTTACTGTTTATACAACCTGTTAAGTTTATTTAAAAACAACGTAAAATATTCGGGCAAATCACTTTCAAATTCAAGCCATTTGTTTGTTCTTGGATGAACAAAACCTATATATTTTGCATGCAAGCACTGACCGTTTAATTCCTTTTCACACTTTTTAGGCCCGTAAACGTCGTCCCCTGCCACAGGATGGCCGATATATGCCATATGAACCCTTATTTGATGAGTTCTGCCTGTTTCAAGCCTGCAACGAACGTGAGTAAAAGCGCCGTATCTTTCAATAACCTTATAATGAGTTATTGCATCCTTTGAATTTTTATAAACAACAGCCATTTTCTTTCTGTCTTTCGGATTTCTGCCTATCGGCTGATGAATTGTTCCCTCATCTTCTTTAATATTACCGTAAACAACGCACTCATATTCCCTTGAAAATGAATGCTCTTTAATCTGCTTTGCCAATCCTTGATGTGCAAAATCATTTTTTGCAACAATCAATAAACCTGATGTGTTTTTATCAATTCTATGCACAATTCCGGGGCGCATAACACCGTTAATTCCGCTTAAAGAATCGCCGCAATGATAAAGTAACGCATTAACTAACGTTTTATCATAATTACCTGCTGCGGGGTGCACAACCATTCCCTTTGGCTTATTAACAACAAGCAAATCATCATCCTCATAAACAATATCCAAAGGAATATTTTCAGGCTTTGTTTCAAGAGGCTTAGGTTCGGGAACCAAAACCGTTATTTTATCATTTTCACGGCATTTGTAATTTTTTGAAACAACACTGCCGTTAACCTTTACACCCTGCTCCTCAATTATTTTTGCAACGGCAGAGCGACTTAAATCATCATTATTTCCGCTTATATATTTATCTATTCGATCACCTGCATTTTCAGCCGATACGGTAAAAATAAATGCATCACTCATCTGTTTTCTCCTTTTTAAAAAGGTCTGAAACAAGATAAGCAACAAGCGAAACAGCACCAACGCTTACAGCACAATCGGCAATATTAAAAACGGCAAAATTAACAAACACAGGCTCTATAAAGTCAACAACACTGCCTATTACCGCCCTGTCTATTAAATTACCGACGCCGCCGGCAACAATAACACCGAGGCTCCAATAAAGCCACAATGATTTGCAGCAATTTGTAAACATCCACCACAAAACGCCGCCGCACACAACTGCCGTTAACACAACAAAAATCCACCTGGCACCGCTGAAAAGGGAAAATGCCATTCCGTCATTTAAAGCATAGCGAAACTGTATAAATCCTTTTATAAAAGGTTTTGCTAAATTGGGAGCAAGAAATTTTGTTGCCAAAAATTTTGTAAATTGGTCAAAAGCAACGATTAAAACAATCATAATGCTGCACCAAACATGCTTTTTCTTATGCAAAAAATCACTCCCACATATAAATTCAGCCGAACGGACATTAAAATTAAATTCGTTCGGCTGTTTATTAACCAATAAAATTTAAATAATTATTCGCCCATTGCCGAAAGCACATCTGCACAATGCTTGCAAAGATGCGGATGATTTTCATCACAACCTACCGTTGTAGAGAACTTCCAACAACGTTCGCATTTTTCGCCTTCTGCAACTTCAACAGAAACTGTTAAGCCTTCAACATCACCTGCAAAAGACTGCGGTTCACAAGTAACCTCAACTGCAGAAGTAATAAAGATTTCAGGCAATTCGGTTTTTACGCTTTCAAGGAAGCTCAAAAGCTCTCCATCTGCACCCAAAATAACTTTTGCTTCAAGAGATTTACCGATTTTCTTTTCATTTCTTGCAAGTTCAAGTGCTTTTTGAACATCAACACGAATTTGCTGAACCTTATCCCACTTATTCATAAATGCCTCATCTGTTTCAATAAAGTTTGCCTGAGGAATTTCGTTAAACAATGGAGATTTAGGATTTCTCGATTTATCATGAGGCATAAACTTCCAAATTTCATCTGCCGTAAATGCAAGAATAGGAGTTAAAAGAAGTGTTAATGCATCCAAAATTTTATAAAGAACTGTTTGAGCCGCTCTTCTTGTGTTTGAATTAGGAACAGAAGTATAAAGTCTGTCTTTCAAAACATCAAAATAGAAATTACTCATATCCACAACACAGAAATTATGAATTGCATGAGCAGCTGTGTGATATTCATAAACTTCATAAGCATTGCGTGAAACGGTAATAAGTTGGTCAAGCTTCATTAAAGCATACTTGTCAAGTTCTTCAAATTTATCATTTTCAACCATATCCGTATCAGGATTAAAGTCATAAAGGTTGCCCAAGCAGAAACGAGCCGTATTTCTCATTTTTCTGTAGTTATCCGAAAGCTGTTTTAAAATTTCAGGGCTGATACGAATATCTGCATGATAATCTGATGACGCAACCCAAAGACGAAGAATATCTGCACCGTATTTAGCGATAATATCCTGTGGAGCAATACCGTTGCCCAATGATTTAGACATTTTTTTGCCTTCGCCGTCAACTGTCCATCCGTGAGTAATAATTTGCTTATAAGGAGCACCCTCACCGCCTGCAACGGCTGTAAGAAGTGAAGATTGGAACCAACCTCTGTATTGATCGGCACCTTCAAGATAAACATCTGCAGGATACTTAAGGTAGCCTCTCTTTTTACAAACAGCAGCATGAGTTGAACCCGAATCAAACCAAACGTCCATAATATCGGATTCCTTATCGAATCCCTTTGTTGATTTACAATGAGGGCATTTAAATCCTTCAGGAAGGAAGTATTCGGCATCATGAGCGTACCAAGAATCAGAACCTTCCTTGCCGAAAATCTCGGAAACCTTCATCATAACATCATTATCAATAATTTCTTTGCCGCAATCCTGACAATACAAAACAGGAATAGGTACACCCCATTTTCTTTGGCGGGAAATACACCAATCGGCACGTTCTCTAACCATTGACTGCAATCTGTCTTTACCCCATTCAGGGAACCACTGAACATCCTCTGATGCTTTAACCGCATCCTCTTTAAAATCATCAACAGAACAGAACCATTGTGATGTTGCTCTGAAAATAACAGGCTTATGACATCTCCAACAATGAGGATATTGGTGAATAATTTTTTGGAGTGCGAAAAGATTGCCTGTTTTTTCAAGATGTTCTGCAATAGGCTTATTTGCTTCTTCTGTTTTAAGACCTGCAAACTGACCTGCTTCCTCGGTTAACACACCTTTTGCATCAACAGGAACAATAATTGGAATTTCAGGGTAATTTTTACAAACCACAAAGTCTTCAACGCCGTGACCGGGAGCAGTATGAACACAGCCTGTACCGCTTTCAAGAGTTACATGGTCGCCAACGATTACAAGTGAAGTTCTGTCAATAAACGGATGCTGGCATTTCATATATTCAAGCTCGGAACCGTTAATAATTCCAACAGTTTCATATTCTGTTGTGCCTCTTGCTTCCATTGCAGAATCCACAAGGTCTGTTGCCATTACATAATATTCATCGCCGCTTTTAACAAGTGAATATTCAAATGACGGACCAACGCAAATTGCAACGTTTGCAGGAAGAGTCCAAGTTGTTGTTGTCCAAATAACAAAATAGGTTTTAGATAAGTCAGCGCCCATAGCCGTAAGTTTGCCCAAATCATCTGTTACATTAAATTTAACATAAATTGAATGGCAAGGGTCCTCGGCATATTCAATTTCAGCCTCTGCAAGAGCAGTATTACAATCAGGGCACCAATAAACAGGTTTTAAACCTTTATAAATATATCCTTTTGAAGCCATTGTAGCAAAAACTTTAATTTGCTCTTCTTCAAAATCCTTTGTAAGTGTAATATAAGGATTATCCCATTCACCGATTACACCCAAGCGCTTAAAACTTTCACGCTGAATATCAACAAATCCAAGTGCTGTTTCACGGCAAATCTTACGAAGCTCTAAATCGGAAATATTTGTTTCGGCAGAAATATGAGCTTCCTTTCTTGCTTTAAGTTCTGTAGGAAGGCCGTGAGTATCCCAACCGGGAACATAAGGAGATTTAAAGCCGGTCATATTCTTATATCTTACAATAAAATCCTTTAAAGTTTTATTTAATGCATGGCCGATATGAATATCACCGTTGGCATAAGGAGGACCGTCATGCAAAACAAACAACGGTTTACCCTCATTAAGTTTCATTAATTCTTCATACTGCTTATTTTCGTACCATGATTTAAGAAATTCAGGTTCACGCTGAGGCAATGACGCTCTCATCGGAAAATCTGTTTTCATCATATTTAATGTATCTTTATAATCCATCTTAACCTATCCTTTAATTTGTTATTTGGTATTTATTACTTATTCTTATCTTTCTTTTTTCTGAAAAAGCCGTGAAATTTTAAATCTTCCTCTTCTTCATCCTCTTCGGGAGGAACAAGGCTTATTTTCTCTGTTGTTCTGCCCTCTGGATGTTTAACATTGAAAAAACTTTCAAAAGGTTGTTCTTCAGGCTGTTCAAGCTCGACATTTTCTTCTATTTCCCTAATTTTTGCATCTTCGGTAATAGGAGTTATTTCATCTTTTGTAAAAGCGTCAAGTGCCGTTTTTACTTCTTCCTCGCTTGGTTCTTCTTCCTTTTTCTCCTCAACCTCTTCAATTATCTCTTCAACTTCGTCATCATCATCAAAAGAACCTATTTGCTCAACATCGGATTCCTGTTCGGGTTCTGCATTCAAAACATCTGAACCTGAAGAAACATCTTCAAATTCTGTGGGAACTTCTTTCTCATCAGTATTGCTTTCGTCAACCGATTCTGTTGTTTTTATTTCGTCCTGTGCAGGTTCTTCCTCTTCTGTTTTTATTTCCAAATCAAGCTCGTCCACAGCAGAATAAATATTTTCAAGTTCGCTTTCTGTGTTTTCAAGCTGTTCAAGTGCAACAGCCTTTTCATCATCTGCCGGGAATTCCATCATATCGGATAGTTTTTCCAACTGTGCCTGATAAAGGGAAACCAGCCTCTCTTTGAATGACACTGATTCTTCTTTAAGTTTTGACACAAGATTTTCGTGATATTCTTTTTCTTCCTTTGCCTTTTCCACAAGCTCTGCTGAAATATTTTTAACTTCGGCAAGTAAATCGCTTGCAACGCCTTTTGCTTCGTTAATTTCTGCCTCTGCCTTTTTATGAGCATCTGCAAGAACTGTATTTGCTTCATCTGTTTTTTCTTTTGTAAAATCAGAAACATAATCTCTTGCTTCAGAAACAAGCTTTTCTGCCTTTTCCTTGGCGTCAAGCACTGTTTGCTGCGCCTTGCTGGTGCTTTCGGAAATCAAAGCCTCTGCCTTTTCTTTAGTACCTTTTGTAAGCTGATCGGCAGCCTTTTGGGCTGTAATTAAAGTTGATTTAATTGAATCTTCCTCTGCTCTGTATTCCTCGATTTTGGAAGCCAAAATTTCCATTTTTCTGTAAAGTTCTTTATTTTCGGCATAAATTGCGGCATATGATTCTGCAATTTCATCAAGAAATTCGTTTGTTTCATCAATATTATAGCCATGAGAAGCCGTTGAAAGAATTTTATCTTTAATTTGATTCGGTGTAATCATATTCTCCCCTCCTGATACGAATTACATAAACATTCCGTTATTTTCAAGCTCGTCAATCAAATCGCCCATAACATCAACATTATATGGTGTAATAATGTAAGTGCTGTTTGCAACTCTTTTAATTTGACCGTTATTTGCATAAGCAACGCCGCTTAAAAAGTCAAGCAAACGCCTTGCCACATCTCTGTTTGTTGATTCCAAATTAAGAACAACCGTTCTTTTTTCATTTAAATTATCGCCTATTTCCGCAGCCTCTTCAAATTTTTCCGGCTTAACAAGAACAACCTGAAGCTGTGCGGTGGTATGAATGTTAACCACCTTATCGTTATCTGCACGGGAGCGATGAATTCTTTCAGGCTTTTCCTCTTTAGGAACTCTTATATTTTTTGCAGACCTTTCACGCCTTGGCGGTGAAGGAAGAGAAAAAGAAGAACCCCCGTCATTTTCATAAAAATCATCAAAATCGTCATCATCGTTTTCACGCACGATTTCCGTAAACTTATCAAACAAGCCCATTACAATATCCTCCTAAAAATATTTTCTTGCGCCGAATATAGCAGAACCCACACGAACTATGCTTGAACCTTCGGCTATTGCGGCCTCATAATCGCCGCTCATACCCATAGATAAAATTTGCATATTAACATTATCTAATTTTTTATCCCTAATGTCAATGAAAGATTGATGCATTCTTTCAAAGAATTTTCTTGCCCGGCTTTCATTTTCACAAACCGGAGGAATAGTCATTAAACCTTTAATGCAAATACCCGGCATTTCAGCAATTTGAGCCAACGCATCATCAAGTTCTTCAATATAAACGCCGCTTTTACTTTCTTCCTTGCCGATATTAACCTCCACAAGGCAATCTGTTGTAATATTAAATTTTTGAGAAACCTTTGAAATTTCTTTTGCAAGCTTAACAGACGAAACAGATTCAATCATATCAACCTGACCTACAATTTGGCGAACCTTATTTGTTTGCAAGTGTCCGATTAAATGCTTTTCCACACCGTCTAACTTTAAATCGTCTTTCTTTCCCAAAAACTCTTGAACTCGGTTTTCACCTATTAAATCTGCGCCGCATTCAAGCACTTTATTTATGTAAGGTGCTTCCACCGTTTTGGTAACGCACATTAAGCGCACGTCATTTTCATTTCTGCCGGATTTTACTGCGGTTTCCTTAACATTATTTAAGATTCGCTTATAATTTTCTTCAACGGATTTTAACCGCTGTTCATCAAGTATAAACTTTTCCATCATGTAAATCCTTTCCCTGAACAATTATTTGATCATATAATTTAATGCCGTTTTCGCTATCCTTATCATAACTTAAAACAACATAATTATCACCTGTATAAAGAACGTCTGCCTTGCGCCATTCCACAACTGAAGAAACAAGAGCATACACACCCTTTTCACCGTTAACAACATGAACGGCATCCACCGGCACCTTAATGCCTGTATATTCATGAACTCTGATTTGAATATCCTCAAGTCTTAATGAAGTTATTTCGCCGTTTATTTCATTGCATTTTAAAACAAGCACCGTTTCACCGCCGCCTACGGAATCATCGGCACCTTTAACAACCTTACATTTAAGCACCTCGTTTGAATCTTTAAGAGTTACGTCTATGCTTTTACCTTCTTTAATTCCGGCAATGCTTTTACTGTTTACAACAGCACAAAAATACCAATCAAAACTATTTATAATTTTTCCCAAATTATTTTGTGCTTGACTTTGATTATCGCCACCGTCATTCACGGCAGATATATAAGATTTTAAAGTGTCAGTGTCAAGTTCTTCAATTTTTGAATAATCAAAGGATTTTTCAAATCCATCTGTATATCCTGAAAAAACACCCGATTTATCTGCCTTTATATAACCTGTAGGTTCTGCTCCTGCAATGTTAAGAACGCCTATTTCATCATTAATTGCCTCAATAGCCGATGTAAAATTAACATCCTGTCCTATAAGCATTTGACGGCGGGTAAATTTATCGTTTAAGCTTTTCTCATAAGTATTTATGCTTGTTCCGTCTTCTGCGGAAATTGAACGGATATAATCGTTAACATCCGTTAAAATATCCTTATCAAGGGTTTCAACATCTGTTGCAAGACCTACAGACTGACTTTCAAGATCCGTATAATATTCAAGTTCGCTTTGTAATTCAAGATATTTAGAATATTTTACTGCACTTTCACGATTTGCAAACTGCATTGCAATTTCG
The DNA here is from genome assembly GCA_934512155.1 of uncultured Eubacterium sp. GTDB lineage: Bacteria > Bacillota > Clostridia > Oscillospirales > Acutalibacteraceae > Eubacterium_R. Next base: position 35,973 of record CAKSWS010000002.1, on the reverse strand, counting down.
CCGCCGGTTTGAATTTTTTCACCGTCTGCCAAAGAGGCAACTGTAACACTGCCGTCGCCGTTTGGAATAACATCCTCATCACGAACAACAAGTGCCTGCACATCCAGGGTGTCATAAACCGTAGACGTTAACGCTGTTTGCGTTTTCAGTTTAACATTTAAAACACTTGCACATTCGGCAATTACATAAATGAAAATAAGAACAACCACCAACGCCGCAACAATATTCTGTTTTGCAGAAGAAGAAAGTTTTTTCTTCTTAATCTGTTCGTTATTATCTTCCATAAACAAATTCCCTGCTTTTATTTACAACCGCCGAAACGGGATTAATATCTTTACTGTCCATCTCAACAAAAACAGCATTTTCACGGCGTTTAAACCACGTTATTTGCCTTTTTGCATAATGGCGTGTTTCTTTTTTTAAATTATCTACTGCGGTTTCCAAAGAAATTTCACCGCTGAAAAAAGGCTTTAATTCTTTATGACCTATTGCCTGTGCACTTGTTTTTAAGTCTTCATTGGCAAGTGCATTTTTTGCCTCTTCCACCAAACCGTTTTTAACCATTGCATCCACACGGGTATTAATTCTGTTATAAAGCACACTTCTGTCTTTATAGCCCAAAATAAAATACAGCGTTTCATAAGGACTTTCTTCAAGCCTTGAATTTTCGTTTTGCTCGCTTTTTGTTATTCCCGACGAATAATAAATCTCCAACGCACGCACAACACGTGATTTGTTGTTTTTATGAATTTTAACTGCCGCCTCTTTATCTACCGAAAGAAGCAAATCGTAAAGTTCGTTTACATCTTTTTTCAAAAGTCTGTTTCTCAATTCAAAATCGGTATCTGCCACAGTAAAATGAATGTTGTCTACAAGACTGTCTATAAAAAGCCCTGTACCGCCCACAATAACAGGCGTTTTGCCTCTTAACGCAATATCTTTAATTAATTCCCTTGCCATATCGCAAAATAACGAAACGGAATATTCACGATTTTTCTCAAATTCTTCCACAAGATGATGGGGAATTTCACTTTGCTCAAACGGAGTGGGAGCGGCAGTGGCAATGCTCATGCCCTTATAAATTTGCATTGAATCGGCAGAAATAATTTCGCCGTTTACAGCCTTTGCAATTTCAATGCCCATGCCTGTTTTGCCGCTTGCCGTAGGCCCCGCCACAACAATTATTTTTGTTTTGTTTTCAGCCATTACTGTATTCTTCCAAACTGTTTTTCAATTTCATATTTTGAAATTTTTATCATAACGGGTCTGCCGTGAGGGCAATAACGAATATTAGGCATAGACATTAATTTTTCAACAAACAGCTGTCTTTCCTCGGGAGAAGTATAATCGCCGCCTTTAACAGCACCTCTGCACGAAGCGGAATGAAAAATCCAATCCATTTTATCAGGCTCAATATCTGTTTTATGCTCTAAAAGTTTGCCTGCTATTTCCTCAATTAAATCTTTAACATTTGCACCCTCAAGCAATGCCGGAATCTCCCTGACAATTATTGAGGAATTGCCAAAGTCTTCTGCACCTATACCGCATTTTTTAAGAAGATGTAAATTTTCAACAATAACGGAATATTCATCTGCCGAAAGCTTAACACCTACAGGCGTCAAAAGCATTTGAGTGTTTATATTATCTTTCGACTGTGCTTTAAGTCTTTCAAAATTCATTCTTTCGTGAGCGGCATGCTTGTCTATATAATACAAATCATTTTCAATTTCAACAATTATGTATGTTTTAAATGCCTCGCCAACGATTTTAAACGGCGGCGCAACATTTTTTTCATCTGTTACATCAACGGTTACTTGCTGCTTTGTGCCGTTTTGCACTGTTTCAATATAAGCGGCAGAAATGTTCTCGTCTTTCTTAACCTTCGACTTGCCTGCACTTACGGCTTTTTCAAGAAAACTTACAGTTGTTTCGCCGCTTTCACTTTTTGCCGGAGGATTTACTGCCCCGTCACTGTTTTCTGCTTTTATGTTTTCAACATCATTTGCAATAGGTTTAGACGGCGATGCAACGCTCCAAAAATCATTAACCGGTTTTGCACTGAATTTCATCTGAGAAGCAGATTCGGCTTTTTTGTAGTAATCGGTAACCGGCTTTTTAACGACCGTGCTTTCGGTAAAATGATTTTTTTCATCTGAAAAACTGCCTTGCTTTACACTGTCTTTTGTTTCTATTGCCGTTTTTACGCCATAATAAATCAAATTAAAAACAGGGCGTTCATTAACAAACCTAACTTCTATTTTAGCAGGATGCACATTAACGTCCACCAGCTTAACATCTATTTCAATATTCAAAACACAGGCAGGATACCTGCCAACCATAATAAGATTTTTATATGCCTGCTCAAGTGCCGCAGTTGCCGTTGCGCTTTTAACAAACCTGCCGTTTATAAAGAAAAACTGCATTGCACGGCTTTTTCTTGATTGGTGAGGTCTGCTGACATAACCGTGAACACGCATACCCTCAAAACTGTAATCAACTTCCACAAGGGAATTTGAAAGTTCGCCTCCGTAAACGGAATAAACAGTTCCTTTTAAATCACCGTTGCCTGATGTAACAAGCACCTGCTTACCGTCTCTAATAAACCTAAATGAAATTTCAGAATGAGAAATTGCCATTCGCTCAACAATACCCTGAACGGAATTACCCTCGGTAACATCTTTTTTCAAAAACTTCATTCTTGCAGGAACATTGAAGAAAATATCACGCACAACAATTGTTGTACCGTTTGGGCAACCGGCATCGGAACAATCAATTTCTTTTCCGCCTTGAATTTCATAGCGTGTGCCTAATTTTTCATTTGCGGTTTTAGTTAACATTTCCACTTTTGCAACTGCGCCTATAGATGCCATTGCCTCACCCCTAAAGCCAAGGGTTGAAATGGAATTCAGATCATCCTGCACGGCAATTTTTGATGTGGCGTGTGATATAAACACCTTTTTAACATCTTCCTTGGCAACGCCGCATCCGTCATCCGTTATGCGAATATAAGTTGTGCCGCCGTTTTTAATTTCAACCGTAATATGAGTTGAACCGGCATCTATTGAATTTTCAATCATTTCCTTAACAATGCTCATTGGTCTTTCAACCACCTCGCCGGCAGCAATAAGGCTGTAAACCTCTTCAGGAAGAATATTAATTTTAGGCATTTTTACCACCTGCCTTTTTAATAAATTTTATTAAAGCTCTTCGCTTTTCTTTTTTAAATCATAAAGAGTTTGCATTGCTTCAATAGGAGTAAGAGTATTAACATCTGTGGCTTTCAAAATTTCAATAATTTCGTTTTTGCCGTTTGAAGTAAAGTTATACTGAATATCCTCTTCATCTTCAACAATTGCATCCTCTGCCTTAAATTCAATATCTATTTTATTTTGTTCAAGCTCTTTTAAAATAACTTTTGCACGTTTAACAACACCGTCCGGCACACCGGCAAGTTTTGCAACCTCAATACCAAAGCTTTCATCTGCACCGCCTTTAACAATTCGACGAAGAAATGTTATATCATCGCCTCGTTTTTTAACAGCAATAGAATAATTTTTAACGCCGTCAAGCAAACCTTCCATGGCTGTTAATTCATGATAATGAGTTGCAAACAGTGTTTTTGCACCCAGACTTTTCTTTTTGCAAACATATTCAAGCACTGCACGGGCAATGCTCATACCGTCAAACGTTGATGTGCCCCTGCCTATTTCATCAAGAATTATAAGGCTGTTTGATGTGGCATTTTTTAAAATAGTGGCAACCTCGTTCATTTCAACCATAAACGTTGACTGACCCGTTGCTAAATCATCGGAAGCACCAACACGTGTAAATATTGCATCCACAATGCCTATTTCCGCCGTTCTGGCAGGAACAAACGAACCGATTTGTGCCATTAAAACAATAAGAGCAATTTGGCGCATATATGTGGATTTACCTGCCATATTAGGACCTGTTATAATTGCACAACGATTTTTGTCTTTATCAAGTACAGTATCGTTAGAAACAAACGGTGCACCGTCAAGCAACGCTTCTACCACGGGATGTCTGCCGTCTTTAATGTCTATTGAACCGCTTGTGTTAATTTGAGGGCAAACATAATTATTGCATACTGCAACCTCTGCCAAACTTGCAAGCACATCGGCAACAGAAAGCGCCCTTGCTGTTTTTTGAAGTCGTGTAACTTCATTTGCAACAGTATTTCTAACCTCACAAAAAACATTATATTCAAGTGCAATTTCCCTGTCCTTGGCACCTAAAACCTTGCCTTCAAGTTCTTTAAGCTCTTGAGTAATATATCTTTCGCAATTTGTTAATGTTTGCTTTCTTATGTAAGTTTCCGGCACCATGTCTTTATAAGCGTTTGTAACTTCAATATAATAACCGAAAACCCTGTTATAACCCACTTTAAGTTTAGGTATTCCCGTTTCTTCCCTTTGCTGTGCCTCTATTGCGGCTAAAATGCCTGCACCGTCTTCCATAACGGATTTAAGCTCATCAACCTCTTTATTATATCCGCTTTTAATCATTCCGCCTTCACGAACGGTAAACGGCGGTTCGTCAACAATGGCATTTGCAATTAAATTTTTAACATCTTCAAGTAAATCAATGCTGTTTTCCACATCTTTAAGCAATGAAGATGAAGAATTTTGAAGAATACCCTTAATTTCCGGTAATTTGGAAATAGTTAATTCAAGAGTTTTAAGTTCCTTTGCATTTGCCGTACCATAAGCAATTCTTGTCATTAACCTTTCAATATCTTTAATTCCGGAAAGGGCGTTTCGCAAATTATCTCTTTTTTCGGGATTATCCGCAAGTTCGCCTACGGCATTTTGTCTTTTTGTTATTTTAGAAACAGACATTAATGGGCGTTCAATCCAATTTCTTATCATTCGTTTACCCATTGCCGTTTTTGTTTTGTCAAGAACCCAAAGAAGAGAATGCTTTTTCTCGCCTGTCATCATAGACTTTGTAAGCTCAAGATTTTTTCTTGCGCTTATATCAAGTTTTAAATACTCTTCATCATCAAAATAATCTATTTCGGCAGGTGTTTCAATTTCATCCTTTTTTTGAACCTGTTTTAAGTAATCAATAACGGCACCTAATGCACAAACAGCCGCCTTGCTGTGGCCTATACCCAAATTGCCGATTTCATCTTTTTTCAGCGTTTCAAGAATAAGATTTGCACATTCGTCAAAATCGAACCTATTATCATCCAAAAGCTGAACTTCTGTTTCAAGGCGTGATTTTGCAAAATCCGCAACACTTGTATAATCAAGAGCTGACTGATTAACAAGTATCTCCTTTGGCTGATAAGAGGAAAGCTGATTTATAATCTGCTCCTCTGCCGTTTTTCCGTTTACAACGGTTATGTGAAACTGTGCCGTAGAAACATCTGCAAAACAAAGCCCTGTTTCATTTTCGCCCTTACAAATACTACACAAATAATTATTTACTGCGTCATCAAGCATACTGCCCTCAATAACAGTGCCGGGAGTTATGATTCTTATGACATCTCTTTTAACAAGACCTTTAACGGATTTAGGGTCTTCCATTTGTTCACAAATAGCAACCTTGTAGCCCCTTGCCACAAGTTTTGCAATATATCCGTCTGCCGAATGAAAAGGCACGCCGCACATAGGTGCACGTTCCTCCTGACCGCAATCTCTGCCGGTTAAAACCAAATCCAGTTCTTCCGAAGCGATTTTAGCATCGTCAAAAAACATCTCGTAAAAATCACCAAGGCGAAAAAACAACAGCATGCCCGGATATTCACTTTTAATTTTAAAGTACTGTTCCATCATAGGCGAAAGTTTATTTTCCTTTTTTGCCATTGCTTCTCCTCCTTTTCATTAGGCAAGTAAGTTAAAACCAATACCTACTTGCCTGCACATTTAAATTAAAATCAGTGGCAGCCGCCGCATGTTCCGCAGTTGTGTGTGCAATCTGTTTGAGCCGGAATTTCACATGTTTCAGGGTCTTGACCGTCAAAGAACAAACCAATCATTTGGCTGATATACTGTGCCATTTCTTCCATTTGAGAAGCAGCTGCAGAATAATTTTCCATATTCTCATTTTTCATTATTTCTTCATAAAGATCTTGATATTGCTTTTGAAGTTCTGCAATTCTGTCTTGATCGGCTTCATCTGCCTTGCCTGCTTCCTGCTGATATTTTAAAGAAATAAGCTGAAGCTCCTGCATTTGTTGCTGAAGAGATTCATCTGCATCATTAACGCTTGCAGCCTTTTGAAGTGCTTCAAATCGTGGGTCTTTTTGAATTTCTTTTCCCAATTCACGAAGTGCTGTTTCTAAACTCATAACTAAATCCTTTCTAATTGACCTTTTAACACATAAGTTAAAGGCTCTGTTACTTTAATATTTTGGAAAGTGCCGATTAAATTTTCGTCGCCTTCAAATTCTATAATCAAATTGCCGTCTGTTCTTGCGGCAATATAATTATCACCAAGTTTGCCTTTGCCATACACAAAGCACTTAAATGTTTTATCTGCATATTTTTTCATATTTTCGGCAGATATTTTTTCCTGCAAAGAAGTAAGTTCTTTAAACCATTTGCCCTTTTCCTCGGCAGATACCGGATCATCCATCTCTGCGGCAGGAGTACCCTTTCTTGCAGAATAAATAAATGTGAAAAGCGAAGTAAACTTAACTTCTTCCACAAGTGAAAGAGTATCTTTAAACTCTTCATAAGTTTCACCGGGGAAGCCAACGATTATATCGCTTGTAATTGAAAGTTCGTCGCCCATAAGCTGTTTTGCATAATTAATATGCTCTAAATATTTCTCACGGGTGTAATGGCGGTTCATAGCTTTAAGCACCCTGTCGTTTCCGCTTTGGAAAGGAAGATGCAAATGCTTTGCGATTTTATCGCATGAAGCCATAGTTTCCAGCAATTCTTTTGTACAATCCTTTGGATGGCTTGTCATAAAACGAATTCTGAAATCCCCATCCAAATTATTAAGCCTTTGCAGCAGTTGAGCAAAAGTTACACGTGGTTCTAAATCCTTACCGTACGAATTAACATTTTGACCTAAAACGGTTATTTCTTTATATCCCTGCTCAATAAGTTCCTTTGCCTCGGCAACAATAACGTCTACCTCTCTGCTTCTTTCTCTGCCCCTAACATAAGGAACAATGCAGTAAGAACAAAAATTATTACAGCCGTACATAATGGGAATCCAAGCTTTTTTATCATTATCACGCAAAACAGGAACGCCCTCGGCAATAGCACCGTCCATATCCGGCAGCTCAAACACACGTTTTTTGCGTGTTAACGCAGTAAACAAAAGCTGGGGAAGCTTATAAACAACATGCGTTCCGAAAACCAAATCCACAAACGGATAGCTTTTCTTAATTTTGTCTGCAATATGCTGTTGCTGCATCATACAACCGCAACAAGCAACAATTACATCTGGATTTTCATGCTTATATGATTTAAGCATGCCTACATTACCGAACACCCTGTCTTCTGCATGTTCACGAACAGCGCAAGTATTAAAAATAATTAATTTTGCACTGTGCCTGTCCTCTGTAAAACCGTAGCCCATTTGCTTAAGCATGCCTTTAATATGCTCACTGTCTGCCACATTTTGCTGGCAACCGTAGGTTACAACACACGCCAATGGCTTTTCAATATATCTTTCACCAAGAATTTTACTAACTTTTTCAGTATACTTTTTCTGATTTTTAATTTCTTCTTCACTGACAACTGCGGTTTTTCTCCCCTTGTTATTCATAAATTCACCTCATATTACACCAACCCATACTGTTTAATTATAACAAACATTAAATTTATATTCAATAATTATTTATTAATTTATATATAAATATTTATATTAATATATAATATGGCGTCAGATGTTGCATTTTTACTCTGCAAATGTTAAAATTTTAAACATTCAGAGGTGATACTATGTTAAAGCAAAGAGGTGCGGGCGTTCTTTTTCACATAAGTTCAATGCCTTCCCCCTACGGAATAGGTGTTTTTGACGAAAACGCAAAACACTTTATTGATAAAATTCAAGAAATGGGGTTTACTTATTGGCAAGTTTTACCCTTTAACCCCACAGACAATGCAAACAGTCCGTATTGTTCACCCTGTGCATTTGCAGGGAATCTGCTGTTTATTAACCCTGAGGGATTAAAAGACATGGGACTGATTGACGAAAAAGACGTTAAAGAAAATATTTATAACTCCACCCCGTACACAGCCGATTATGAATTCGCCAAAAAGGCAAGACTTAAAACATTAAAAAAGGCATTTTTAAACATAAACGGCGAGTTGGCAAGTGAAATTAAAAATTTTGAAATTGAAAATCCTTGGCTTACCGATTATGCTGTGTATATGGCAATTAAAGAACTTGAAAACAATAAGCCATGGTGGGAATGGAAAGAAGAGCACGCAAAATACTACAAATGCATTAAAAACATTTATCTTTACGAAGAAAAAGCGGCATTTTGGAAATTTGTGCAGTTTATTTTTTTCAAGCAATGGAATGAATTAAAACAATATGCAAATGAAAAAGGCATTGCCGTTATAGGCGATATGCCGATTTATGTGGCAATGGACAGTGTAGACGTTTGGTCTAACCTGCCGCTGTTTTTAATAAACGAAAAAACGCTGAAAGTTGAGAAAGTGGCGGGCGTTCCGCCGGATTATTTCAGCGAAGACGGTCAGCTTTGGGGCAACCCGATTTACGACTGGAACACTATGAAAAAAGACGGCTACAGCTGGTGGATTTCACGAATTGCAACAGCGCTTAAAACTTATAACGTTGTAAGAATAGACCATTTTCGTGCTTTTGCAAGCTATTGGGAAATACCCGCAGAATCTAAAACCGCAAAAACAGGCAAGTGGGTTAAAGGACCTGGAATGGATTTGTTTAACAAAGTATTTGAAAAATTCCCCGACCCGCCGATTATTGCGGAAGATTTAGGTGTTTTCGGAGAAGATGTTGTTCAACTTTTAAAAGACACCGATTTTCCCGGAATGAAAGTTGTTCAATTCGGATTCGACCCAAACAGCGATTCAAGCCACTTACCGCACAACGCAACACAAAACAGCATTAATTACGTTGGCACCCACGACAATAACACAATTTTAGGCTGGTTGTGGGAGGCAAGCGAAAACGAACGTAAATTTGCCCTTGATTACATAGGCTTTGAAGGCGATAATTGGGGCGAGGGCGGATACTACAGTAAAAGCTGCCGAAAGGTTATTGAAGCGGTTTGGAAAAGCAGTTCAAATATTGCCGTTATTGCCTTTCAGGATATGTGCGGCTTTGGCTCGGATGCAAGAATGAATATACCCGGCGTGCCTGATAAAAACTGGCGTTTCAGAACAACAAAAGAAACACTGGACTGCATTGACACAAACTATTTTAAACACATTAACGCACTTTACAGAAGAATGTACAAAGCATTTGATTAACAAAGCAAAAACTCCCGCATAGAATGATATGAAGTTTACTTCAAATTCTATGAAAGGGAGTTTTTTAATGCCTGATAATCCGATTATCAATTCGAAAGCAAGGGAAATAAACGAAACTGTTTGCGTTGACACAAAACGTATTTTTGACAGTTGTGTTTCAAAAGATTGTTTGGAAGATTTAAGAGTAACGTTTTTCACAAAAGGTCAAAGGTTAATTGACAACGCCGTTACAATTAAATGCCGTGAATGCGAAATTGTTTCCGTTTCGATTGATGTGGAAGAAGTGCCTTTTAACAGAGGCTATTTCAGCGTAGACATTACTTTCTACTTCAGACTTGATTTTGATACTTATTCCGCACCTTGCACAGCACCCGAAGTTGCCGTTGGCTTTACTAAATTTACCAAAAAATGTATTCTTTACGGTTCAGAAGGTAATGTAAAGGTATTTGTTTCAAATCCGGTATCGGAAGAGCTTGATTGCCCCGAAGCACCACAGTACACTAACCCCACAGCCAAAATTCAGGCAGTGGACCCTGTTGTGCTTTCAACAGATGTTATTGACACATGCGATTGCGTTGTGCCTGTTTGCTCTTCATTCCCGCAATCTATTTTAAACAGCGTAGCAGACCCCGTTCCTGTTGCCGGCTCGTCAAAAGCAGTGCTTGTTACCCTTGGCTTGTTCAGCATTGTTCAAATGGAAAGAGATGTGCAAATTTTGATTCCTGCATATGATTATTGCATTCCTGAAAGAGAATGCGAATGCAACACTCAAGACCCTTGCGACACATTCCAAAACATTGATTTTCCTGTGGATGAATTCTTCCCACCTGAAAGGGATGAAGCAACAAATTCTTTATGTTGCAAAGCAAATGGCGATGCAACAACAGATTAAAATTTAATAACAACCGACAAGCAAGTAAAAAAGCACTCGCCAAGAGTGCTTTTTCTGTTTAATTATAATTTTTCTATTTTAGCAAACTTTGCCATTAATTTTTTTGTGCCTGCTTTATCAAAAGCAATTTCCAAAAGCATATCACCGCCCATTTGATTAGCTGAAAGAATAACCCCCGTACCGAAAGTTTTGTGTCTTACCGTGTCGCCAACGGCAAAATTAACATTTGCACTTGTTTCCTGAGCTTTAACCTGACCGAATTTATGCGCATTTTCAGCATTCGCCCTGTTTGGATTATTTTGAGTAATGGCATTGTTTTTAGATGTAAATCCTGTTGAACGATTAAAATTATCCACTGTAATATCCTTTGTAACACTTACCGGTATTTCCCTTATAAATCGAGAAGCCAAATTTCTGTTTGTTGTTCCGTAAAGCATTCTTTGCCTTGCATTAATTAAATAAAGTTTTTCTTTTGCTCTTGTTACGCCAACATAAGCAAGACGTCTTTCCTCTTCCAAATCTTCTTCACTGTAAATAGACTGGTTGCCGGGGAAAATTCCCTCTTCCATACCCGGAATAAATACAATAGGGAATTCCAAGCCCTTTGCCGAATGAAGAGTCATTAAAACAACGCAATCATCTGTTTCATTGTAAGAATCAATGTCTGAAACAAGGGCAACGTCTTCAAGGAATGATGAAAGGTCAAAATCTTCTTCCTCTTCCTGATACTTAATAAACATTGATGAAAGTTCGTTAATATTATTTTTTCTGTCCTCTGCCGTTTCAGGGTCTTCATCAAGATAATCAAAATATTTTGTTTCGTTTAAAATTTCCTGTAACAAATCGGAAAGAGGCATACCCTCATCAAGAAGCTTTTGAAAATGTTTAATCATATTTGTAAAAGCCATTAATTTTTGAGCGCTGCGCAAAGTTTTTTGAAATTCATCACTGCGTTCGCAAACTTCAAAAGCCGAAATGCCCAAACCTGTAGCAATTTCAAGCACATTGGCAAAAGTTGTGTCGCCTATTGACCTTTTTGGAATGTTTATAATTCTTTGCAATCTCACATTGTCGGCAGGGTTGTTAATTACGGCAAAATATGAAATAACGTCTTTAATTTCTTTTCTGTCAAAAAAGCGATTTCCGCCTATAATTTTATGCGGAATTCCGCTTTTTGTTAATGTAATTTCAAGGTTTCTGGACTGTGCATTCATTCTGTACAAAACAGCATGGTCGCTCATTTTTCTGCCTTGAGCAACATTTTTTAAAATCTCTTCAACAATAAAATCGGATTCTTCCTTTTCACTGTTAACGGTGTTTAAAATAATTTTTTCACCTGCGCCTGCGGCTGTCCAAAGATTTTTGCCTTTTCTGTTTTTATTGTTTGCTATAATTGAGTTTGCACCGTCCAAAATATTTTGGGTAGAACGGTAATTTTGCTCAAGCCTTATAACCTTTGCATTTTTATATTGCTGTTCAAAAGAAAGAATATTTTCAATGGTTGCACCCCTGAAACGGTAAATACTTTGGTCATCATCACCTACAACACAAATATTCTTATAACCGCCTGCCAAAAGAGACACCAATATGTATTGAGCATGAGATGTATCCTGATACTCATCCACCATAACATATTTAAACTGCTTTTGATAAAGCTCACGAACATCATCGTTTTCTTGAAGCAATTTAACGGTATTGAAAATAATATCATCAAAATCCATTGCATCGGACTTTAAAAGTTCTTTTTGGTAAAGCTCGTAACAATCTGCAATTTTTGCTTTTCTAAAATCGTTAACCGCCATTGATTTATACTCGTCAACATCAATAAGACTGTCTTTTGCAGAGCTTATTTCCGACAAAATCGACTTGTGATTAATAATTTTATCAGTTAATCCCAACGACTTTTGGCAATGTTTCATAACACGCTTTTGGTCATCCGTATCATAAATTGTAAAATGATTACTATAGCCTAAACGTTCGCCAAATCGCCTTAAAATTCTTGCACAACAAGAGTGAAACGTAAATGCCCAAATGTCGTTTGCTTCTTCACCTATAGCCTTTACAAGTCGTTCTCTTATTTCCCCTGCGGCTTTATTTGTAAACGTAATAGCAAGAACCTGCCAAGGAAGTGCCAATCCGTCGCCTATAATATGCTGAACACGGTTAACAAGAACTGTTGTTTTACCTGAACCTGCACCGGCAAGAATTAAAAGCGGACCTTCCGTAGTATCAACAGCAAGCTGCTGCATATCATTTAATGCCATAAATTTTTCCTTTCAAAAATATCAGTTAAAAGCAAATGCTTAAAAAAGGGTGTCTGCGGACACCCTTTTTACTTAATTTAATGTGTAATTTCTTATCGAAGCAGTGTTAAAAGAATACCTGCCGCAACTGCAGAACCGATAACGCCTGAAACGTTTGGACCCATTGCATGCATAAGAAGGAAGTTTGAAGGATTTTCCTTTTGACCTTCCTTTTGAGATACACGTGCAGCCATGGGAACGGCTGAAACACCTGCAGAACCGATAAGCGGATTAACTTTACCCTTTGAGAATAAATACATAAGTTTGCCGAACAATACGCCGCTTGCAGTACCAAGCATAAACGCAACAAGACCTAAAATAACAATTTTAATTGTGTTCCAATTAAGGAAGCTTGCGGCAGACGTTGTAGCGCCTACAGAAATACCAAGTAAAATTGTAATAATATTCATAAGTTCATTTTGTGCAGCCTTTGCAATACGCTCTGTTTGACCGTTTTCTTTAAGAAGGTTACCAAGCATAAGCATACCTACAAGAGAAGCGGCATCAGGAAGAAGAAGAGAAACAACAACTGTTACCAAAATAGGGAACAATATCTTCTCAAGCTTTGAAACAGGACGAAGGTTGCCCATTACAACAGAACGCTCTTTCTTTGTGGTTAAAAGACGCATAATAGGCGGCTGAATAACAGGAACAAGTGCCATGTAAGAATATGCTGCCACTGCGATTGTACCAAGCATTTCCGGAGCAAGCATTGACGTTACGAAAATAGCCGTAGGACCGTCTGCACCGCCGATGATTGCGATTGAGCCTGCCTGTTTTGGTGTAAAGTTAAGAACAATAGCGCCGATGTATGTGAAGAAAATACCAAACTGAGCCGCAGCACCCAAAATAAAGCTTTTTGGATTTGCAATAAGAGAAGTAAAGTCTGTCATAGCGCCGATACCAAGGAAAATAAGAGGTGGGTAAATACCTGCTTTAACGCCGAAATACAAGAAATCCATAAGTCCGGGCGTTAACCCTGTTATCCACGCATTAGCAGTTTCATCCCACACTCTGCCACGTGCAACAAGTTCAATAAAACCTTGCAAATCATGGTATTGAACAGCCAAATTCGCCCCGGGTATGTTTGCAAGCAGCATACCAAACGCAATGGGCACCATAAGCAACGGTTCAAAACCTTTTTTAATACCTAAATACAAAAATACGAATGCAACTAAAATCATTACCAAATTTTTCCAACCGCCGTCAGCAGTGAAAAAATAAGCATAGCCTGAGTTTGTGAAGATACTAACAATAACTTCCCAAACGCCTTGAAGTATTTCCATTAATATCCTCCTCCTTAAAATGGCCTTGTGTTTTCAATGTTTGCGGCATTTGCCCAAGGATTTCTGCCGCTTACATTCTTTTTCTTAATAGAACGGATTACTGCGCCGCTGCCGCCTGTTGTTTGTGCCACAGCCGCAGCGATTGCGGCAACAACTTCGCCGCTTATTCCGGGTTCAACCTGCGGTGCAGGTGCCGGTATAGGTGCCGCAACAGGTGCACTTTTAGGTGCAGCCGTAACCGGTTTGTTATTTTTTTCTGCTGCCTTTACCGCATTTTTGGCAGCCTTTTTTTCAGCTTTGCTTTTTTCTCTTGCAGAAACTGATTTTTCAATTTTCGGTGCAATTGCTCCAAAAGCCATAAAAATTAATATAAGCAAAAACAGCACGGCAATTACAATGCTGATTCCGGCAATTACAACAGTTGCTGTAAATGTTGCACTTCTGTCCGCAACAATTTCCATTAAAATCGGACTCATCAAATATGCCCCCCATTATTATCAAATTAGTTAGTATTATAAAACAGATGTTGCATTTTTTCAACAATTATTTTATTTTTATCGAAAAATCGTTAATGTATATAAATTAATAACAAAGTATTGATTTATTTTTTAAATAGTTTATAATAATATTATTGGTTGGGAGGTTTTAAATATGAAAAAAGAAACCCTTATAATAGCAATATTTATTGCACTTATCATTCTTTGGTGCACCGAAACCTTGGGAATGCGTAAAACATCCAGGCTTTTGGGCGGCGTTATTGACCTTGGATTTTCACTTTTAAGGTAGTTAAAAATTAATTGAAAAACAAATTTTTTAAGAGTCTGCAAGTGCAGGCTCTTTTTATTTTCCCTAAAAATCTGTAAATAAAAAGCTTTCCCAAAACCGAAATTAAGGGAAAGCATTAATTTTATTTTACAATTATATTATTGTTTCTGAGAAATGACTTTGTTTTATAATTATCGCCGTATACATTTACCCAAGAAGTTTTAACATATTGGGTGAATGGGTATTTGTTGTTGCAGTCTACAATGAATTTTTCCAACTGCCTTGGAGTCATTTTTCTTATTTCTTCACGAATTTCACTTGTTGCATCATCTGTAAACGAGTAAATAACAATGCTGTAATCATTATCATAATACAAGTTATCAATAAAGAATCCGTAGCCGTATTCGATAACAAACAGTTTATCATCCTCCGCTTGCTTATCAGCCATAACGCTTTCAAATAATCCGCTGTAATCATTAAGCTTATAATAACTGCTGTCGTCATAATAAGTATAATAACTGCCGTTTTCCTCGTCATATTCCTCTGTAGACGGCTCTTCATCTTCACTGTAAACATTTTCTATACGGGCAAATAAAATATCCGAATTATCAATACAAAACGGCTCTGCCTGCTTTAAAATTTCGCTTTCTTTCATTAATGCAGAATATTCAGCCAAAACCTCTTCTGTATTTACGGTATAACAGCGTGTTACCGTTTTTCCGTTATCAAGCAAATATTTAATGCTATAGGAATACCATGTAGACGAATCATTTTCATCTTCAATATTCTTGTTAAAATAATCATCAAACCGTTTATATGTTTCATCGGAAACTGTTTTTGAATGAAAAGCAACAAGTTTTTCCAATGTTTCCTTATCGGAGATTTCAACAGTATAGCTGTCGGAATTAAATCCATCATAATAAAATCCGTTTAAAACCGTGTTAATAACGTTGTTGGAATATCCGTTTGAATACATATAATCATCATCTTGAGAAATAAACTGTGCAAATTTAATGTTTTCAGCCTTGGGAACATAATTTTTATAGCCGCATGCAGATGGAACGTAAGCCACGCACACAACAAACAATGAAGTTAAAACAACAGAAGTCAATGCCGCTGCAAACGCCTGTTTTGTACCGGGTTTTCTGTAAAATGCACTGCAATAGATCAATGTTATAACTGCAACGGCAATAACAATAAATAAAATTTTCATCCAAATTTCATTGCCTAATATACTTAATGCAACTGCGCCGATAATTTGGAACATAAATAAAAACAAGTTTGGAACAACCTTGCCGTCAAGATTTTCCTGAGCTGTTTCAGCTTTACGGTGTTTGAACACGGCATAACCTATTGCAAAAACAACAAGCGCCAAGGCAACACGGCTTATACAAACATAAACCACCGCATATGAAGTATAATTAACAAGATTATTCAACGCATCTACGGAGAATGAAACGTTAAAGCCGTAAATTGAATTAAGAATCTCGATTACACTGTAAACTAAAACCGGAAATGAGCCTAAAGTTAAACATGTAAGCCCCACAGTTTGCCATTTTTTGCCGCATAAAACCGTGCAAAGCATTGAAATTGAAAACACAAATAATGCCACGGCACCGTATGCAAAAATATAACCCGTAAATTTATTAAAATCAAAATCCACTGCTTTTGATTCAAAAATTAAGTTTGTTTTGCCAAAAATAAATGTGCTTAACAAAACAATAACAACAGAGCATAAAATATAAATTGCACCGTACAATACGTTTGCAACAAAATATTCCTCTCTTTTAACCGGCAAAGAAAAAAACATATCAGACGCACGCTTGCTGTAAATTTCCTTAAACATTTTTACAGAAGCAACAAACGTTGCTAAACAGCATATAACCAAAGTACAAAGCCCCAAAAAGGAAATCATTGTCTCTGTTATATCGGATATATAATTGCTCATATTGTCATACAAAGCAATATTGTCCCTTGCGCCAATAAGGCTTTTACAAGCAAATACAACAGACGCTATTAAGACAACGGAAGAAATAATAAACCCCGACGCATTTTGCCTGAAATTCTTCTTTAAAACGGCATTTATTTTACTTAAAGAGGTCTTTGATTTCATATCCTGCTACCTCCATTTCACAAATAAACAATTCTTCAAGAGTTAACGGCAAATATTCAAAGAACAACGGGCATTCTCTGTTAATAACAGCCTCAATATTTTCAAGTTCGCCACGCACCGTTAACTGCACCATTTTGCCCTGATGTGTTTCTTTAATCACATCAAGCTTTGATTTAATAATATTAAGAGAGTCTTCATTCTCAAGAATAAACTGAACTCTGTAAAGATTTATAGACGAGCCGTCTATATCCTTTTCAAGCAATATTCCGCCGTTATGAAGCAATCCTATATGGTCGCAAAAGCCTTCAAGTTCTCTTAAATTATGGCTTGCGATTACAACGGTTGCCCCTGTTTCGTCCACAAATTCAATAAGCAATTTTTTTAAAAGTTCTCTTACAACCGGGTCAAGACCGTCAAAAATTTCATCAAACAAAATATATTCAGGCATATAGGAAAGTGCCAAAATTATTGCACATTGGCGTTGCATGCCTTTGCTCATTGTTGCGATTTTTTGATTTGAATTAATCGGGAAAATCGATTTTAAATGATTAAATTTTTCATTATTCCAATTTGAATAAACCGTTTTATAATATTTTGCGCAGCTTTCAAGAGTTGAACCTGCAACGAAGTAAGGATAATCGGAAATAAAAGCGATTTTGCCTTTAACGGCATTGTTTTCAAATGTGCTTTCGCCGTCAACAAGCAATTTGCCGCCGTCTGCTTTATAAACGCCTGCAAGCACCCTAAGCAATGTGCTTTTGCCTGCGCCGTTTGAGCCTACAAGTCCGAAAATAGAGCCTTTCGAAATTGTAAAGGAAACATTATTCAGCGCTTTTTTTGTGCCAAAACTTTTGACTAAATTGCAAATTTCAATCATTCTTCATCCCTCCAAATTTCATCTACTATTTCTAAAATACCTGTTTTACTCATTCCGGCATTTTTAGCATCTGTCATTGCGGATTTTAAACCGTCATAAGCAATTTTATGAACCTCTCTTAAACTGTTTCCGTCGCAAACAAAAACGCCTTTGCCTGCCTGTGTGTATATTACGCCGTTTGCCTCAAGATTTTTATATGTTTTGGCAACCGTATTTGGATTTATACCCAGTTCACAAGCCAACGAGCGCACCGAGGGCAACGGGTCATTTGCCTTATAAATGCCCAAATTTATATATTTAACTATTTCTTTTTCAAGTTGAACATAAAGCGGTTCACGCCCTTTTGTGTCTAAAGAAAACACAAAATGCCCCCCTTTCTTATTCGTTATGAATTGCCGTTAAAGCACTAACCTTAACAGAGCGGTTTGCCGGCGAAATACCTGCCAAAACGCCTACTCCCACGGCAAATAAAATTCCAAGCAAAGCCAGCCACGGCGGAATTGAAGAAACGCAAATATAAAAATCATCTCCAGATGACATTGACGACATTACAACCCGTGCCACAGCATTTGCACATATTGATAAAATATAACTTATAATAAGTCCGATAACACCGCCCATTAAACCGATCGTGCCTGCTTCATAAAGAAACATTGCCCTAATATCACTAAGCTCACAGCCAAGCACTTTCATAACGCCTATTTCTTTCGTTCTTTCATAAACAGACATAACCATTGTATTACTGATACCAAAAGCGGCAACAAACATTGAAATAGCACCTATTGCGCCCAAAACAAGTTGAACTGCCATCATAATTTTTTTGGTGTACGCCAAATCGTCATCATCGGAATAGCTTACAAACCCTTTTTCAGCCAATTTATCTTTAACTGCAGAAATATTTGACATATCATCTACTATGAGATAAATATTTCCGTATTCAAATTGGTTATTTTTACCGGGATTAATCATACTATATTGTTTATACAGTTCTTTAGCAAGCGCCATATCAATATAAACGGCGGTATCGCTGTCTGAATCCACAGAGTTGTCGGCTTTTATAATTCCTGCCACATTAACCGGCTGTACAACGGATGAAGCGGTTTTATTGCCGTTTTCATCGGCGGATTCAACCGCAGATATTGTAAATCTGTCTTTAAGTAAATCTATTTCGCTTTCCGCCAGCTTATAATTGCTGTCATACTTGTACTTGGCGGAATTACCGTTTACGTCCGCAAAATTTGTTACAGCCGATTTACCTGCATAAACAGCATACTTATCGTCTGCATTAAAAGCACCCTCTGTTAACGTATATCCCATTTCTGCCATTTTTGAAACATCAATGGCTTTTAATCCCCATTGCAAATTATATTTACCACGGGAAAATTGGGCATATTCGCTCATATCAACAGTGGGAACTGCAACTTTTACGTGTTCCAAACCCGAAAGATACTCCAGCGCCCTGTCATCAAGTTTCTGCTTTTCGTTTTCCGGCTTACTTTCATCTTCCTCAAGCCCGTAAACCGTTATTTTATGAAGAGAACTGTTTGAATTAAACTGCGCCGTAAGCATTTTATCTATACCCACGCCGATTGAAACCATTATAACTATTGCACAGGTACCTATAACAACACCTATAACAGTCAGCCGTGTTCTTGTTTTTCTATTACGCAAATTACGCAAGGCGGTTGCAAACAGGTCAGATTTCTTCATCTATAACTTCACTGCCTTTCGTAAGCTTCTTTTTCTTAACAACCTTTGCAATAATTATTGCGGCAACAACTAAAACCGCAACACCTGCCACGCTGCACACAATTGGCACAACAGCAGATGATTTTTCTTCTGTTTCACTGTTATCTGTTGTATCGTTATTCTCATACGGGTCAAACTCTTTTTCAACAGTAACCTTAAACGGCTGTTCAATACTTTCTTTTTCTGAATTTTCGTTTTCATATTCAAAAACAAAAATTAAATTTTTAACGCCCATTTCCGTAAACGTTACCGGCAAAGTATAATTACTTGCAAACTGTGTGCCGGCTTCCAAATTGCCTATATAAGCAGATGCCAGCTCATTGCCTGCGTCATCCTTTAAAATAACCTTACCGTTTGAAAGTTTTGTTTTACCGCTGTTTATAATTTGAAACGGACAATCGGTTTCCTGATTAACCGTAACGTTTTTATCTGCCAATGATATACCCTCAAAAGCAACCTTATCCGGCTGAACAACCGGAACGCTCATTGTTAATTCGCAAGTACCCTGTGCCTTTTCGCCGCCCTCGTAATACTCATATGTAATTGAAGCGGTAACAGGGTAAACGCCGGAATTCACACTTGCAAGGCATTGAAACTGCTTTGAAATTTTTGCACTGCCGCCGGGGGAAAGAGAGCTAACCGCAACAGTATCCGTTCCGTCTGCCACAACAAACGATTCGCCGCCTGTAAGTTTAATAAGCACGTTTTTAACTGTAACGGAAGATGAGTTATTCTTAACCGTAAAGTTAAGATTAAACTTTTCACCGCCGTTAACAGTATCGCCGCCGAAAGAAAATGAAGAAATAAGAACTTGAGGAGTTAAAGCCTGCGGTGCTGCTTGCGACGTGCTTTGCTTGCTTGCCTTAATGCTGATATTAAATTCCTGTGAGCCGGAGCCTTTTTCACCCTCACTGTCAAAATACTCATAATTAACAGAAATTCCGATTGGATAAACGCCGTTTTCAACAGACGATGCGCACATCATATTTTTTGAAAAGCCGTAAGTTGAATTTTTGGCAATTTTATCTGTATACACACTGTCTGTTCCGTTATTAACACCAAATGCATCGCCGCCTGATACACGAACCGTTACATTTTGAACGTCAATATCACGGCTTGTGTTTTTCAAATTAACTGAAAGTTTAAACACACTGCCGCCTGTTACACTGCCGTTTACGTTATAAGAATCCACGGTAATAACCGGACTTAATTGATTAGAGCCTGAATAAGAACCGTCATTTTCAGCCGCCGAAACCGACAAAGCGGGAACAACCGCCATAAATACTGCCAAAATAACAGCCAACAAAGATTTTTTCATAATTTTCACCATTTCCTTTCCGGGAATAAATATTACTCCGCAACCTTACCATCTATAATTTTATAAATTACATCTGCATATTCGGCAACGCTTGAATCATGAGTTACAAGCACCATTGTTTGATTATTTTTATGAACCGTTTCGGTTATAAGTTCCATAACCTCTTTTGTGGTTTTACTGTCTAAATTACCTGTAGGCTCATCGGCAAAAATAACAGCCGGATCGCCAACAAAAGCACGAGCAATACCTACACGCTGCTGCTGACCGCCGCTCATCTCCGCAGGTTTGTGGTTGCTTCTGTTTTCCAAACCCACAAGTTTAAGCATTTTAAGAGCTTCCCTTTCCCTTTTCGTCTTATCTACGCCCTTAAACATAAGTGGCATTGCCACATTTTCAACAGCCGTTAAAGACGGAATTAAGTTGTATGACTGAAAAACAAAACCCGTAAATTTTTGCCTAAACAGTGCAAGCTGCTTTTCATCAAACTTATCTATTTGATATTTACCTATTTTAACTTTGCCAAAGCTTGGCTTTTCAAGCCCGGCAAGCATGTTAAGCAATGTTGATTTGCCGGAACCCGATGTACCTAATATGCAACAAATTTGCCCACGCTGAATTTTAATATTAACATTTTCAAGCGCTGTTATTTTTTCTTTACCCACAATAAAATACTTGCATAAATTTGTGGTTTCTATAAAAGCCTGCTCCATACAAATTCCTTTCGTTATCTTCACTGTACTATTGCGTGTAGTACACTTCAACTAAAAAATAACACACCAAATACAATTTGTCAACAATAAAATTAAAAAAATAACGCCTTTCTGCACAACAAATCGTGTAAACAGAAAAACGTTATTTAAAATATTAACTTCAGCTTAATTCATTTTCGCAGGAATAAGAATTAAATGTAACACTTGAAATGTAAGGTGCTTTTGATTCTTCGCCGTTAAAGGAATTAAATCCGTCATTAAACAGCAAAACCGTGTTTTCACCCTGTTCAAGAGCAATATTTGTTGTAACGGTTTTAAAAGTGTCCCAACTGTAAGTATTGCGGCAATAAAGTTCTTTTTGCAAATTGCCGTTTACTGAAATTGAAACATAATCTTCAACCAAATCAACATTATAATCGTGAACGCCGTTTTCATCATTATTTGAATAAGTAATTGTTAAAGCATAATTACCTGCTTTTTTTGCATTAACGGAAATTAAAGCAGAGCCATCGGCAGATGTTATGTTTCTAACATATGACACATCATCGTTTTTTTCAAGAGACGCAGAGCCTGACAAACCGAATTCAGCGGCATTAACGGTTGCTTCCGTGCCATCAATTTGTGATGTTACAGAGGGAATGCAGCTGTCAATATTACGCTGACATTTCACATAATTTAAGCCCTCTTTTAAGTAAGCAGTTGCTCTTCCGTTTTCATCGGCATAAACCACAGCATCTTCATTTAACCCTAAAGTTATAATTTCATTGCTTATTGTATTAATATCATAATAACCGTTTGAAGGAGCAACGATATAATAACCCACGCCGTCAATAGGCAAAACCTGAATTTCATTTGCTTCCTGTTTGCGAACAAGAAGAGAATCCAAAACTATTGTGCCTGTTTTATGAGTAACCCTGACCTTGTGTTTACCTGCATCCAAATCACAAAAAACATTATAGCTGTTTGTGATTTCACTTTTTATAGTATTTTCAAGATTCAAAACTTGCTCATTGCCGTCAATTTGCAAATTCACCGTGCTGTAGGTTCTGTCGTTTGCATTTTGCTTACCGTTTTCATCATATGCGCCATCGTTTGAATTACCGTAAATAAATTTCAATTCATAACTTCCGCTTTCAGGCACTCTAATTTCAACCTCAACACCGTCGCCATCATTTTCCATACCACCCACAATGCCCTTTTCATCACCTGTTGAAGCATAAGCACTGTCATAAGTATAAGAATTTCCAAGCAATTTGCCTTGTTCAAATTCATAACGGGTATATAAATTATTGTTAGTATAATCTGTAAAATCAGTTTCCGTTGATTCTGTAATTTCAATATGATATGCGGTATTTGCATTCATATTATCCATAGGAATTTCAATAGAATTGCCGCAAAAATCATTATATGATTTAACAGTTTCAGGCTGATAAACCTTGCCGGAAATACTTTGATAAGTAACGGCAGTAATTTTAACATTAACGGTTTTGCCGTAAAGTCCGGTGGTATCCGTATTATCAATACGCACCTTGCCCTTATAATCGGCACCGCTTACAAGCAAATCTATCTTTTCAAGCTCATTATCCACAGTTCCCAAACCCAAAAAGCTGCGATAACGTGGTTTTCTTGCCTGAATAATTGCTTTACCAAAATCGGAATGAAAAATATCTTTAACATTAACAGCCATTGTTTGACCGTTCATTTGAGCATACCACCTATAAACCCACCAAGCTGAGTTCGGCGTATTGTAATCTGCACAGGTGTTGCAAAAATTATTTGCCACAAGCCAATATGCTTGATTGGCATAAACCTTTGAATTTTCAATTTGGGAAATATATTTAAGCATTGTATTAGGATTGCCGTTATCTTCCATCATACCGTATTCGGTAACAATAACAGGTGTAGCTGTATCCAAACCGTGCTTTTTTTCTATTTCCTTTAATTCATTTACATTATACTGCCAGTCATAAATTGCACGATAATTAAGTTCGTGATAAATCAAAACATCAGGGTTGCAATTATTTTGAGATGTATATTCCAAAAATCCGTCTATTTTATTTTTATCATATTCATAATAACCGGGACCGCCGATTTTTGCATTAGGGTCTAAAGATTTTATATAATCACAAGTTAATTTCCAAGCCTGATAAAAATTTTGCTTACCATCATTATCAAAGCTGTTTTTGCCGGATTTCCAAGTGCCAAACCAAACGCCGTTATCACACTCATTATAAGGGCAATAAACAACACTTTGGGCATAGCTTGAATTTTTAATTTCATTAACAGTTTGTGCAACTAAAGGAAAATATTCATTTTCTAAAAAAGTTTTCCAATTATATGTGCCGTTTTGCTTCATTTCGTTAATATTGCTTTCCTCGTAATACCAAGTAGAAAACATATCTTGAAGATAAACAACCAAATAATCGCAGGAACCGCCGCTTAAAAGTTCATTTGCAACATTATTTACATCGCCGATTGGATGCTGTAAACCGCCTGCCGTTTTTACCGAAGCAGAAGAAATATCTAAACTTTGTGCCATTTCATAAGACGGCACACCGTCCTCTGCAACACCGTATAAATAGCCTGATGCTCCGGATGTTACACTGCCTGTTAACTCGCCGGCATCAAAAGTAACCGTTGGAATATAAAATGCCGCAAAACAACCAAATGCAACGGCAACAACACAAATAATACTAACAACGGCAACAGTAATTTTAGTTCTTTTTTTTAATTTTTTCACTGCCATAAATTAATCCTCAATAAAACAAAGATTAAGCGCTTTATGTTCAACCTTAAACACAACCTCGCTGTAATCGAAATTTTCACCGTCGCAATTTCCCAAAAGTGCAGAACCGTCTGTGCTCCAAACTCTGCCGCCGACCACGTAACCTGTTTTAACTTTTTCGGAATGAAGATGTGCCGTACCCTTGCTATATTGTGGAATAAGCGGCAATGCCTCTGCCAAATTTACAGGTTCAACATATGTAAAATCAAGAATTCCGTCATCCAAAACAGAATCGGGAGCAGGGCAAAATCCGCCGCCGTAATAACTTGCATTACAAATTGCCATTAACGTGTAATCAAGAGGAACATGGCGGAATTTATACGGCTTTCCGTTTTCATCAATGCAATCAAGTTCTACGTTTATATCATATTTAAGAGAATGCAAAACGCAGGGAACCACAGCCAAATTATATGCCTGATGACCTAAAAATTTTGCTTTTCCTGCCATTTTTCTGCCAACGGTTTCAACCATTGTGTCTAAGCCGTAACTCATAACATTTATGCATTTTTCGCCGTTATAATCAATTAAATCAATAGGCTTTACTTTGTATTTAATTTTTCCGTTGTGCAAACCGAAAGATTTAACAACGTTTGCGGCATCAAGTTTTTTTGAGCCGTATATTTTTTTTGCAAAATCATTGCCTGTTCCAAAGGGCAATATCATAAGAGGAGTATCTGTAAACGCAAGTCCGTTTGCGATTTCATGAATCGTTCCGTCGCCGCCGCAAGAAACAATAACGCAATCCTTGCCGTATTTAGCCGCATATTCGGCAGCAATTTGCTTTGCGTGGCCTTTGCTTCTTGTTTCTTCAATAATCATTTCATCATCAATAAGGCGAAATGCAGATTGAACTTGTCTGAAAAGTGCTTGTTTGTCTTTATGACCTGCAATAGGGTTTTCAACAAAAACATATTTCATATTAATATTCCCTCTCTTTAATTATTACATAACTCTTGTGCCACCCACAGGTCTTATAATAAGAACGTGGCAATTACCGCTGCCAAAAATACTTTCCATTGCGGTTTTATATTCAACCAAACTTTCATTTGGCACAAATGCCTGAATTGTACCTGCAAAGCCGCCGCCGTGAACACGGTAAGCGCCCTTATCCTTTAAAATATCTTCCGAAACACAAAGGGCAAGAGAGAGCTTTTGCTCTGTAGGATTAGACGGGGAATAAACATTTTGGTTATACATATAAGAAGATTTGCCGCTTTCAACGATAATCTGTTTAAAAGCTTCAAAATCGCCGCTTTCAAGAGATGAAATTGCTTTTTCAACCCTAATATTTTCATTATAAAAATGATACGCACGCAAAATGGCACGGTCATTAACCTTATTTACTATTGACGGTACGGATTTTTTAAATTCTTCAAAATCGATTTCACGAAGAACATTTTTGCCAAGCGCTTTTGCAACGCCTTCCATTTCGCCCCTTACAGCAGCATAATCATCTGTTAAATCGCTGTGATTTCCGCCTGTGTCAACAATGCAAAGAGAATGACCGCTTTTTGCAAAATCAAAATCAACTTTTGTAATTACAGGCTTTTCCGTTGATTTAAAATCAATAGAAACAAAAGTACCTACGGAAGACGCCATTTGGTCAAGCAAGCCGCAAGGTTTGCCAAAAAACACATTTTCACTGTACTGTGCAACCTTTGCAATATCAACCGGGTCAATCTTGCCGTCATTAAACAAATATGAAACGGTTGTGCCAAGCAAAACCTCAAAAGCAGCAGATGATGAAAGACCGCTGCCACCCATAACATCAGATGTGGTAACTGCGTCAAAGCCACCGATTTTAAAGCCCATATCCTTAATTTTTGCAACAACGCCTCTAACCATAGCCGTTGACCTGCCAAACTCAGATTCATCAGGCAAAAGTTTTGAAATATCAACCTTATTCATTGCGTGGCCCTGTGATTTAACACGCACAATATTTTCATTATTAACTGCGCAAACGGCAACAGCGTCAAGATTTATTGAAGCCGCAAGGACCTTGCCGTTATTATGGTCGGTATGATTTCCGCAAACTTCTGTTCTGCCGGGTGCTGATGTAATAATAATATCCTTATCTTCACCGAAAAGTTTTATAAATTCTTCTATAAGCTGAATATAGCGTGTGCGCTGTTTTTCAACTTCCTGCGGCAAAACATAAACCGCTTTTAATTTTTCATCCATAACGCCTGTTTTAATTGCGTTAATATATTCTTGTGGTTTCATAAAATTTACCCTTTCCGCCCGACTTTTTTATATTATAAGTGCTTGCAGGCGATAAGCACCTTTATTAACAGCCGCATTTTTAACAGCTAAAAAATTACAAAACAATTTTATATTTTTCTTTTTGCGAATAAAGCAACAGCGTTTGGGTCATTTGTCTTGACCTTATGCCGTAAAATACATTAAATATTAAGCTTGTTACACCTGTAAACGCCACAATAATTATAAGTAATGTTATAAATTCCTTTGAAAAAGGATTATAAAGTGCCGCACCGATTTTTGTGTAAATATAAAGCCTTGGCGCAAAGCCCAAAAGACTCAAACAAATATAATAAATATAGTCGTAACGCATAGAGCCGTAAAGTTTTGAAACCATGCCCAAAGGAATAACAGGCACAACCCTTGTTACAACAAGAATATAAGGATTACCAGAACCCTTAAACAAAACCCACTGCTTAATAAACCGTGCCTGACGGATATTTAAAATCATCATAGCCCAGCCGCCGCCCAGCCAAATGCCTTCCACATACTTAACGGTAAAGAAAAAAGCAGTTAACACAACATTTATTATTATTGCATTAGGCAATGAAAACACCATGCCGGCAATAACACAAAGCACACTCATAGGAATAGGAAGCTGACACTTTGCAACATAAAGTGCAAACAGGCAAATTAAAATTTCAATATGTGAATCAAGCCCTGCCACAGCGTGTTCAAACCTTGAAAGCCAATTAATTATAGCATCAAACCTTACTTCCAAGCTGTGTTGCTGGTAAAGACACCAAGACAGCACAACAATTAACGCCGCAGTTACAAGCACTATTATTAACGATATTAAATTGGTTTGATGGCGCTTTGTCTTTTTCAAATGCCTATTCCCCCAAATTAAAAATTAGTTGTTTTCGTGAAAATTGCCCAAAAATTTAAATCCCGGCAATTCAGAATATAAAGCACACAGCAAATCAAGCGTGCCTTCATCCTTAATATTACCTATTAAATCAACATAAAAGTTATACTTAAAATCACCGTTTGCAATAGGGCGTGATTCAATTTTTGTTAAATTAAGCCCTGCCATTGAAAATCTGCCCAAAATTCTGTAAAGAGAGCCGGTGGTATGAGGAACGGAGAAAATTAAAGAAACCTTATCCGCATTATTTTCAATAACAAGTTTTTTTGAAATAACAATAAATCTTGTTTTATTGTCGCTGATGTTTTGAATATCTGTTTTGATAACCTTGAGTCCGTATTTTTTAGCTGCATCCTGAGAGCATATAGCGGCAATATCCTTTTTACCAGACTCGGCAACATATTTTGCAGCCGCCGCAGTATTTGTAAAGTTAACACCTGTAAAGCCAAAATCTTTTAAAAATTTAGAACATTGTGAAAGAGCCTGAGGATGACTGTAAACATCATTTATATCCTCATATTTCGTGTTTTCACAGGCACAAAGGCAGTGATTTATTTTAAGAGAATATTCCCCTACAACATAAAATTTATACTTCATAATCAAATCATATGCTTCGTGAACAGAACCTGCCGTTGAATTTTCAACCGGAATAACACCAAACGGTGCCTCGCCCTTATTAACAGCCTCAAAAACATCTTCAAACTGTTTATAATGTTTTACATCTGCCAATGGGAACAAATGATTTGATGCCTTTTCGGCATAACTGCCTGTAACGCCGGCACAAGCAACCGGACCCTTGTTTTTGCTTAAAGGCTCCGTTGTTACTGCATTTTCAATAGCCTCACGCAATTCCTTGCCGCCGCCTATAATTTTGTGCTGAAGTGCCCTTGAAGCATCCATTGTTGCGGCAAAAACAGTGGCAATGGTATCTCCCTGCTCGCCGCATTTTTTATGAACGTCGTCTAAAATTTCCTTTTCACGTTCTTCGTTTAAAACAGGCAAGCCCCGTTCTACCTTATATTCCGCAACCTGCTTTGAAATTCCCATTCTTTTAATCAAAAGCGGAATTAACTGTTCGTCAATATCATCTATCTCTTTTCTTAAATCAAGTAAATCCATTAAAAATAATCCTTTATGATAATAAATCAAGTATTGTTAAAGCCGCCACGGCTTCAATTACAGGCACTGCACGTGGAACAATGCAGGGATCATGCCTGCCGTTTATAATAAGCTCTTCATTTTCTTTTGTTTGCAAATTAACGCTTTTTTGCGGCCTTGAAATTGAGGGTGTAGGCTTAATAGCCACAGAAAAAACAATAGGTGCACCGTTAGTAATACCACCGGTTACGCCGCCGTTGTTATTTGAAATTGTAGTAACAACGCCGTTTTTATATTCAAATCCGTCATTAACACTGCTGCCAAAAGCACTTGCAAAACCGAATCCGGTACCAAATTCAACGCCCTTAACCGCAGGAACGCCGAAAAGCGCATAAGAAAGTTTTCCCTCTACAGTGCTGAACATATTGCCGCCTACGCCTGCCGGAACGCCCACAACGGCACATTCTATTTTTCCGCCCACGGAATCACCGCCTGTTCTGGCTTTTTCAATTTCACTGCGCATTAATTCTTCTTTATCACCCAAAGTAGCAAAATAATTTTGGGTCAAATTCAAAAGAAGTTCTTTTGAAATATTATTTTTATCAAAGCCGTCATCTTTAACACTGCCGATTTGGCTGATGTGAGCACCGATTACAATGCCTTTTTGTGCCAAAGCCTGCTTTGCAACAGCACCTGCGAACACAATGGGAGCCGTTAATCTGCCGCTGAAATGGCCTCCGCCTCTTATATCATTATTACCGCTGTATTTAACATATGCCGCATAATCACTGTGGCTTGGGCGTGGAACGCTCATAATATTTGAATAATCACCGCTTTTGGTGTTTGTGTTTTCAATAATCATGGCAATGGGTGCACCGGTTGTTACCCCATTTAAAACACCACTTAAAATTTTTGGTGCGTCCGCCTCTTTTCGTGGAGTTGTTGTTTTATCTCTGCCGGGGGCACGCCGTGCCATTTCCTTTTCAACGGCTTCTGTGTCTATTTTCACACCGCAGGGAAAGCCGTCTATTACACAACCGATTGCTGTGCCGTGGCTTTCACCAAAAACGGAAAGTTTAATTTTTTCGCCTAAAACTGAAGACATTCTGCTTTTCCCCCGATTTTATGGTAATCCTCAAAAAAAGTAGGATAAGATTTATTTATACTTTCACGGTCATCAATAACCGTTTTACCTGTGGCGTTTGCACCTGCAACAGAAAATGCCATAACAATTCTGTGGTCATTATAACCTTTTAAAACAGCACCTTTTAATTCATTACCGCCGTTAATTACCATTCCGTCTGCAGTTTCAGTAACATCTGCACCCATAAGCTTTAAATTTGAAACAACGCTTTCAATTCGGTTTGATTCTTTAAATCTAAGCCTTTCTGCACCTTTAATTACCGTTTTACCCTTGGCAAAAGCAGCCGTAACGGCAATAACAGGCACTAAATCGGGAATATTTGCAGCGTCAACCGTTGTGCCTTTTAAATCACTTGAACAGCACCTTACGCCCTTTTCACTGATTTCAACATTTGCACCAAAGGATTTTAAAACATCAACAACAGCCTTATCACCCTGAGTGGAATTCATATCAAGGCCGCAAACAGTTATGTCGCCGTTGATTGCACCGGCACAAAGAAAAAACGCCGCCTGACTCCAATCTCCCTCAACAACATAATCAATAGGTTTGTATTTTTGATTGCCTTTTACAAGATAACCGAAATCTGTTTCAAAAACATTAACGCCGAAATCAGCCATAACCTTAACCGTCATATCAACATACGGTTTTGACTGAAGAGGAGTTTTTAAAACAACCGCACTGTCGCCCTGCAAATTAGGCAAAGCCATTAAAAGACCTGTTATGTACTGACTGCTTACATTGCCGTTAACATCATAATTTCCGTTTTTTAATTTACCTGAAATTTTAACCGGCAAAAAACCGTTACTTTCAAAATTAACGCCATGCATCGGCAGCATTTCCGAATATTCACCAACCGTACGTGAAAGCAAGCTGCCCTCACCCACAAAAGTAACATTTTTTCCCAAAGATGCGGCAACAGGAATCATAAACCTTAATGTTGAGCCGCTTTCAATGCTGTTTAACACGGCTTCGCCGTTTTTTAACGAATTGATAATACCTGTTGTTGCACGCATATCGTTTGAATCTATAACCGGCTTAACACTGCCGCCGCCTGCAAGATACGAGCAAATAAGCGCCCTGTGTGCAACGGATTTTGAAGGCGGAACGGTAACACTGCCGCCTAATATTGCCGAATTTATTTCTACCTTACTCATTCTATACTCCGAATAGTTTTGAAATTTGGCTGTTTTCAACCGGATAAATAAAACTGTTTCCGATTTCTTTAAGCATAATAAATTTTATGCCAAAGCCGCTTCGTTTTTTATCTGCGCTCATTGCCTGAACAATTTGTGAAGCAGAATGAGTATCGCTGATTTTTAAATTATTTTTTTTAAGAACTGCGGCAATTCTGTTTGCCGTACCCTTTTCCGTAATTCCGGCCCGCTCGCCAACCTCTGCAATCATAACCATACCGATTCCTACGGCTTCACCGTGAGAAACGGTTTCAAAATTCCACAGTTTTTCAATAGCATGGCCGCAAGTATGCCCAAAATTAAGAAGTGCTCTTTCACCGTGCTCTTTTTCATCATTTTCCACGATTATTCTTTTAATATCAAGGCATTCGTAAATAATATCTTCAATAAAATCTTTTGGATTTTCAACTTCAAGACGCTCAAAAAGAGATTTTGATTTTATACAACCGTACTTGATAACCTCACCCATACCGTCGCTGAAAAAATGAGGTAATAATGTATTAAGCACATTGGGGTCAATAATAACAAGGCAAGGTTGATGAAAAGCGCCGCAAAGATTTTTACCTTGAGGCAAATCAACAGCTGTTTTGCCGCCTACGGAAGAATCCACCTGAGAAAGTAATGTGGTAGGAATTTGAACAAATTTAATGCCTCTTAAATATATTGCCGCCGCAAAGCCTGCCATGTCGCCGCAAACGCCGCCGCCTAAAGCAACTACACCGTCTTCACGGGTTAATCCGTGTTCTGCCATAAATTCAACCATATCAATAACAACGGCAGGTTTTTTTGACGCTTCGCCGGCTTCAAACACAAATGTAAAAACATCATACCCTGCTTCTGCAAGTGATTTTTCAACATCCGCACCATAAATTTTATAAACATTTGTATCGCTTATAAGCGCCAACTTTTTGCACGGCAACACACTTTTAACAAGCTCGCCTGTTTGCTTAATAAGCCCTTTTTCAATTAATATATCGTATTCTTCGTTAACTTTAACAGTAAGTTTTTTCATTAACCGATTTCCTCTTTAATTTTATTTGCCTGAGCCATTAAACGCACTAATTCATCACTGTTTTCTGCCGAAATTGCTTTTCTGAATTTTTCAAGATTATTTACCAAATCATCTATTTCTCTAATAAGCGGTTCTTTATTTGAAATAAACAGTTCACTCCACATTTCGCCGTTTATTCTTGCTACACGGGAAACATCACGGTATGAACCTGCCGAAAAACCCGGATGCATAGGTGCAAGAGGACTTAAAACATAAGAACAAGCGAGAACGTGGGCTATCTGAGACGTAAACGCAATCATTTCATCGTGATGCTCGGGAGTTGTTACCACTGTTCTGGCAAAGCCCATTTGTTTTGCCAATTCTACCAAAGTATCCACCTTTGCCTTTGGGGCGTTTGTGGGCGTACAAATAAACGATGCATTATCAAACAAGGTATCAAGGCTGTTATCATAACCCGAAACCTCTCTGCCTGCCATAGGGTGAGCACCGATATAAACAAAATCAAACTGCATTTTTTCAAGTTCACGGCAAATTTTTGTTTTAATACCGCAACTGTCTGTTACAATGCTGTCTTTTTTAAACTTATCTTTATTTTCAACAATAAAAGGAATAATTGCTTCAGGGTAAAAATTTATAACCGTTATATCTGCTTTTGGAATCAATTCATCAAGCGTGCCTATTTCATCAACGGCACCCTGCTGTAACGCCTTTTCCGCAACACTTTGAGTTCTGTTCCAGCCCATAACATAGTGATTTGTATTTTTCTTTAACGTTTTTGCAAAACTGGCACCGATAAGCCCCAAGCCTGCCACCAGAATATTCATAAGCGTACTTCCACCTATACGATAATATAATATATATAATAATATATATAATTTTATAAATCAAGGCAAGAAGCGATTAATTTATAAAATAGCAATAAAATAAAAGGGGCGGTAACACTGTACCGCCGCCTATATTTGCCGTTAAACAAGTTTAACATTATTAAGCTTATAATCTTCTACAGATTCATTAACAGCCTTGCCGCTGAAACGAACAAGTTCTAAATTTTCAACATTTTCCGCATCTATCGCATGCTTATAATCATCACAAATATTACCCCATAAAGTTTTTGTTTTCATAATTGTAACATCTTTTGCATAACGAATAAAGAAAGCAGAATTGCTGTATTTTTCAACACCCCAGTCAAGACACGGTCTTAAATCGTAAAGACCGCACTGCCACTTACTGGTTTTAGTGAGCTCAACACGGCAATTTTCAAAAGTAATATCCTCAATAACATTATCTGCATTACCGTGAATTAAAACACCGTTTTCGCCCTTTGCCGTAACATTAAAGAAACGAATGTTTTTAATTTTGCCGCTTTTTGTATTTTCATCTCTGTTGAATGTGGTAACAGTGATTGGTTCTGCCGTTCCCCACCAATCAGGGCAAAAGCGGCGTGTTTCAATAACAATATTTGAATAGGAAACATTTTCTACATTACCGCCGTCTCTGATTTGAATAGAAATACCCCTGTTACTTTTACTGATTGTGCAGTTTGAAACAATAATATTTTTAAAATCGCCCACGCCTTCTGTGCCGATTTTAATTGCCGCAGATGTTGAAACAAGTGTACATCCGTCAATAACAACATTTTCCGTTGGACCGTATTCGCTGTTTCCCTTTGACGTTTTAAGGCAAATACAATCATCTGCACAAGTTACATGGCAGCCTAAAATGCGAACATTACTGCAATGATCTGGGTCTATGCCGTCGCTGTTTGCAACATCAAGGTCATTTAAAATTCTGATTTTATCTATCAAAACATCATCGCATCCGGCAGGATGAAGCGTCCAAAACGGAGCATCCACAACCGTAAAATTTTTAAAAGTAATGTGATTGCTTTTTTCAAAATAAATAACTGTAGGGCGTGGGTAAAAATCGCCGGTTACATAATATTGGTCTTTTCGTTGAACAAAAGCATGACCGTTTGCATCTATCGTACCATCACCGCTGATTGTGCAACCGTCTGCCTCATAAGCATAAAGAAAAACAAAACTTGGTTTACCTGTAACAGGATTACCGATTAACGCTGTTTTAGGATCGTTTATAAGCTTGTTTGGTCTTATATAACCGTCTATATTAGAAGTTGCTTTTATTGTTGCACCCTTTTGAATATGAAAATCTACATTTTTACGAAGCCTGATTGAATCGCTGTAAAAAACATAGCCGCTCTGAAGCACTACTCTGCCGCCGCCGTTTTTTGCGCAATCATCTACTGCATGCTGAATTGCAAAAGCGTCGTTTGTTTTGCCATCGCCAACTGCACCGTACTGTAAAACATTATATTCTTTCATAAACACACACCTTTCGGGCAAATTACTTTTATTCGTCAAAAGCAAAGCGCTGTTGCCGAAAACCGATTATAATATAGCACATACATTAAAATTTGACAAGTAGCGTATTATATGATATTATTTGTTTTGTAACGGCTGCCACTCATTCCTCAGCACAACGGAATGTAATGGTGGCTTATTTTCTGCAAAAAATAAAACGGAGAAAAATATGAAAAAATATGATGTTGCAATCGTCGGTGCAGGCCCCGCAGGTATTTTTACAGCACTTGAAATGATTAAAAAAGGTAGTAACAAAAGCATTGTTATTATTGAAAAAGGTAAATCTGTTGAAAACAGAAAATGCCCAAAAGCAAAAACAGGCAAATGCATGAACTGCAAGCCTTATTGCCACATTACTACAGGTTTTTCAGGCGCAGGTGCTTTTTCAGACGGAAAACTTTCTCTTTCATACGAAGTTGGAGGAAATTTACCTGAACTTATCGGCGAAGACTTGGCTCAGGAAACTATTAATTATACAGACAAAATTTATCTTGAATTCGGTGCAGACACTCACATTGAAGGTGTTGGCAACACAGAAGAAGTTAAAGAAATCAGAAAACGTGCAATTCAAGCAGGCTTGAAGCTTGTTGACTGCCCAATTCGCCACTTGGGAACAGAAAAGGCTCAGGAGCTTTACTTTGCCATTGAACGTTACCTTGTAGAGCAAGGCGTTGAAATTATGTTTGACAGTCAGTGTAACGACTTAATTTTAGACGGAGAAAAATGCCTTGGCGTTAAAATTGAAACAAAAAACGGTGCAGAAGAGATTTTTGCAGACCACACAGTTGTTGCCACAGGCAGACGTGGTGCAGATTGGCTTGAAAAACTTTGTGCCGACCACAACATTGCCCACCAGCCGGGAACAGTTGACATTGGCGTTCGTGTTGAGGTAAGAAATGAAGTTATTGAAAAGGTTAACGAAGTTCTTTACGAATCAAAACTTGTAGGCTACCCAAAACCGTTTAAAAACAAAGTTCGTACATTCTGCCAAAACCCCGGCGGATTTGTTGCCCAAGAAAATTATGACAATGATTTGGCAGTTGTTAACGGCCATTCATACAAAGAGCTTAAAAGCCAAAACACAAATTTGGCAATTCTTTGCTCTCACAATTTCTCTGTTCCTTTCAATCAGCCTATTGCCTATGCACAAAAAGTTGGCGAATTAACAAATATGCTTGGCGACGGACACATTCTTGTTCAGCGCTTCGGCGATATTCTTGAAGGCAAAAGAACTTGGCAAAAAGAGCTTTCACAAAGCAACCTTAAACCAACTTTGCCGGATGCCGTAGCAGGCGACATTACTGCCGCAATGCCTTACCGTGCAATGACAAATATTATTAACTTTATTCAGGCTATGGACCATGTTGTGCCGGGATTTGCAAGCCCTGAAACATTGCTTTACAGCCCTGAATTGAAATTTTATTCAAACCGAGTTAAAATGGACACTGACTTTAACACTAATATTGAAGGCTTACATTGCCTTGGCGATTCCAGCGGATGGACAAGAGGTCTTATGATGGCAAGTGTTCACGGTGTATTAATGGGAAGAAAATTAGTTTAACATTTAAATTAAGCACCCCAATGGGGTGCTTTTTTTGTTTTTTTAAATTGCCTTGCTTGTGTTTACAACTTTTATTTAGTCCCCCTTGTTAAAGTGAATATCATCGAAGATGACAGGGGGATTCAATTAAATAATGTGTGGCTTGCAGGAATCCCTCCGAGTTGCTTCGCAACCCACCTCCGAACCGGAGCCCGTCCCCTCTGCCACTGCGTGGCA
>CAKSWS010000001.1 GCA_934512155.1 uncultured Eubacterium sp. | reverse complement strand
CGGTGTCCCTCTCGCAAAGTGCTTGTTAATAATACCACCCATTCCCCAAATTGTCAACACTTTTTTTCAAGTTTTTTAATGTTTTATCACACTATGCCAAGCGTTCTAAAACGGTGTATAAAGTAAGGGCGATTAAACACCGCCCTTGCTTTAATATATAATATATTTACTTAACACATTATATAGTGAGTTAATGTATTTGCTATACAAAATGTGTTTTTTACCCTTTAAATTGCAATTAATTCTTCAGGAACATACTTTTGAGCTTCATCAAAAACATAATTTATTTCTTCATATTTAATTTCTTTATCTAAAAAAATTATTGAAGTTGCCGTTCTTTTATAAAAAATTGCGTCTTCATCAAAGCCAAAACTTTTTGTATTGTAATATGCAATCGATGAACCGAAAAATAAAATTGCCGCAAAAACCATCATAATTCCCGTTACCAACATTTTTTTCATATTCATTTACACTGCCTTTCATTAATTATATTTTTATTCATTTTCCTTTGAAACATAATTTTCAAGTATTAAATCGGCAAGTGCATTTGCAAAAAGCCTGCCCGAATAACACGCCTCATCCAAAGTATTTGCCTCTGTACCTACTTCCAAAAGAAAAGAATTTTTAGTTAAATCCATATTATATTTTCGTTCGGAAAACAAAATTGGTCTCATAAGACCTTCGTACTCGCTGTTAATTTGATTAGTAACAGCGGCAGAAAAATGCAAATTATCTCTCCAATATGGGAAATTTTTAACCCGATTATATTCACAACCTGAAATAATCATCATTTTTGCCGCTTTTTTACCGTTTACAATCTGTGTTGGTTTAACCTTTGTACCGTCCTTATATGTAATGCTGTCTCTATGCACATCAATAGTTATTTCAACAGACGGATACTCTTCCAAATACTTTTCTACCGACTGACGTGAAGAATCATAAGCGCCGGTATAATTTTCATCGTGAATTTCCCTGTCATGCACAACGCCTATGCCACGTTCCTC
This sequence comes from uncultured Eubacterium sp., assembly GCA_934512155.1. Lineage (GTDB taxonomy): Bacteria > Bacillota > Clostridia > Oscillospirales > Acutalibacteraceae > Eubacterium_R. The sequence goes on along the minus strand of CAKSWS010000001.1, from coordinate 84,939 downwards.
AAGTATGCGGCAAATTTCGTCCCCGACCCGCACCATATTTCTTTCGGTGCTTTTTGTTTTAAGGTCGGCGGACTTTGTATAATAACCCACGTCAAGAAGAGTATAACTTTCCGTTGTGTGGCTGTGATAAATAAGAACTGTAGGTTTTGAAGGGTCTTTAACAGTAAGATTGGCTCCTTCATTTAAAATATTTTCAATATTCAAATCATAAAAGGATTCAGGAATTTTACTTTGTACCTGAACATTACCGAAGGAAATAATTGTTCCGCCACCCGAGTAATTTTCTTCGCTTGTTTTGCCTGCTTCTTCCTGACCGTCAATAACCTGTTCTTCTTCATCCATTAATGCCTGAATGTCGGCAGGTGTTTTTAACAAATCTTCATTATCAAAGCCGTCCTTTGAATTAATGCTGTTCATAACCTGCCGGTCATCTTCCTGAGTGGTATTAGTATTATTATCGCTTTTTGTTGAAATAAACGGAGAAATTTTTGCAAACACAACTTTTGAATTTGTGTAAGGATTTGACAATTTGTCCATAAACTCAACCATACTTATAATTTGATTGGATATATAAGGAGAAAAATTTATTATGCAACCACAGGCAGCGAATAAAATAATTATGTTTGATATAAAAATTACAACTTCACGTTTCATTTTGCACCCATATATATAACAGATTTAAATTCATATTATATATATGCTGTTTTGATTAAGTTTAACCCACCAATGCAAAAAGGTCTTTTTCATTAACCTCCGGCTGTAAGCAAACATTAATACTCATTCCGATAAGCTTTGCCCCCTGTTCGATAACTCTGTCTATTTCACGTGGAGTAACAAACATATTGTCATCCGGGCTGCCAAACACGCCTGCACACACAACAGTGGGAATACCTACTGAAACAACCGGAACACCCAGCGTTTTTTCGGAAATTTCAAAGCGATGATTGCCAACTCCCGAACCCGGAGAAATGCCTGTATTTGAAATTTGAACCGTTGTGCCAAGCCTTTGAGCAGAGGAGGCCGCAAGAGCATCAACAACAATAACACAAGCCGGTTTAATAACCCCAACAATCCCCTTTATATATTCGGCACTTTCAATTCCGGTTTCTCCCAGAACGCCTGTGCGCACACCCGAAACGGATTTTAACTCGGGGAATCCCATTTCAACACGCAATTCCTTTGAAATATGACGGGTGGCAAGAACATAAGATAACGTTTTAGGTCCCAATGCATCTGCCGTTATATCCATATTACCAACACCTGCCACCAAAACATTGTCGCAATTTGGCGGCAATAATTTTTTTATTATACTTGAAATTTGAGTTAATCTGCCGTCAAAAATATCTGTATCATTAACAAATGACGGAACATCCACGGTAATATAATTTCCCACCGATTTACCAATGGCTTTTTCACCGTTTTCGTTTAAAACAGACACAATAGTTACGTTGCCTTTTTCAGTAATTTTAACACCGTTTATTTTTGTTTTTTCCTTTTCCTCATAGCACTCTACAGCCAAATCTGTTCGATTTTGCATAATAAACACCCCTGTTTTTCAACTTTTTTAGTAAAAGTATGCCCAAAAATAAAAAAATACTTGCATTTTTTCGCAAGGTGTGATAATATACATTAGCATTTATAAGATATTGGGTGTATGCCCTTAAACTAAAACTTTTCCGCTAAAGGAGTTGAAAAACATGCCAAACATTAAATCAGCAAAAAAGAGAGTTAAGGTTCAAGCTAAGAAAGCTGCCAACAACAAAGCAACAAACACTGCACTTAAAACTGCAATCAAAAAAGCAAACGCTGCAATTGATGCAAATGCAGAAGATAAGGATGTTGTTGTTAAAGCTGCTGTTAAGAAGATTGACCAGGCTGCTGCCAAAAACCTTCTTCACAAAAACACAGCTGCAAGAAAGAAGAGCAATCTTGTTTCAAAGCTTAACAAAGCATAAACAATGTAAAAAAGCACTCCTGCAATTTTATTTTTTGCAGGAGTTTATTTTTTTATTTAATTAATGTTGCTTGACTTTGAGTAACTTAATATATATAATATAACTATACTTTTATCTGGGGGTTAAAATAATGAATTTAAATAAAATTTTAAAAGTTATAGGCGCTATTGTTGCCATTGCAGGTGTTATTGCCGCAGTTTATATTGCTATTCAAAAATTAACAGATAAAAAAGAACCTGAATATTTTGATGACAACGACTTTTTTGAATGCGACAACGAACTTGAAATTATTGACGTAAAAGAAGAAGATACTAAAGTTGAGGAAGCTCCTAAAAAAGAAGCTCCTAAAAAGAAAAAGGCTCCCGCAAAGAAGGCTAACAAAGCAAAATAATTTTAAAATGAGAGAGCATTGATTTTTTCAATGCTCTTTTTTAATTTATGAGGTAGACAGAATGAATATGTTTGATTGCGGCTTGGTACTTGAAGGCGGCGGCAACAGAGGTATATTTACAAGCGGTGTGCTTGACGCTTTTATGGAAAACGGAATTGAGTTTCCGTATGTAATAGGCGTTTCGGCAGGCTCATGCAACGGCACGTCTTTTTTGGGGAAAAACATAAGACGCCAACACGATATAATAATTAATTATTGCAACGACAAAAGATACACAAGTTTAAAATCAATGTTCAAAAAAGGCGAATATATGAACGGCGATTGGATTTTCGGCGAACTTTCGTATAACATTTCACCGTTAAATCAAGAAAACTTTGAAAATTCCGACGCTGAATTTTGCGTTGTTGTAACAAACGCTTACACAGGCAAAGCAGAATACATGTACCCTAAATCAATGCGTGAATACGGATGTCCCGTAATAAGAGCATCTTGTTCCATGCCCCTGGCAACAAAAGGCACACAAATAGGTGATTGCCTGTATTTTGACGGCGGTATTGCAGACTCTATTCCCCTTCAAAAGGCATATGATGACGGATGCAAAAAATGCATTGTCGTTATGACACAAGACAAACTTTTTGTAAAACAACCTTTTAAAAAGCCGGGATTAATTAAAAAATCCCTAAAAAAATACCCTAACTTGGCAGACGCAATGATTAACAGATATGAAATGTACAATGCAGAGAAACGATTTGTAGAAGAAGAAAGCATTAAAGGCAATGTATTTACAATTTGCCCGCCACAGCCTCTTCACAGCAGTACTTTGGAAAAAGACACCAATAAATTAGAGGTTATTTACCAATTAGGTTATCAGCAGGCAATAAAAAATTTAGATAAAATTAAGGAATTTATGGCAGAAGATTAATGGGCAAAAAAGACGATAAAACAAATGTTATGCGTGTACTTGACGCTGCAAAAATAAATTACACATTTAAAAAATATGAGCAAAACAGCACATTAACAGGTGCCGAAATCGCAAAAATTTTAGGCGAAGAACCGAAAAAGGTTTTTAAAACTCTTGTAACTGTAGGTAAATCAAAACAGCATTATGTTTTTATGCTGCCTGTTGAAAAAGAATTGGATTTAAAAAAAGCCGCTAAAGCCGCAAGTGAAAAAAGTGTTGAAATGATTCCGCAAAAGGAGCTTTTGGGACTGACAGGATACGTTCACGGCGGTTGTTCGCCCATAGGAATGAAAAAACAATTTCCTATTTTTATTGACGAGAGCAGTAAAAACTTTGATGAAATTTATTTTTCCGCCGGCAAGATAGGCTATCAAGTTTGCTTAAAATTTAATGATTTTGAAAAATTTACAAAAGCAAAAACAGCAGATATAGCAAAATAATAAGAAATCATAAAAAGCAGTAAGGCTAAAACCTTACTGCTTTTAATTTTACAATTACCATTTTAAATTGTGAAGCTGACCTTTACTTGATAATTCCGGGTAATCCCACTGGCGCAACACCTCATAAGCACCTGCGCAAACGGAATTTGAAAGATTTAAACTGCGTATAATTCCACGCATCGGTAAACGCACACACCTGTCGTGATTTTCTTTTAAAAGTTCTTCCGGCAATCCTTTTGTTTCCTTGCCGAAAACAAGAAAGCAGTTGTTAGGGTAATTTACATCGCTGTGAGCCTGCTCTGCCTTTGTGGTAAAATAAAAAAATTCAGCACCTTTATTTTTCTCAAAAAAATCATTTATATCATCATAATAAGTTATATCAAGTTTATCCCAATAATCAAGCCCTGCACGGCGCACCTGTTTATCCGTAATTTCAAACCCCATTGGACGCACAAGATGCAATCTTGCACCTGTTGCAGCACAAGTTCGTGCAATATTGCCTGTGTTTTGCGGTATTTCAGGCTCTATAAGGGCTATATTAAGCGTATATTCCATTTATAATTACTTCCTTTATGTTTAGTTGGCTGTCAACAAAAACCAAATCTGCTTGTTTTCCCAAGGCAACAGAGCCTATTTCATTTTCAGCATTTATTGATTTCGCCGGATTAATTGTGCAAGATTTAAGAGCGGTTTTAAAATCTATTCCGAATTCCAACAAATTTTTAAATTCGTTAAAAACATTTGATATTGAAGCGGCAATAGTGCCGTCTGCAAGACGGGCATACCTGCCGTTTTCATCAACAAAAACTTGCTGACCGCCAAGTTCAAATTCACCTGCACCCAAACCTGCGCCACGCATGGAATCGCTTATAACAACGGCTCTGTCTTCACCTAAAATTTTAAAGGTGTTTCTTAAAACGGCTGGGCAAACATGAGCGCCGTCGCAAATAATTTCGCACATAACGGAATTATTGTCAAGACACGTGCCAACAATACCCGGTTCACGATGGGTCATAGCCGTCATGGCATTATACAAATGAGTTGCATGATTAACACCTAAATCCACCGCTTTTTGGCACTCTGCACCGTTTGCACATGAATGACCCACGGAAATATTGCATTTTTGAGAAGCATATTTTATAAATTCATCACTGTCAAACGCTTCGGGAGCAACTGTAATTAATTTCATTAATCCTTTTGAAGCATTATAAAGTGCATCAAAATCTTTTTTAGTACCCGGCACAACATAATCACCGTTTTGAGCACCCTTTTTTGCCATAGCAATAAACGGACCTTCAAAATTTATTCCTGCAATTTTTGAGCCTTTTGTTTGTTTTTGCTTAAAATCGGCAACAGCAGCGGCAATTTTTTCAAGTTTTTCTACAGGCAATGTCATAGTTGTGGGGCAAAATGAAGTAACGCCCTGTTTTGCCAATGTGTTTGCCATTGTATGCAAAGCGTTTTCGCTGCAATCACAAGCGTCTGCTCCACCGCAACCGTGAATATGAACATCAACAAAACCCGGCAAAGCAATTAAACCCGATTTATCCTCACCCGGGTCATTAATAATTCCGATTTCGGTAAATTTGCCGTTTTCAATTCTTATATCCCCAACTTCTTTTTCAAAAACTTCATTATAAAAGCACACATTTTTTAAAACCATTACATATTTTCCTTTACAATTCTGTACGTAATTTCCTGCAACTGTTCAAAGGTTTCAAGTTTTCCCATTTCTGCTCTTAAAGCCGCACCGCCACGCAAACCCTTTGTATAATAAGCCGCATGATGCCTTGCCTCACGCATAGCTGTATATTCACCCTTATACTCAATAATTTTTTGAATATGCTTTAGCATTACCGTCATCTTTTCCGCAACAGAGGGCTGTGGAATAACTCTGCACTCGTTTAAATATGCGTTGATTTGTTGAAAAACCCAAGGATTTCCCAACGCTCCCCTGCCAATCATTAAAGCATCACAATTTGTTTTTTCCAATGTAACAGCGGCACTTTGAGCATCACGCACATCTCCGTTTGCGATAACGGGAATTGAAACAGCCTGCTTAACACGGCGAATAATATCCAAATCCACTTTACCGCTGTACATTTCCTGCCGTGTTCTGCCATGAACGGTTATTGCCGCCGCACCGTTTTTTTCAAGAATTTGTGCCATTTCAACAGCGTTAACGCTTTCACTGTCCCACCCTTTACGGATTTTCGCTGTAATGGGAATATTAACGGCTGAAGATACTGCCCTAACTATTTCACCTGCAAGAACAGGATTTTTCATAAGCGATGCCCCACTGCCATTGCCGGCAATTTTAGGTGCAGGGCAACCCATATTAATATCGATTATATCAGGGTGAAAATCAAGGCACATCATTGCCGCCCTTGCCATTATTTCCGGGTCGTCCCCAAAAATTTGTGCACCGGCAATTTTTTCATCCTTACCAAGAGTTAAAAGCAAGGCACTTTTTTTATCGCCCATTGTAAGCCCCTTTGCACTTACCATTTCCGTAACGGTGTAACCTGCACCGTAATTTACGCACAACTCACGAAATGCCGCATCGGCAATACCTGCCATCGGAGCTAAAAACGCAATATTTTTAAATTCAACATTTTTTATATTCATATTGTAACCTCTTTGGGTAGTATAGCACAAAAAGCCGATTATGCAAAGCAAAAATAAAAAAGAACCTTGCTGAAAACAACAAGGTTCTGAAATGCTGAAAATTAGTCTGCACTGTATGGAAGAAGTGCAATTTGGCGAGCACGCTTGATAGCTGTTGTAAGCTCTCTTTGGTGCTTTGCGCATGTGCCGGTTACACGACGAGGAAGAATTTTTGCTCTTTCTGAAGTGTATCTGTTAAGCTTTGCTACATCTTTATAATCAATGCATTCGCATTTGTCAACACAAAATTGGCAAACTTTTCTACGGCTCTTTCTTGGGCCACCTTTAACATATGCCATGTTTAGTTTCCTCCTTTAAAAAAATGGTAATTCATCGTCATCGTCAACAATTTCTTCAAAATCACTGTTATCAGCAGAAGCATAGCTTGGAGCCGGCTGACTGTAAGCAGGATTTGTGTTTGTGTTGCTTTCTGCCTTTGAACCGCAGAAAGAAGCTCTGTTGGCAACAACTTGAACTGATTTTCTCTTATTTCCGTCTTTATCGGTATAACTGTCGGTTTGAATTGAACCTTCAATAGCAATCATTGAACCTTTTTGGAAATAACGAGATACGAACTCAGCAGTTTGACGCCATGCCGTAACATCAATAAAATCGGCTTTTCTTTCTTCGCCTTGCTTTTGATAGCCTCTATCGCAAGCTACCTGAAAACGAACAACAGAAACACCGTTTGGTGTTGTTCTAAGCTCGGGGTCGAATGTTAATCTGCCCATAATAATAACAGAATTAATCATTTAAACTTCCTCCTTATTCGCCTTTAGCAACGATTAATGAACGAAGAACACCGTCTGTAATGTTAATTACACGGTCAAGCTCTGCAGGGAAAGAATCTTCAGATTCAAACTGAGCAACAACATAGTAACCCTCTGTTTCGTAGTTGATAGGATAAGCTAATCTGCGCTTGCCCCATTCTTCAACTTCGCCAAGAGTGCCGTTTGCCTTAATCATATCTGTGAACTTTGCCTTTAAAGCTTCAACTGCTTCCTCACCTTTAGCAACTGAGAAAACTAATACGATTTCGTACTTATTTAATGCCATTCTTGTGCACCTCCTTTTGGACTTTTGGCCCGAAATCTTTGTTTCGAGCAAGGATTGCCGTCCAAAACGGACAGCTTATGTATTATATCAAACAACCCTGCACTTGTCAAGAATTTGTTTTTTGCGTTCACAATAAAATAATTCTTACAAGACAAAAAATATTTATTAATAAATGTAATTGGATTATGAAAATCTCTAAGTAGCATATAAAATGTGAAGCCCCCTTTTACAAGAGAGGTAAAACAGTTATAAAAATAATTTTTCCCTGTAAATAGGAACAAATAACAAAAAAGCCTCCCTAAAATTCAGAGAGGCAAAACAATTATAAAAGTGAAGCAACAAGGTTGCCCATTTGTGAAGTGGTAACCTTTTCAAAACCTTCTTCATAAATATCAGGCGTTCTTGCCTGTGTTAACGCTTTATCAACGGCATTTTCAATAGCATCTGCCGCAGCCGATTCGCCGAAAGTATAGCGAAGCATCATTGCACCCGAAAGAATAGTTGCAAGGGGATTTGCCTTTTGCTGACCGGCAATATCCGGTGCAGAGCCATGAATAGGTTCATAAAGACCAAACGTACCCTCTGCCAATGAAGCGGAAGCAAGCATGCCGATTGAGCCGCTGACCATAGAAGCCTCATCTGAAAGAATATCGCCGAAAATATTTGAAGTTACGATTGTGTCAAACTGATTTGGATTACGTACAAGCTGCATAGCGCAGTTATCAACATACATATAAGAAACTTCAACTTCAGGATAATCTTTTGCCGTTTCTTCCATAACCTTTCTCCAAAGGCGGGAGGAATCAAGCACATTTGCCTTGTCAACACAAGTAAGCTTTTTGTTACGCTTCATGGCATACTCAAAACCTGCTTTTACAATTCTTTTAATTTCGGGATATGTATAACGCTCTGTGTCATATGCTCCCACAACGCCGTTTTCCTCATACGTTCCCCTGTCGCCGAAATAAATTCCGCCTGTAAGTTCACGAACAATAAGAATATCAAGTCCGTCGCCGATTATTTCTTCTTTAATCGGAGAAGCAGATTTAAGAGGCGCAAATATTTTTGCAGGGCGAAGATTTGCAAAAAGGCCCAAATCCTCACGAATAGCAAGAAGTCCTTTTTCAGGGCGATTATTGCCCGGCTGGCTGTCCCACTTAGGGCCGCCAACTGCACCCAAAAGCACAGCGTCGGACGCTTTGCAGGCATCTGCTGTTTCCTTTGGATAAGGAACACCTGCCGCATCAATGGCGCAACCGCCTAAAAGGCGGTAATTATAATCAAAAGCAAAACCAAATTTTTCGCCTGCTTTATCAAGAACCTTTATACATTCATCTACTATTTCCGGACCGATACCGTCGCCCTTTAAAACAGTAATTTTATATTTTTTCATACTTTTACCTTTCTGCAAAGAATTACATTCCTGCCGTTAAGTTTTATTTTAAATCAACAAACATCAAATATGCCGGGCATAGTATCATCACGAACAGTATCAGGCTGGTCTCTGTTAATAGCACAAATAATACCCTTCATTGAAGCGTAGCCGATATTATGTGAAACACCGATGCCATAAACATCCTTGCCCTGTGGATTTTTAATGTGAATATAACTGATAGCCTTTGAATCCGAACCAACCGAGATTGCGTGTTCACTGTAATCCACAAATTCATAATTTGAAAGACCTGCTTTATTCATAGCATCGCAAAACGCACCGATTGGACCTGAACCGTTGCCTTCAATTTTAACGGGAGCATTGTCTTTATACTTAATTTCGCCTGCAAAATGAACGCTTGTTAAATAATCTTCCTCGTTCTTTTCTTCGGCAATTTTATAATTAACAAGTCTGTAAGGACCACACACATTTCTGTATTCTTTTTGAAACAAATCGAATACCTCGCCGGGATGAAGCTCTTTACCGCTTTCATCACAAGCTTTTTGAACAACTGCACTGAAATCTGTCTGCATTGATTTTGGCATTTTAATGCCGTAATCATTTGCGAGTATAAACGCCGTGCCGCCTTTTCCGCTTTGAGAATTAATGCGAATAATCGGCTCGTATTCCCTGCCCACATCTGCCGGGTCGATTGGAAGATAAGGAACTTCCCAATAATCCGAACCATTTTCCTCCATATAAATTTTACCTTTATTAATAGCATCCTGATGTGAACCTGAAAATGCCGTGAACACAAGCTCGCCGCCGTATGGTTGACGTGGGGGAACGGTCATTTTTGTGCAGCGTTCGTAAACTTCTTTAACCTTATTAATATTGCTGAAATCAAGTTGTGGGTCAACACCCTGAGTCCACATATTAAGGGCAAGTGTAACAACGTCTACATTACCTGTTCTTTCACCGTTTCCGAAAACCGTGCCTTCTATTCTGTCAGCACCTGCCATAAGACCAAGTTCTGCACAGGCAACGCCTGTACCTCTGTCATTATGAGGATGAAGAGAAATAATTGCCGCATCTCTGTTTTTAAGGTGAGTGCAAAAATATTCAATTTGGTCGGCATAACCGTTTGGGGTAGAACATTCAACAGTTGACGGAAGATTAAGAATAATAGGATTCTCTTTAGTAGAGCCCATAACTTCCATAACTTTTTCGCAAATTAAAACAGAATTGTCAATTTCCGTGCCTGTAAATGATTCCGGCGAATATTCATATCTAATATTCATTTCAGGATGCAGAACAAGTTCTTTATCCGTTAATTCTTTAATAAGCTTTGCACCGTCAACGGCAATGTCAATAACGCCTTGCATATCTGTTTTAAAAACAACCTTGCGCTGAAGAGTTGAAGTTGAATTATAAAAATGAACAATAACGTTTTTTGCGCCTGCAATAGCCTCAAACGTTTTTTTAATAAGATGAGGTCTTGCCTGAACAAGAACCTGAATTGTAACATCGTCCGGAATATAATTTCCGTCAATAAGTGTTCTTAAAATTTCATATTCCGTTTCACTTGCAGAAGGAAAACCAACTTCAATTTCTTTAAAGCCGATATCTACAAGCATTTTAAAAAATTCCAATTTTTCCTGCAAATTCATTGGGTCAACAAGAGCCTGATTACCGTCTCTTAAATCCACGCTGCACCATGTGGGTGCTTTTGTGATAACCTTATCGGGCCATGTTCTGTTTGGAATGTTGATTGGTTTGAACGGAATGTATTTTTTGCAACCGTTTAACATAATTAAAAACTCCTTTCTTTTTCGGAGGCATAAAAAAACGCCCCCACAAAAATATAGGGGCGTAGAAATTCTACACGGTACCACCCTACTTCAGCAGATAAACTGCCCTTTAGCATCATGCAATGCCTTAACCTTTAACGCAGTTACACGTTTGCCCCTATCTATAAAAACCTTCAGGGCAACAACTCCGCAGAGAGCTATACACCGTAATATTTGTGCCGACTTTCACCTGCCGTCGACTCTCTGAAATCAAAAACCACAGTCTTTTTCTGCTTCACAGTCTTTTTTTGGGTACTATTTAATTTAGCAAGGTTATTATAACACCTTGAAAATAATTGTCAAGAGCAAAAATTAAAGGGTTGAATAGCCGTAGCCGTTTGCAAGTGCATCAACAGGTGTGTTGCTGTTGCAAAGCGGGCAATCGTGCTTATCATAAATTTGATAATCCGGCAAATCTTCATCTGTAAACACGGTATTAACCTCAATTCCGTCTATTTCCTTCTTAGCACTGAAAGCAGAGCTTATGCCCACAACCGTGCCGCCGTAATAATTAACGCTTTCAATGGCTTTTTCAACTGTTGAACCGCTTGTAATACAAGAAATAAGAATAAGCACATTTTTGCCGCTAATCATTCTTTTAAGATTATCACGGAAAATAATATTACCGCTTGCGTCATATTCAGGACCGAGAACATAAATATCAGAATGAGGATTAGGGTCCATCATAGATGGTCTTGAAAGTTCGTGAGCCAAATATGCACCTAACGCTTGAGTTTCATAAAGGCACAAAACAGTATCAACATCTATGCCACGAGTATTGTAATATTCTGCCATAAGCATAGCGGTGTCAACAGAAACTTCGTGATTATGCTTTATATCGGAAGTACCCACATAATAATTAATATGTGCGCTCGCCGTTACAAAATGGCCTTTTTTAACACGAATGAAAACTCTTTCGTTTCTTGCTGAATTAATAATAATTTGATTTTCCATATATATCACCTACTTTAATTTTACAATAAGTTAAAAACCATTTCAACAATATTGTGATAAAAAAAGTTAAAAATTATTTGTATAAAATAAACAAAAGCGCCGAAAATTTGCATTTCGACGCTTTTAAACCATATAAATATACGTTATTTAATAATAGATGTTCCTGTCATTTCCTTTGGTTGTTCAAGACCCATAACCTTTAACATTGTAGGAGCAATGTCGCAAAGTTTACCGCCTTCTCTTACTTCACAAGGATAATTGTAAACAATAAACGGAACAGGATTTGTTGTATGAGCAGTAAACGGTTCACCGTTTTCATCAAGCATTTTATCTGCATTGCCATGGTCTGCCGTTACAAAAAGAACACCCTGTACGTCTTTTACAGCCTGTGCCAAAGTGCCAACACACTCATCTACAGTTTCAACAGCTTTAACTGCGGCCGGAATAATGCCTGTATGACCAACCATATCACAGTTTGCAAAGTTAACGATAACAGCATCATATTTACCGCTGCGAACAGCTTCATTAAGTTTCTTTGAAACTTCAGGTGCACTCATTTCAGGCATTAAATCAAATGTTGAAATTTTAGGAGAATCAACAAGGATTCTGTCTTCACCCGGATATTGTTTTTCTTCGCCGCCGTTAAAGAAGAATGTTACGTGAGCGTATTTTTGTGTTTCTGCAATACGAAGCTGAGTTTTGCCAAGGTTTGAAATATATTCGCCGAACGTATTTTTAAGAGATTCAGGACCAAACGCAACCTTAACATTTGGCATTTCTGCATCATACTGAGTCATACAAACATAATAAAGGTTAAAGAAACCGTTCTTTCTTTCAAATCCGTTAAAGTCAGGGTCAACAAATGTTCTTGTTATTTCTCTTGCTCTGTCAGGGCGGAAATTAAAGAAAATTACGCTGTCATCTGCCTTAACTCTGCCGTCATTACCCACAACTGTCGGAATAACAAATTCATCTGTAAGATGTTTTCCGTCTTCGTCAATAGTTTCATAAGAAGCCTTAACCGCATCTATTGCATTATCGGTATGAATTCCCTCGCCGTAAACAATAGCTGCATATGCTTTTTCAACACGGTCCCAAATATTATCACGGTCCATTGCATAAAATCTGCCCATAACAGAAGCGATTTTACCAACGCCGATTTCTGCCATTTTATTTTCAAGTTCTTCCAAATATTCAACTGCTGAAGCCGGCGGAACATCACGGCCGTCAAGCAAAGCGTGAACATAAACATTTTCAACACCGTTATCCCTTGCAGTTTGAAGAAGACCGTAAAGGTGGTCGGTATGGCTGTGAACACCGCCGGGTGAAACAAGACCGATTAAATGAAGAGCTTTGCCCTTTGCATTTTCCATAGCACCTTTGATAGCAGGATTTTGCTGTGCCTCACCGTCTTCAAAAGCCTTTGTAATTCTTGTTAATGGTTGATAAACAACTCTGCCGGCACCTATATTTGTGTGGCCGACCTCACTGTTACCCATTTGACCGTCCGGCAAACCAACATCCATTCCGGATGCGCCTATATAAGTCATTGGGCATTCTGCCATAAGCTTATCAAGATTAGGCTTTTTTGCCATTGCAATGGCATTGCCGTAATCGGAATCATTTTTACCAAAACCGTCCATTATACATAAAACAACAGGTTTTTTCATTTCTAATCCTCCGTTCTTAAGAAAAGCCCTCCGCTGTTGGAGGGCTGAAATTAATTATTTGCTTGCAGCTTTAACAATGATTGAAAAATCTTCTGCTTTAAGAGATGCGCCGCCGATAAGACCGCCGTCTACATTTTCTTTTGAAAGAAGTTCTTCAGCATTTTTAGCATTCATTGAACCGCCGTATTGAACAACAAAAGCATCTGCTGCATCTTTGCCGTAAAGGTCTGCAATTACGGAACGAATATAGCCGTTAACTTCATCTGCCTGGTCTGCAGTTGCTGTTTTACCTGTGCCGATAGCCCAAACAGGTTCATAAGCAATAATAACGTTTTTAAGTTCTTCTGCACTAACACCCTGAAGAGCGATTTTTGTTTGCATGCCAACAACTTCAAATGTTACACCCTGTTCTCTTTCTGCAAGAACTTCGCCAACACAAAGAATAACTTTAAGTCCGTTATCAAGAGCGGCACGAACTCTTTTGTTAACTGTTTCGTTTGTTTCGCCGAAATACTGACGGCGTTCGGAATGGCCGATAATTACATAAGGCACACCCATTTCTTTAAGCATAGGAGCAGAAACTTCTGCTGTGAAAGCGCCGCTTTCTGCCCAGTGGCAGTTTTCTGCACCAACCATAATATTTGAGCCTGCTGTTGCATCAAGTGCTGCCTGCAAATCAACAAAAGGAGCACAAATAATAACGTCGCAATCTGCATCTGCAACAAGGGGTTTCATTTCATTAAGAAGTGCAGTTGTTTGAGCAGGAGTGTTATTCATTTTCCAGTTACCTGCAATAACTGCTTTACGAAGATTTTTATTCATTATAAACTACCTCTTTATCATTAAAATATTATATTTAAATAAACGCTTTAATCAGTCTTTATCATTAAGAGCAGCAATACCGGGAAGCTCTTTACCTTCAAGGAATTCAAGAGAAGCACCGCCGCCTGTTGAAATGTGGCTCATTTTATCACTAAAGCCAAGCTTTGTTACAGCTGCAACGGAGTCGCCGCCGCCAACGATTGAAATTGCACCTGACTCTGCAACTGCTTTTGCAACTGCGATTGTGCCTGCTGCAAAATTATCCCATTCGGAAACGCCCATAGGTCCGTTCCAAATAATTGTGCCTGCACCTTTAATTGCATTTGCAAAAAGTTCCTGTGATTTAGGACCGATGTCAAGACCCATCCAGCCGTCAGGAATTTCATCGCTGTTAACAACCATTGCTTCTGTATTTTCATCATATTCCCTACCAACTTTATTATCAACAGGAATAAGGAAGTTAACGCCCTTTGCTTTTGCTTCTTCCATCATTTTGCCGGCATTTTCAACCTGTTCTTCTTCAAGAAGAGATGTGCCGATATGATGACCTAATGATTTCATAAATGTGTAAGCCATACCACCGCCTACAATAAGAGTATCGCACTTATCAAGAAGGTTTGTGATTACGCCGATTTTATCGGAAACTTTTGCACCGCCGAGAATTGCAACAAGGGGACGTTTCGGGTCTTCAAGTGCGCCGCCCATAAATGTGATTTCCTTTTGAATAAGGTAACCGCAAACAGCAGGAAGATAAGAAGCAACGCCTGTTGTTGAGCAATGTGCTCTGTGTGCTGTGCCAAATGCGTCGTTAACAAAAATCTCTGCAAGAGAAGCAAGTTCCTTTGAAAAGTTTTCTTCATTTTTTGTTTCTTCTTTTCTGTATCTTACGTTTTCAAGAAGCATTACCTGACCGTTTTCAAGAGCGGCAGCCATTGCCTTTGCATTTTCGCCTACAACATTTTCATCTTCTGCAAGTTTAACTTCCTGACCAAGATATTCTGAAAGTCTTGCTGCAACAGGAGCAAGGCTGAATTCAGGCTTATATTCTCCCTTTGGTCTGCCAAGATGAGAGCAAAGAATAACCTTTGCACCGTTTTCTACAAGATATTTAATTGTAGGAAGAGCGGCAACAATTCTTTTATCGTTTGTAATTTCGCCGTCTTTAAGCGGAACATTGAAGTCGCAACGAACAAGAACTTTTTTGCCCTTAACTTCAATATCTTCAATAGTTTTTTTGTTTAAAGCGTTCATAGTATTTACCTCTTCATAAATAAATTTAAATTTCAGGTTTTTACACGTTAATTATTATAAAATATATTTATATTAAAATCAATACATATTTTTTCACATAGTTTGGGTGTTTATTCGTTAATTTTTTGTCAATGTTACACGGAAAATGCAAACTGTTTCAAAGCAAAGCAAAAACCGGCAGCCAAATGACTGCCGGAATATAACGAAAGTTATAAATTACATTAATTATTTTTCAAGATTAGCCTTAACTGTGTTAAGTTCATCTTCAAGTTCTTTAGGAAGAGTATCGCCGAATTTAGCATAAAGCTCTTCAACGCCTTTAAGTTCTTCTTCCCAAGCGTCTTTGTCAACATCAAGAATCTTTTCAAGATCTTCTGTTGTCATATCAAGACCTTCAAGGTTAATATCTTCTGCTTTTGGAAGGTAACCGATTGCTGTTTCTTCAGCGTCTACCTTGCCTTCGCAACGGTCAACAATCCAATCAAGAACACGAAGGTTATCGCCAAAGCCCGGCCATAAGAAGTTGCCTTCGTCGTCCTTACGGAACCAGTTAACGTTAAAGATTTTAGGAGCTTTATCAGGATCAAGAGTTTCGCCGATTTCAATCCAATGTTTCCAATAATCGCCCATGTTGTAGCCGCAGAAAGGAAGCATAGCCATTGGGTCACGACGAACAACGCCTACAGCACCTGTAGCAGCAGCAGTTGTTTCAGAACCCATGATTGAACCTACAAATACACCGTGATTCCAGCTCTTTGATTGATATACAAGCGGAGTGAGCTTAGCACGACGACCGCCGAATACAAATGCTGAAATCGGAACGCCCTGTGGGTTTTCAAATTCAGAAGAAATGCAAGGGCAGTTAACTGCAGGAGCAGTAAATCTTGAGTTTGGATGAGCACCCTTTTCTGTGCTTTCCTGACCGTTCCAAGGATTACCTTTCCAGTCGATAGCGTTTGTTGGAGGATTCTTGTCAAGACCTTCCCACCAAACAGTGTTGTTATCAAGGTTATGACAAACGTTTGTGAAAATTGTACCCTGCATTGTTGATTTAAGAGCGTTAGGGTTAGACTTCATGTTTGTTCCCGGAGCAACGCCAAAGAAACCGTTTTCAGGGTTAATTGCATAAAGACGTCCGTCAGGACCTTTTCTGATCCAAGAAATATCATCGCCTACGCACCAAACTTTGTAGCCCTTCTTCTGATATCCTTCAGGAGGAATAAGCATTGCAAGGTTTGTTTTTCCGCAAGCACTTGGGAAAGCTGCACAGATATATTTAATTTCTCCGTTTGGTTTTTCAAGACCGAGGATAAGCATATGCTCAGCCTGCCACATTTCGTTTTTGCCGAGATAAGAAGCAATACGAAGAGCGAAACATTTTTTACCGAGAAGTACGTTTCCGCCGTAAGCAGAGTTAACTGAAATAATTGTGTTGTCTTCAGGGAACTGGCAAATCCATCTCTTTTCAGGGTCAACATTACATTTTGCATGCATACCACGAACCCAGTCGTTAGAATCGCCAAGGCAGTCAAGAACTTTCTTGCCTACTCTTGTCATAATATTCATGTTAAGAACAACATAAATTGAATCTGTGATTTCAATACCGATTTTTGAGAACGGAGAACCTACAGGACCCATTGAATAAGGGATGATGTACATTGTTCTGCCTTCATATGAACCGGCAGCAATATCATAAAGCATTTTATAGCATTCTGCAGGGTCCATCCAATGGTTTGTAGGGCCTGCGTCTTTTTCATTCTTTGTGCAGATAAGAGTTCTGTCTTCAACACGTGCAACGTCATTTTCTGCTGTTCTGTGAAGATAGCAATCAGGAAGAAGATCCTCGTTTAATTTAATCATTTCGCCTGTTTCAACAGCCTCTTTTTTAAGAGCGTCGATTTGCTCTTTTGAGCCGTCAATCCAAACAATCTTTGAAGGCTTTAAAAGTTCAACTTTTTCATCAAGCCAATCAAGGAGTGATTTGTTGTTGGTAAGATTTGTTTCCATATTTATTCTCCTTTAATAAAAAATAAACAAAATAGTGGATGAAAAGCCGTAATACCGCTATTTTCATCAGTTAATATTATAACTAAAAAACATCAAAATTCAATAGTAATATTGCACAATTCATTTAATGTTCATCATTAATAATTTGACAATGTTCGCCCTCTATGGACATTGTGGCATAAGCATTAAGATTTGAAGAACCTCGGGTACCTGCCAAAAACTCATAATAGCCCTGTGCCGCTACCATTGCGCCGTTATCGCCGCAATATTTAAGCTCAGGCAAAAACAGCTGCATATTTTTTTCACGGCAAAGTTTTTCAGCCTCGCTTCTTAACAAAGAATTTGCCGAAACGCCGCCTGCAAGCACAATTTTATTATAACCGAAATTTTCACAAACAGACTTTAAATTTGAAATAAGACAATCAACAACGCTTTTTTGAAAAGACGCAGCCAAATCCGCAACGTTAACATCCTCGCCTTTTTGCTTTGCGTTATGCACAATATTAATAACAGAAGTCTTTAACCCGCTGAAAGAAAAATCATAAGGTGCACCGTCAACTTTTGGATGAGGAAATTTAAATGCATTGGGATTCCCCAATCCGCTGATTTTATCTATACTGATTCCGCCGGGATATTCAAGTCCCATAGTTCTGCCTGCTTTGTCAAGAGCCTCGCCTGCCGCATCATCTCTTGTTTTGCCTATAATTTTATAATCCGTATAACTGTTTACGGCAACTATGTGAGAATGGCCGCCGCTTACAACAAGGCACAAAAACGGCGGCTCAACATTGCTTGTTAAATAGTTTGCGGCAATGTGAGAACGAAGATGATGTACGGGGACAAGGGGTTTGTTTGCCGAAATGGCAAGACCCTTTGCAAAATTAACGCCCACAAGAAGAGCGCCTATTAAACCGGGAGCATATGTAACGGCAACAGCATCAATATCATCAATGGTGCAATTTGCCTGTTCC
Organism: uncultured Eubacterium sp.; assembly: GCA_934512155.1. Taxonomy (GTDB): domain Bacteria; phylum Bacillota; class Clostridia; order Oscillospirales; family Acutalibacteraceae; genus Eubacterium_R. The sequence continues at coordinate 66,572 of CAKSWS010000001.1, read as the reverse complement.
AGCGCCTGTTTTACAACGCCGCTTATACTTTCGGCGTGGCGGCGTGATGCAATTTCAGGCACAACGCCTCCGTATAATTTATGCTCATTAAGCGAAGTTGCTATTACATTTGACAGCACGTTTCTGCCGTTTTCCACAACAGCGGCGGCAGTTTCATCGCACGAACTTTCAATTCCTAAAATTTTCATAATAATTACCTTAGCCTTTCAGGCAGCAAGATGCCGATTAATAATTGTCCTTTTTCATAAGCACGGCATTTTCCGTGGGATTTGTGTAATAATTTTTACGCACTCCCGTGTCTTCAAACCCTAATGATTTATAAAGATTAATTGCCGGAACGTTGCTTTCACGAACATCAAGATAAACAGTGCCTTTATGCCGATTCATTGCTGTTTTTAAAATGTTTTCGGCAATTTTTTGCCTGCGGCATTCAGGCAAAACAGCCACACGAACCACATCTATATCATCAAGAACACAGTAAACGTTAACATAACCCACCGGCTTATTATCCTCAACGGCAACATAAATAAACGAGCAGTTATTTTCAAGTTCTCCTCTTATTGCGGAAATCTCCCAGGGATTTGAAAAGCACGCCTGTTCTATTTCAGCCACGCCTGAAACATATTCTTCTGTAAAATCAACAATTTCCATAACCAAATATAATTAATGCGCATCAAACCAAGTTTTTGCAATTTTTCCGTCTGCTAAAAGACGAACCTTCATTTTGCACGCATTTTCCATTTCCTCTGTAACAATTTGCAACGCTTTTTCCGCCTCGTTTTCCGGTGCCTCAACAATAAGTTCATCGTGCACCTGAAGAATTAAACGTGATTGCATTTTTTCGTCTTTAAGTCTGTTGCTTACTTTTATCATTGCAATTTTTATAATATCTGCCGCAGTGCCTTGAATAGGCATATTTCTTGCCACTCTTTCCCCAAAAGCACGAAGCATATGGTTGCTTGAAGCAAGTTCCGGCAAATAACGCCTGCGTTTAAACAAAGTTTCGGAATATCCATTATCTTTTGCGTTTTCAATCATTTTTTTCATAAAATCGGCAACGCCTGAAAAGTTTTGCAAATAGCCGTCAATATAAGCCTTTGCCTCTTTATTGGAAACGCCTATGTCTTTTGCCAAACTGAAAGCGCCTATACCGTAAACTATACCGAAGTTTACAGCCTTTGCCCTTGAACGCAAAGCCGGCGTAATCATTTCCGGCGGCAACCCAAACACTTGCGAAGCCGTTGTTTTATGAATATCCTCGCCGCTGTTAAATGCATTTATCATATGCTCATCACCGGACAAATCCGCAAGTACACGCAGTTCAATTTGACTGTAATCGGCATCAATTAAAAGGCAACCCGGCTTTGCCACAAAAAAGCGGCGCAATTCTCTGCCCAGTTCTGTTCTGATTGGTATATTTTGCAAATTCGGCTCCAATGAAGAAATTCTGCCTGTTCTTGTTTCAACCTGATTAAAACTTGTATGAATTCTGCCGTCAGGGGCAATTACCTTTAACAATCCGTCGCAATAAGTTGACTTTAATTTTGAAAGAGAACGGTATTCCAAAATCAAAGAAACCACCGGATATTCGGGAGCAAGTTCTTCCAAAACCTCTGCCTTTGTGGAATAACCGCTTTTTGTTTTCTTTTTGCAGGGGATTTCCATTTCCTCAAACAAAACCACCCCCAGCTGTTTTGGAGAATTAATGTTAAATTCCCTGCCTGCTTCAGCGTATATTTTTTCCGTTAAATCCTTTATTTGAACGGAAAGTTTTTTGCCGAAATTCTCTATACCCTGCCTGTCCACATCAAAGCCGGCAATTTCCATTTCACCAAGCACACGGGCAAGGGGCAACTCTATTTTCCTCAACAAATCTGTTTGATTTGCTTCTTCCAAAAGAGCGTTTGTTTTTTCAAAAAGAGGACTCATTACCGAACAATCCGTAACATTTTTGTCCTGCTGACCCAATTCATTTAAAAATTCGGGAACAGGAACGCCGTATTCAAGACAAAGATGCTCAACATCATAATTACTGTCGGACGGACGAAGAATATAAGCGGACAGCATTAAATCGCCGCAAATGTTTTTACAACACATTCCTTTTTCAGTTGCCAAACGGTGAAGCAGTTTTGAATTATACGTATATTTTTTGCAATCGCTGTTGAAAAACGAAACAATAAAATCGTTATAATTCTCTGCGGCGGACGGTATTTCATAAACATCATCACCTACGGCAAAATAAAGAGTTGAGATTCCGCCGTTATCACCAATGGGATAAACAAAAACGTTTTCGCCGATTATATTAAGAATTTCATTAGCATTACTTAACACGGTTTTTACAATTTCACGCTTTTTTTGGGCGGCAGTTTCCACTGCAACAGCGTCATTTTTATCAAGATTAAATTTATCTATCATAGAATACAGCTCGAGGCGCACAAATTCGGAAGTAACACCGCTTTTATTTGCCGGTTGCGTAACATAATAAGAAATATCCGTTTCAACAGGTGCATCTGTTCTTATTGTTCCCAAATCAAGAGAAAGGTAAGCTTTTTCCCTGTCATTTTTCAACTTTGCCCTAACGCCGGGCTTAACATCTATAGTTTCAATATTTTCATAAATATAATCAAGTGTGCCGAAACGCTGAATTAAATCAAGAGCGGTTTTTGCACCAATGCCTGCAACGCCGGGAATATTATCGCTTGAATCGCCCTGCAAAGCCTTTACCTGAATAAGAGCCTGCGGAGTAATTCCGTATTCTGCGTCAATAGCCGTTTCATCGTAAACATCTGTTACAGCTTGACCCATTTTTGTGCGTGCAAGCAAAACTTTAACGCCGCCGTGAGCAAGCTGTAAAGAATCCCTATCTCCGGTAGCAATGAAGCAGTTGTTTCCGTTTTTACGGCAAGCATCGGCAAGAGTGCCTAAAATATCATCTGCCTCCCAGCCTTCACATTCAACAGTTTTATACCCCAAAAGATGCAAAATATTTTTTAAAACGGGCATTTGCTGACGCAATTCATCAGGCATTGCGTGCCTGCCTGCCTTATATTCCTCAAACTTTTTATGTCGAAACGTAGGTGCATGAACATCAAACGCCACTGCAACCGCATCCGGATTGCACATATCCTGCAACTTTAAAAGAATATTTAAAAAACCGTAAATAGCATTTGTGTAATATCCGTTTTTTGTTGAAAGGGCTTTAATGCCGTAAAACGCACGGTTAACAATGCTGTTTCCGTCCAAAACAAGTAAATTCATACTTTAACCTCTAAAAAATCAATATATGTAATCAGTATACCATAATTATAAACAAAAAAAAAGAAAAACAGCCTTTCTTTTTGCAACAAAGAAATTTTTAACAAAGGGCAACAAAAAATCCCTCTGCAATGCAGAGGGATAACAAACTACGTATTATTTTTTCTGAGGACCGTTATAACCGTTTTCTTCTTGGAAAGCGGCAATTTTATCAATAACACTCAAAACAACATCAAAACCTTGACCAACTGTTTCTGCCGAGAAACGTTCCGGCATATCACGCCAAGTGTGATAATAATAAGTAAGCATTGGATTTTGAGCAGCAAATGTTACAGATTTAACGCCTGCTCTTGTCATAGGAGTTGAATCGCAACCGCCTACAGGGTTATGAATACAGCCGTTTGTTTTGCTTTCGATACCCATTTCATTAAATGTATCTTTAAACATTTTTTCCATATCTGTATCAAAACGGCAACCCTGCCAATCATCTTTAATAACAACTTCAAAATAACCTTCATCCGCAACAGAGTCAATGTTAATATTCCAAGCGTTTTTGGTAAGGTCATCATTCTTATGCTCTGCGGCAAAAGCCATAGAGCCTCTTAAACCTGCTTCTTCAGAGCCTACGTTAAGGTCTACAATACGGCAGCCTTTAGGAAGCTTGTCGGGATTTTCTTTGAAATATTTAATAACTTCATAGCTTAATGCACAGCCTGTTGCATTGTCCATAGCACCACGAGAGGCATTTTTTTCGTTAGGGTCGCCCCACAAAACAACAAACATTGAACCTATAGCAGTTACAATAGGAACAAAATACATTGCAAATAAAAATCTGTTAAATCCTGCTGTCATTACAAGATTTGCAGCCCACTGTGCATTGCAAATATAACAAGTATAAAAAATTGCCATAAAGATTGCAAAGAAGCACATAAATAATACGCAAACAGCGCCAAATCCTACTTTGCCGTAAGTTGCGATTAAGCCAAGCGCCGGTTTATCTTTATATTTGTAAGCATGTTCGGAATGACGCCAAGTCCAGCTTGTATCTGTATGACCTGAAAGAATAATTGTGTAATCGTAATTTCCGTCTTCAGGAGTTAATTCACCGTATGTATTTTGTGAAATTTCCCTGTGGAAAAACATATCAAACCAAGTTTTGTAGAAAAAGCAACTGAAAATAAGCCAAACCAGCATAATAACAGAAGCAACACCCATAGGAATCCACAAAATTTGATTATGCATTGCAAAATAAGTAAGCGCACTGATGATTACGCCAAACCAACCTGCATAAGACAAGCCGCCGATTGAAGAACGGGGAGCAACAAAGAACTCCTCTTGTTTAGGTTCAATACCGATTTCACGAAGCTTTTCGCCCATATAATCGGCATATTTTTTCTCACCGTCTGAACCCGGAAGCCTTGAGCCAACCTTTTTAGCCGCATAGTTGACAATGTCATACGCTTCCTGCCCATACTTTTTTGTTTCTTCTTTCAACTGAAAATCCCCCTTAAATGAAAATGATAAGTTAAGTTTAGCACATTAAACCGATAAATACAATGTTTTTTTACAATTTTATTTAATTTGACAAATCGTGAATAAAAATACCCGACAATAATTTAGGTTCAAACCAAGTGGATTTTGGCGGCATAATTGCACCTGCATCTGCTATTGAAATTAAATCATCCACAGTTGTGGGAAACATAGCAAAGGCAACACGCATATCTGAACTTGCCCTTTTTTCAAGCTCCGAAAGTCCTCTTATTCCGCCGATAAAATCTATCCTGTCATCATTTTTAGGGTCTTGAATATTCAAAATAGGAGCCAGCAAATTTTCCTGCAAAACCGAAACGTCCAGCCTGCCCACAGGGTCATTATCATTCAAAATGCAAGACTTTGCTTTAAGACTGTACCACTGCCCATCCAAATACATACCAAATGTATGGCGGCAAGCCGGCTTATAAGATCCGCTTTGAATTTCCACATCAAATGATTCGGCGACGCTATTTAAAAACTCATCCTTTGTTAAACCGTTTAAATCTTTTACAACCCTGTTGTAATCCATAATTTCAAGCTGATTATCGGGAAATGCAACGGCAAGAAAATAATTAAATTCTTCGTCCCCGGTATAATCGGGATTTTCCTTTCGCCTTAATTCCCCCACATGAACGGCAGAAGCACATCTGTGATGACCGTCGGCAATATAAAATGCATTAACACTTTTAAAATATTCCGTAAGATGTGAAATTATGATTTCATCATCAACAACCCAAACCTGCTGTAAAACACCGTTATGAGTAAAATCATAAACAGGTTTGTTGCCTTTCATAAAATCGTTAACGGTTTTTGTTATATTTTCATTGTTTTTGTATGTTAAAAATATCGGTCCGGTGTTTGCATTTGTTGTATTAACATGGCAAATTCTGTCTTGCTCTTTTTTCGCAAGGGTTTTTTCATGCTTTTTAATAACATTATTGTTATAATCATCTACCCATGCACAACCGGCAATGCCTGTTTGGCTTCTGCCGTTCATTACCTGATTATAAATATAAAAGCAAGGCTTTTTATCCTGAATCAAATCACCGTTTTTCTTTAAATTATTAAGATTTTCTGCCGCCTTTTCATACACAGCCGAAGAATACAAATCCGTACCCTTTGGCAAATCTATTTCGGCTTTATCCACATGCAAAAATGACAGTGGATTATCCTTTGCGATTTCATAAGCCTCCTCACTGCTCATAACATCGTAAGGAAGTTCCGGAATTAAGGATTGATTTTCAACCTTTGGGCGATATGCCCTGAATGCTTTAAAAACAGCCATTATTTTTCAATACCGCCTTTGTTTTTTTCATAAATTATTCTTAAACCGTCAATAAGCAAATCCTCATCAACAATAACGTCAATATTTGCTGCATTGGCAACTGCTTTACCTAATCCGCCTGTAATTACAACAGTTGCCTTTTCACCAAGTTCCTTTTCATAACGTGCCACCATGCCCTCAAGCATTGCCGCAGTGCCCACAACAGAGCCGCAACGCATGGCGTCAACCGTGTTTGTGCCGATTATTTTTGACGGAGCAGAAATATCTATTTGAGGCAACTGTGCCGTGCCGCTGGCAAGGGAGTTAATTCCTGTTTTAACGCCGCACATAATAGCACCGCCCAAATGAGCACCGTTTTTATCAATAACGGAAGCGGTTGTTGCCGTGCCGAAATCAAAAATAATTGCCGGCAAAGGATATTTGTTTATAACAGCCACATCGCCCACAACAATATCGGCACCTGCTTCGGCAGGATTATCAAGTTTAATATTAAGGCCTGTTTTTATTCCCGGTCCCACAACCAAGGAATCAACGCCGCACACAAGTTTTATGCTTTTTTTAAGCGTTCTTACAAGAGCAGGCACAACACTTGAAATAATTGCACCCTCAATATCTGTGGCGTTATTCAATTCTAAAAAAGTTTTAAGTTTTAAAGAATATTCAATTTCCGTTTCATACACATTTGTGGAAAGTCTGCCGGTGCAAACTTTTTCCTCACCGTTTAAAACACCTAAAACAATACTTGTATTTCCCACATCTACCGCAAGAATCATAACAATACCTCCGCAAAATAATTATACTGTATTATATTATAAAAAAACGGCAAGGGCAACCCCTCGCCGTATAAATTCACCTGAAAAGAATGTAATAATATGTTGTGGCTGTAGCGTTAAGGCAAGCAACCTCCTTTTCTTTAACAGGAGATGTTGACTGCTTAACGGTTAGCGTTGTGCCTGACAAAGAAGCACCCGAGCTGTTTGCCCTTTTTGCAACAAAAGCCATATAGTTATAGCTTAACTTACTGTCAAAATAAGTTACACGAACAGGCGCAGCATTTGCAAAAATTATACCGAACGCAGGCTCAAACGGGCAATTTGTTTCAATTTGACGGCTTGACGCACCGTTGCCGTAATAAACATTTGCATAATAAGGCATATTCCAAGTATTGCGCTCTGTTTGACTAATATGCATTATATCATTACTTTCATGATTTTTAAAAGCATTATCAACAATTAAATTATCGCTGTTAAAATCAGCCCTTTTGGGTACATCCGTGCCTGCCCACATATTAAGCCCCAAATATTCGCTTTTATTAGTAGAACTCATATATATCCTTTCTCCCGAACATCGGGCATTTTATTTGCAATTAATTTTTATTTAAATCTATTGTTTCAAGAGCGGAAAAAGAAAAATCAAAACCGTCTGTTTCATACCAAGAAAAATTCAAGTCATCCAAATCATCAAAGCTCATTCCGTTGCCGCCGAAACTAACAAAGCAACAACCGGGAACATACTTTTTAACAAAATCATTTGCATTTTTAAAAGACGCATAATTTGAATCTAACCCAAATAAAAAATAAACGGAAAATCCGCTTACGCCGTAAAACTCATCACCGAAACATTTTGCCATTTCCCCCTCAAATTCATTTAAAGAAAGTAACGAACTTGTTTTGGAAAAGCGGTTAATAACTTTTTTTCGTAATTCGCCCACATCTTTATCTTTCTTCAATCCTGCCAAGCTTAAATATTTTTCAAGTCCTTTGCCGCTTGCGGTTTGAATAAAAAGCTCGGAAAACAAATCATCAAATTTTTCTGTAATCAAATCAAGAGCTGCCGAATAAGCTGCCGCCTCGCCGCAATTTACATCGTTTTCCGTCATATTAAAACCAAGAGTTGCAAAAAGATTGTAAATCCTGTTATAAATTTCACTGCTCATGAACCGTAACCCTCACATTGCCAAGTCTTAAAAATTGATTTTTATTACAAACAACAGTGCCTGCCGCAGACGGAGAAAGGGTAACGGACGCATCAACAATATCATCATCATTACCTATAAAACGAGCCACCGCCGAAGCGTTAATTTCACTGCCTATTTTTTCTTTGCCGCAGTAATTTTTTATTTTTTCCTCTGCCTGTACCCTAACACGTTCAAAATCACAACCGGAATAAACAGTAATGTCTGCATAAACGTCAAAACTTTTAAACTCAGCTAAACCAACATTCACATTACCGCCGCACAAAGTAATAAAACCAAGGGAATTTTTTATGTTTTCCGTTAATTCCGTACTTAATTCATTGCTTTTTGTTTTAACGCAAACATTTGTTACATCAGGCTCGGAAGGGTAAATATTAACATCTAAAACGCCGCCGAATTTTAAAACCGCATTTTCCATAGAATCTATATTTACGCCGTTATTTTCGTTAATATAGGAATTTAAAACACGCCGGCGCAAACTTTCATCCGTTTCATCATCACTGCCCCCTGAAAAAGGCACTTCGTTAACAACACCCTGCACATATTCAGGCGGATTAACAATAACATTTACCTCATTTGCCAATGTGTTAAACCTGCTGCCCGAATCTATCGAAACGGCATTTGCAACGCAAAACAAATCCCCCGCCTTTATCACCGCCTCGGCTGTTGTTACAAACTGAATATACGGCTTTGACAAAACAGAGCAAACCGTGCCTAACGGAACAGACACATCATTTTCAACAGCCTGTGAAACAAAAAATTTTAATTTGCCGGCAGACGGACAAGCTTTTTTTCGTTCAATGCCACGAAGCAATGCATGCTTGTCCAGATATTCGCCGGTTGCCGTTTGTGCAAATGCCTGTTTAAATATGTACTCGCCATAAGCAAATGCAGAATAAATCTCATCTGCTACAGCCGCCAAACGCACATCAAAATCACTAAACGGTACAACCTCTTTACTTGTTTTTTCAAAATATGCTTTTTTCATTCTTTGTGTTATTTCTTCAACAGTTATACTCAAATTCAACAAACACCTGCCTTTCTTCTTCATTAATTATTACATTAAACAAAATGCCCTTTTCTGCCGATTCGGCATCAAGAACAAACAAACCGTTTATACATTCAGCCGCTTTTTTACCGCAAGCAAGGAAAAAGTCGTTACTTTTACCCCGGTAAAATTCCGTACCGTAACCGAAAACAGGATAAAATTGCTTTAATTTGGCTTTTAATGCCGTTTTAAAATCAGCCAAGGCGCTTTCATATTCATTTTCAATCATTAAACCACCGCACTTCCTTTTCCATCAGTTACCGAGCCGTCGCCATTTATTACAAAACCGCCGTTAATAACAACACTGCCGTTATTTTTCAAATAAATTTCGGCGCCGCCAAGGGAACGAATAATTATTTCGCCGCATTGAATTTTGCTTCCCGATTCTGCCTTAACCCCAACATTAACAGGGCCGTTTTCGCCGTCTATCAAAAGAATTTGTGCACCCGGAGGAGCAGAGTAAATATATCCGAACGGTGCATAACTTTCAAACCCTTTAACATTAAAATTTGAAGCCGCCTCTGCATTGTTGCCACCGGATATAACAACGGCGGACTGTGCGGCAGTATCCTTTATTTGAGTGTTAATTTGCTTGCTTAGCCACATAATTTACCAACTCCCCATCAAGTTTTTTATTAAGAACAAGTGATGTTTGGGCTTTTCCGTTTTTATTTGAGTATATAATTTCCCAAACCGTAAAAACGCCGTCAATCCCAAAGTTTGTGCAATCCACACAATCAAACAATTTTAAATTTGAATTGCCGCTTATTTTTATGTTTAAGCTGTAATAACCGCTCAAGGAATTAACTATTTTATTTTTCACAGCCGTTTCCCTTTGCCAATCCGGCAATCCTGTTAAATTAAGAGTGCAGCTGCGCAAAACATTATTTTTTTCGGCAAATTTACTTTTGCAATGGTATATATACCCGCTTTCGGATTTTGCCTTGTAATCCACACAACTTATAACACCGCTTCTGTCTGTAGTGTAAACAAAAGAAGTAACGCTGTTTTTACTTATTGTTTTAACCTGAGGTGATTTTTCATAAACACGCAAAACATTTTCACTGTCTGCATAAACAGGCATGCCGTAAACGGCAAAAACAAAATTATTAAGTGCACCGAACCTGCTTGTGCCTTTAGGAACAATGTAATTACTTTGTGCATAAACATTCGGCAAATCCCATTTAAAGCCGTACTGCACTGCATTTGTAAAAGCAAGCTGTGCGGCGGTGGGGTTTTTATATTCAAAAGGCAATGCCTCATTATCCACCAAAAGGCAGGCACTGCTGCGTGCATAAACAAAACATTCAAACAAATTGTTTGCAACAGTTACCTTTTGCAAATCGCAAAAGCCGTTAAACAAGTGCTCTTCTTCATCAAACACATTAACACAATAAAATTCACCCGGCATTTTTTCAAGGCTAAAATAAAGGCGCAAGCCTGCACAAGCGGCATTTGCCTGAAAAACAATTTCATAAGATTCGGGACTTGTGATTTTATACTCTTTACCTGAAATATCACATAAAACAAAAATCATTTAAGCACCACCCTGTCGCCGAATTTAACCGCAAACGGATTTTTAAAATCATTAAGCGCCATAAGATTTTCAACTGTTGTGTTGCTTCTTTGGGCAATTTGAAAAAGATTTTCACCGTTTGCAGCAACAGTGTAACGGGTGTCATATTTGCCACGCTTTTCACTGATATTTTCAACAAACAAAAAAGTGTAGCCGTATCTGTTTTTATCACTTTCAAAAGCAACGGTAAATTCTTTTAAATATGCGTTAAAAGTGTTGCCGCAAGGCAAATAAAGCCTTCCTGAACTTTGCTTTTTTTGAAGAGCTTCTAAAAACGCAACGCTTTTTTTACCGCCGGCACCGTAAAAATAACCCGAACCTGAAATTTCGCAGGGCAAAACGCTGCCGTTTGCGCAAAACGATAATCCGTTTGTATAAGCCTTTTTAATTATTTCCCTGTTATGCTTAATTTTAACGGTTGTCGGATTTGTGCTGAAAATAAAATTTTTAAATTGCATTTTATTCGTCATAATAATCACCACGATTTACATTGCCGTCATACCTTTTTGAATCAAGGCGCAAATATTCGGAAATACTTAAAACATTTTCATATTCTTCAAAATCATTCATCATAATCGCCTCCGAAATCAAACTCATCACTTAAAGTAAAGCCTGCTTTTGTAACAACACAGTTTGTTGCCGAATTAACATAAGGCTTGTTTACACTTACACCCACAACGCCCGGAAAAGAAGAAGCGGCAACGCATAAATGCTTTGCAACCTCGGCACCTGTTTGCCCGCCTAACTCAAAAGGAACATAAACGGCGGCGTAAACAGTTAAATTGCCGGATTGATTTTCTTCACCAACAGCATATTTTTTCACATCACCGTTGCCAATGCTTATTGCCACAACAGGTTTTTTCATAAACGTGGGCTTAACAACTGCACTGTAAGACGGAATTACCTTAATATCATCAAAATAACTGTTGCTTTTAATTACCTTTATAAAACAGGAAATCACACTTTCAACATCAATCATTTGTATCCTCCGTAACACGCTTTAAAATTCCGCAATAAAAGAGAGTGCTGTTTTCACATTCAACCTTTTCTTTTTTCATAAAAACAAATTTTTCTCCGTCTGCCAAAACAACTCCGTTTTGAGAAAGCACCGTAATATCATGGTCAAACGGTCCTATATAAGTATAATAATCTTTTGTAACATAACCTATTTCTGTTAACTCGCTTTCAAAATTTGTTTTATTCTTTTTATATTTATGAACAATTACGGCATAAAACGGCATTGAAATCCAGTCGCCGTCGGCAAGGCGAACCACCCTGCCGACACGTTTTAAACCGCTTTTAATTTTATATTGCTTATTCACCTAAACTCCCAAAAAGGCAAAGCCGTCGTTTAAAATTAATCCGCCGCAATCCTTTAAAGCAGACTGCAAAATTTCGCCTGCAGCGGCAACTGCACCGTTTTCTTTTTCCTTGTAAGAAACATCGCCGGCTGAAAACTGAACCAAATCATTTTTGGCACTGTTTAAACAACAAATTTTATAATACGCCTTAGCGGCAATAAGTTGTAAAACCCGTTCATCGTTGATTTTATCTTTATCAGTCAGCATATTTTCCACAGCAGATGCGGATGCAGTTATGATAAAATCAAATTTTTCAACATCCTGTGCTTCAAAATCGCCCATTGCCGCCACATAATCTTTAACACGCTCAATATTCAACGGCATTGCCCCCTTTCAAACTTTAAATTATTCATTTGCGGCGGCAAGAATCTTAATTGCATCTGTGGAAATAACAGAAAATCCTGCCGTTGCCGTAATTGTTGCACGCTCAAGCTGGCGGTCAATAAGTTTATCGTATTCCGTAACGATTCCACCAAGCTGAACCTTTTCAACAGCCGCACTTGAATCTAACGAAACAACTGCATTTTCCGAAATATCGCCTGTTGCAATAACCTCTGCCCCAAAAGGAGTTATCATGCTGCCCGTACCGTGAAAATTAAGACCTGCATTTGAATCCTTAAATTCACTCATATTAAGCATTTTTGCAACTTCTTTCGGATTTGCCATAATTCGTGTTAATTTATACGGTGCAAATTCAGACCAAAGCTGAAGCAAATCGGCATAATTTAAAGCAGTGTTTTCACTTTGAATTACCTTTGCGTCGGAAGTTGAAAGAACCTGAACCAAATCACTCATTTGTGATTTTGCAATGTATGCACCGATTTGCCTTAAAGTAACCGTAAATAAATCAAGTTTTTGATATTTAACAGCCTCATAAGATGCGGTTAACATTCTGCCCCTTTTATGAAGCGTTGTAAGGTTTTCCTTTGTTCTTATAACTGTTTCGGGAATAAATGCACCTTCGTTTACAATTGCCAATGTTTTATCATCATCCTGTGGAACACTTTCAACAGAACGATAATCGTAAGAATCAATATTTGTTGTGGTGGCAACAAGCCTGTCCACATCATTTACCTGTTCCAAACCCTGTGCTACAGCACGGGAAACATATTCCGGAAAAAGTGCCGCAGAATCGCTTGTTTGGAAAAACTTTGCAACAATGTCGGAATTATTACCGGAAACCTTAATGTTAAATCTTTTAAGCTGACGCTGATAAGCGTCAAGTCCTTCAAGCTCAGTGCCTGCGTAATTTACAGAGGGGTCTAACTCCTCCAAAGAAGCAGTAAACCCTTTTGAGCCTGTGTAAAGTCCTTTTTCTAATTTAATATTATCAAATGCCATAATGCTGTAACCTCCTGTTTAAAGAATAAATCCCACAACACTGTTTTCAGTGTCGTTTTTAATCATTTTGTATCTTGCAATATTAGTTGTGCTTGATTTAACTCCGTTCTTACCGTCGGAAACAAGAGCAACGTAACCGCTTGCGGAAATACTGCCGCTGTATTTAATTTCAGCATAACCGGAAATTTGAACTGCGGCGTAACCGTCATGCACTCCAACACAAATACCCACAAATTCATTGCCGTTAATGGCATTAACTACGTTGCCGTTCATATCTATACTTACAGGTGCACCTGTTTTTGCACCGCTGCTTTTAAAAGTTAAAACACCTTGATTAAAACCTTTATATGAAACCATATTAAATCCTCCTAAATTCTGAATTCATTGTAATTTTCTTTTTCTTTATCTTTTGCTTTTGCAAGCTGTGGCACCGGTTTACCGGCTGAAGCAACGTTTTTTTCAAAAGCTGTTTTAAATGATGTTAATTCTTTTACAGTCATAACATTTGCCACGCCCTCAAACATTTTTAAATCCATTTCAGGCACAACACGTGAGCAAAGACTTACAAGCTGCTTTACAAGCCTATTTTTATACTCTGCGCCTAAATTTGCATTTTCCTGCATATTGCTGATATATGCCGAAATTTCCTGTGCGTCTTTTTGAGAAAGCGTTACCTCGCCTTCACTGAAATCAAACTGTTTTAAAATATCGTTCAAATTTTCATTCTCTCCCTTTTGTGTAAAAGATTTAACCACGCCTGCTTCTTTTTGAGCGGGAACAGCCACAAAGCTGAATTCATAAGCGTCTGTAATATCATCAAGCACGGAATAGCAAAGCTTGCCGTTATACTTTTTTCCGTTTATGTGCTTGCAACGCTTTTCATTTTTATTTTGCGAACAAACGGAACAAGTATTTTTTGACGCAGAGCAGGAAACGGAAACTTCCTTTTTTATACCTGCTTCAATTTCTTTAATAAGATTTTTATTATCGTCGGTTCTGACCATATAAGCCTTTGCACGAAGAACATAAAAATCATCACCCGTTGCCGTTTTTCTGCCGTTTATTTTTTCAACGCTTGTTTCATAAATTCTTGCCGTTTGGTTTTCTGTAGAGGCAAAATGATTTTTAATACCCGTTTTGCCCACAAATTGCTTTGCAAGTTGATTCAACGCATTAAGGGAAAAACATTCAAAATCCCTGTCTATATCGTTATTACACAAATCAACCTTAAAAACATAAACATCATCCAAAGTTAACTCTTTACAGGTAAAACGATTAATTTTTTCCAAATCCAAACCATTTGCCTGAAATCCTTTTACAACATATCCGTTTTTCAATTTTCAACCTCCCTTAAAATTTTATCAGCCTGTGCATTATAAAGCCTTGCCTGTGCATGCTCTGTTTCATCTTGAAGAGTAATTGTGCTCCAATTAATTTTTAAAGGAGCGTAAACCCCTGCCGACTGCAAATATTTGTTGCCGATTTTAGTTAAAACAGGCGTTAATATTCGCCTGTAACATTCTAATTCAGAAGTTAAAATATCTGCCTGCTGGCGGCTCATTCTTTCCGTGGTAGACCAAGAAAAGCCAAGCATATAGGGCGGCAATCCGGTTTTTGCAATAATTTGTTCAAGCAGCTGTTTAACAGGCACTTCACTGTCTAAAACAACATTGTCGGCGCCTATGACCTTTACCGAAACATCACCCACGGCAACAAAATCTTTAACAGTATCTTTACTGCTCATAGCATCACTCCAGGCAGTTGCGATTTGCCTTGCCCTGTCTTTTGCAGAAGCGCTGTCCAAAACCTCGTTACCGGGTTTATATGTAACAGCGTATCTTAAATTGCCGGCATGTTCCCAATTTTGACCCACGGCATTATAAATTTTAAGCAATATATCGGCAATAAACGGCAAGCCGTTTAGAAGACTTGTTCCTAAAATTTCACCCGGCTTTGGATTTAATGCAGAAAACAAAATCAAATCCTGACGCTGTATTTTTTTATGACAGTTATAAAATTCCAAATCTAAATTATTTTCCGCTCTTTTAACTTCAAGCACGCTTAATTCACCGTTATAAAGAGCATAAAATCCGTTTTCATCGGCTATCATTTCACCCACGGCAGAACCGTAAGTTAAAAGCTGCTCTAAATAAGCGGAAACAAATGAAGAAATGCCCTGCTGATTACCGCCAACGTTAACGGTTTCAAAAAAATCATTAATTTCTTCATCAAGCAAATCATTGCCTGTTTCAAAACGAAAACCTCCGCAAAGGCGAATTATTTTTGAAATGGCGGCGTCAACTACCGGTACACTGTTTTTTAGTGCCGTATAAACACCGTTATCACAGCTTAATGCCACATGGCTGTTTAAATTTCCAAAGGGGTGGTTTGTATAAGAGCTTGTTTGCACCGCACAGCAAGCGGCGTTTGTTTGCTTTTTGCTTTTTCCGAACAAGCCCAAGCAATCACATCCTTTCAACCGCAACGGAAACAAGGCTGTTTGTATCCTGCTTATACAAAACGGTGGTAACAAAATACCTTATATCATCCATTGCATGGTCATTTTCTTTTTTCGGTGCATCCCTTTTAACACCGTCATCCCAACGGTAAACAGAAAATTCCCTTACAGTGCTTTCACAGCAGGGAAAGAAAAATATTTTTTCTTCTTTAAGAGCGTTACACACATAATTAATGCCCTTTAAAACATCGTTATCTGCCTTAATAACTTTAAATTTGCCGTGGCGTTTAACAGTTTCAATAAAGCTTGCCGCCGACGGGTCAATAATAATTGCATTAATTTTTTTGCCTGCCGCAAGTTTTAAAAGATTTTCGTAATATTCCTCATCCGTTAACTGAATGCCCACATCCCTGCCGGAATGATAATATTCATCAATTCTGTACCATCCGTCTGCCGCCTTTCCCCAAAGCCCTAAAGAAAAAGGATTTACCGTGCCGTAATCACAAGATAAATAATACTCAAAAAACGGGCCGGATGATATTTTAATATGCCGTTCGGCATTAAACATGGGGTAAACCAAGCCGTCTGCCGCAACCCACTTGCCCTCTATAAACCGTTCGTAAAACGCACCGCTGTATAATTGCCTGTAACGTTCTTTAACCTGCAGGGAAAGTGAAGGGTTGTCATCCATAGTAAAATGAAGATAAAGCATATTTTTTTCACTTTTCTTTTTTATCCATTCTCTGTAAAACCAATGAAAAGGGTGTTCGGGATTACAATTAAACCAAAATTTTGCATTATCAAGAGAGCATCTTGCAAGTGCCTGTTCCACAAAGGAACGTGGCATTAAAGCCACCTCATCCATTAAAACACCGCCCAGGGTCATACCCTGAATCAGAGATGCCGAACTTTCATCTCTTCCGCCGAAAAGGTAAAAGCGATTAACAATGCCTCCCTTTTCGATTTCCAAATAATTTCTGCTTATTTTAAAATCGCACTTAAAGCCAAGCTGCGACAGTTGAGGAATAAGTGGCGTAACCACATTGCGCCGCAATGATGAAATTGTTTTTCCGCACAAAGCAAACGATGTGTTTGAAAAGCAGTAAAACGCCCAGCTGACAAATGATATGCTTGTGCAAAGTGTTTTGCCGGACCTTACGGCACCGTCGCATATAATGCCGTTTTTTGTTTTTAAATATTTTTCATTACACCACCACGTTAAAACGGCAATTTGCTTTTTGGAAAAAGGCACAAAATCATTCATTTTCCTGCTCCTTAAAAACAGATTCTATGTTTTCGGCGCCCTGCTGCAATGCGGCATAAAAATTCAAAGGTTCCTTTTCAGTGCCGTTGCTTAACTTACTTAATGCTTCAAATGCCTTAATTCTGTCAAAAAACTTAACTTCCGTGCCACCGCCCCGAGGCCGTTTAATTTCGCTTAAATTCATTAAATTAAGACCGGACAGATTTTTTAAAATATCATCCTCTGTTGAAAACAAAAGGTAAATGCAATCCTGCACATCACCGAAAGCCAGTTGCTTTAACCCGTTTTCGATTTCCTGCCGCAAGGTTTTCTTTTTTCTTGCCATAACTTCCTCCAAAATCAAATTGTTTTAATGTGCATTGTAATATGCCCTCTCACCTATACCCTGAAATACGGTGCATTTATTCAGGTTTAAGCTATATTTTGAGGTGAAAAAGGCAAAATAAATTTTTTTATTCACTTTTCGGCTATATTTTTTTATTTCATTCGTGAAAAAAGGCAACAAAAAAGACTTTCCTTTTTCAAGGAAAGTCTTAATTTTATAAATACCGTTTATTTAATTTTTTCAATATTTTGAGCAGAAACAAATTCGCCGTTTTCTTCATTTCCCACAGTAATCGTTACTTCATCGCCTGTGGAAATAAGAAGTGCCTGCATACAATCTGTTACGGCAATATAATAGTATTTACCGTTTACCTCAAAATAATAAACCGTGTTGCCGTTATTAACAGATGATTTAACAGAATCTACTTTGCCTGTAACCGTGCCGTCATTTTCTTCTGCCGGCTGACTTTCGGATTCAGTTACACTTGGGTCGTTTGTTGTAGTGTCGTCAACCTTATCTTCATCTACAAGAAAATCTTCTGCCTTAACGTTTTCATCTACAATACCCTTATCCTGAAGCGCCTCAATATAATTTTCAACAGCGGCATTAAGAGCCTTTTCATCACTCTTTAAATTATCTAAAAGACCTGTACCAACTATTGTTTTATCCTCAAGACTTACAAGAGCATAACCTTTAACGGTGTTTCCGTCGCCGTAAAAGCTCATAAAGTAAGTAGGATGTCCGTCAATATCAAGCAAAATCGGGAAGGTTGCTGTGTATTTATAGTTTTGAACAGCATCTTCGGCAGATGATTTAGCGGCTGTTTCAATAGCACCGCCGTTTGCATAATATCTTGTTTCTTTGGTTCTTTGATTACAAAGAATAAAACCAAAGTTAGACGAGTCTGATTCCGGTGAAGTTACACCGGTATAAACCCAAACATCGTCCTGCATTGCGATGTAACCGTTACCGGCAGAAGCAAGGCTAACATTTTTTTGGAAAATAAGAGAGTTCCAAAAGCCGCCGCTGAGCCTGCCGTTGTAGTTATATTGTTCAAGAACCAAATCGGCGTTATAAACAACGTCTATCCACGAAAGTGATGCGTCAGACCTAACAGTATCAATATCATAATATTGGCTTTCACCGTTAAGTGCGTCTGTAATAACAATGCCTTTAACGTCCGTACCGCCAAACAAGCCGATTGTTTTATCAAGCACAGGAGTAATCCAATAGGGATAACCGTCATCATTAATTTCAAAATTAGGAGTATCAAGCAAAGCTGTAGGATACTGGAAACGAATGTGTCTTATAAGCTTTTCGTTAAATAATTCAGACGGGCTGTATTGAATATAATTACCAAACTTTTCTTTACAATTAACAACCGTAACCTTTTGTGTAATAAGGTCTACAATCATATAAGCCGGCAAACCCTCTTTTGTGTTACTGAACCATTTAAACACATCACCGTACTGAAGATAAGCTACACGAACAGGGTTTCCCTTATAGTTAATTAATGTGGTTGTGTTAGCAACAACATATTGGCTTTTATATTCTTCCAAAGTACCAAGTTGCTGGTCTGCCAAATTAACAGCTCTTGTTTCATCTATACGTGGTACCTTATTATAACTGATTGATTCAAAATCATCGCTGAATGTGCTGTCTGTAATTTGCATAATTTCAGAATAAGACTTTGCCCTGAAAAGAGTTGCGCCGCAAAGCCAGCCTATTCCCATAATGACAACAAGAACCACAACAATAATAAGAGGAATTAAAGACTTCCTTTTAACATATTCACGGCGTTCTATTAACTTATTTGCCTTGCAAAGAAGTGCAAACACACCAACAAACACAGCAATAATGCATATGATAAAAGCATACATTTCCGTGTCGTGAATATTAAAGGCAGGCAACATCATATAATAAATACCGCCGCCTATAACAAGTGTTATTAACGCAGAAAGCAAAAGCTTTATTCCTACTTTCGGCGGTTTAACAACAACATCCACATCATCATTTTTGGGCCATTTAAACTTTGCCTTAAAGTCATTAATTACTTCATCGGCATCATAATCCATATTAGGAAATTTTTCGCTCATAATGATTTCTTAACCTTTCCGACCGCTTATAATTTTATTTTCACGCTTTATCGCAGCCATATTAAAGCGCACAAAAATCGCAAACCTTAAACCGCACCCGATACAAGTGAGTTTTAAGATTTAGTATAATTTAAAATTATATCTGCCGCATTAAGCGGTGCAATGCTTGAATTATACCATAATACATAATTATAATCAATGTATAAATAATTAACAAAACACCATTTTAGACAAAAAATAAAGGAGCCGAAACTCGACTCCTTTAAAAACATATTTAAAGATTATAATCTTATAATGCCCTTTGTTTCCATAAGGTATTCATCAGAAGCAGGATAGTGCATATCGTAAGAAATGCCAACTACAGCGCTCTTATCCTTAATAACTGCAACATTTGCATGGTTAACTTCAACAGTAACAGCCATGTGGTAATCTGCCTCTACGATTTCGCCTGAAGCAACATCGATTTTAATTGTACCTGTACCGCCTGTATATTTAACAAGGCAGTTTTCTTCAGTTGTTCCGCTTGCCCAAGAAAGAGCACTGATAGAATCAACTGTTGCACCGATATCACCGAGAACTTCAAAGAATCTACCCTGTGGGTCATCGCCACGCATAGACATTGAGCCTTCTTTTGGCTGAATAACAAGTGTAATTGTACCGTCGCCGTTATCTGTTACATTGCAAGCCAAAATATCATCTGCTGTTAAGCCTGATGTTCTGAAATCGTGGTCAGCTTTTCTTGTTGTATCTTCCAAGTTGTTATCAAGTTCAGGATTTCTGTTATAGCAAGGAGGAAGACCGTATGTATTAGCTGCAAACAAACCGTCAACAATGCCGGGAACAAGGTTGTTAATCATTGCATTTTCAGAGCCTTCGATTAATACCTTTTCGATTTTAAGTTTTTCATCGCCCAAAAGTTTGTAGAAAGTTTGAGTTGAACCATCATCTGTTTTGTACTGAGCAGTTTGTTCTTTTGTCTTATTGTAAGCCTGAACATAATACTCTGCAACTGCAGCTTCATCGGCAAATTCAACACCGCCGTATGTACCTGATTTAAACGGTTCAATAGAAACAACTTCATCTGTAGAGTCGCCTTCACCTTCGCCGTTGTTTTTCCAGCTGCCGTCTTTAACTTCTTTAATTGCTGTAATTGTTCCGTTAGTAACATAATTAATCTTTGCACAACCTGTAAGTGCAAGAACAAATGAAACAGCAAGAACAGCACAAAGAATCTTCTTTAATGTCTTTTTCATTGTTAGGTGTACCCCTTTCAAATTCTAAATACGCCTTTATGTAAAACGCTACTATTTAAATTTATTATAAATCGTCAAAAAAGTCAATACCAAAAATCAAAATACAACCAAATTATTTAAAAATATGTTAACAATTTTGTTAAATCTGTCTCTTTTATTGTAAATCGGCACTTAATATGGTATAATTAATCAATTTTAAAAAGGAGAAATTACTATGAGATGTAAAAATTGCGGATTTGAAAATGATGACGACAGATTTATTTGTGAAAACTGCGGTTCTCCCCTTTATGATGAAGACGAAGAAATAACACCGGCACAACCCAACGCCGAAAATTATACAAACACGCCTAACGGCAACGGTAACAATTATAATAATGATAGCAGTGAAGAAGATGAAAAAAAGAAAAAAATCATTGCCACTGTTGTTGCCGTTATAGTTGCACTGGCAATAGTTGTGGGCGTTGTTGCCGCAACAGTTACCTCAAAAAAGGAAAAAGAAACAACAACGGAAAGCACCACTGTTTCCACAACTGCGGAAAGCACTACAAAAAAAGATAAAACCACAACAAAAAGAGAAACAACAACGGAAAGCACCACAAAAGAAACTACAACCGAAGCAACCACAAAAGAAACAACAACGCAAACAACGGTTGCCACATACCACGTTTATGTTGATATAGACGGAAACGGCTCTGTTTCCGGAGACGGAAGCTACCAAGCAGGCAAAAAAGCAACATTAATTGCCGTTGCCGATTCAGATGCGGAATTTGACGGCTGGTATGATTCTGCCGGCACACTTGTTGCTTCCGGCACAAAATACACCGTAACAGTTAAAAGCGATATGAATTTAACAGCAAAATTTAAAACATCCGGAGTTGAAAATCAATGACAAAAGGTGAAATTGCCGAAAGCTGTTTTTGCAGCGGATATAATTGCTCGCAAGCAGTTGCAATGGCGTTTTCAAATGAAATAAATATGGATAAAAAAGACGTGGCACGCCTTACAATCGGCTTTGGCGGCGGCGTTGGCAGAATGAGAGAGGTGTGCGGAACGGTTTCCGGTGCAACTTTCGTGCTGTCTGCCCTTTACGGCGAAAGCGATAAGGGCAACGTGTATAAAAAAGTTCAAGACGTAGCAAAGGAATTTGAAAAGGAAAACGGCTCTGTAGTCTGCCGTGAACTGCTTGGTCTTAGTGAAAAAAGCAAGATTTCGCCCAATCCCGAAGCACGCACAAAAGAGTATTATAAAAAGCGCCCCTGCCCCGAACTTGTGCACCAAATGGCAGATATTTTGGCAAAATATTTAGGATTAGAATAAGATTATGCAAAAAACACTTGCATTTTAAAATTTAATATGTTATAGTATTCAAGCATTAAATATGTGTTTAATGTGTATGCGCTGGTAGCTCAGCTGGATAGAGTGACTGGCTACGAACCAGTAGGTCGGGGGTTCGAGTCCCTTCCAGCGTACCAAAATAGCGAAGTAGATATTTATCTGCTTCGCTATTTTTATTATTTCGGGTTGTAGGGACTCGAACACGAGTGTCCAAATTTTAAGCAAAGCGAAAAAATTTGGGAGAAAGGTCCGGTGGACCTTTCGATACTGAGTGACGGGACCTTCCGGAGTACCAAAAAAGCAAAGCGGATTTATCTGCTTCGCTGTTTTTATTATTTTGTAAAAGTTTACAAAATAATAAACTTAAAATATTCTTTCAATAACCGTAAATTTTGTGCAGATGTCAACAAGCCTTTCACCGTCAATTTTTCAATTCATATTTTCCGTTTATTACGTTAGTAAAAACATTACAAATTAAATCTGCCCCTTCAAAATACATTACAACTTCAAATATTTTATTTACCTTTAAACGATATTTTTACAATTTGCATTTTTAGTGCGTTATCGCCAATCTTTGCAAGAAAACGAAAAAAGCCGTTAACAGCCTCATCTTTTAAATCATGATAGCCAAGCATATATCCACGGCTTGATACCTCAATATTTTCATCCCAAGGAGATAATTCTGCTTTTGCATTTGAAACGGAAAAATAAGCGCCCACATCCTTAATTTTTGCAGTTTCAAGCCATGTTTTTGCAATCATTTTTACCGCTGTTCGATTTGCTCCGTCAAAAACAAGCACGCTGTTTGGAAAAGCTTTTGCCATATTTTTTACAAGAGCTTTAACCTCTTCGTTTAAAAAATAATAAAACACGCCCGAAGCAAAAAACACGGCGCCCTTTGATGCGTCAATTTTATTAAACCATTGGGTATCGTTAAGATTACAGGCTATATTTTTCTCACGCTCCCCGGAAGAAAGCAATTCGTTTCGCATTTTAATAACATCGGGAAAATCCAAATTATAAATTTTACAGCTGCCGTTATCACAATTTCTGCCGGTGCTGTCAAGTCCGCAACCAAGATTAACAACCGCAGCATTAGGGTGTTTTTTTAAATAATCACCCACTTCAAACGCAAGGTCGCTTTGCCTTGTTGCAACCTCTAAAGCACCAAAACGCTGCATAAGGCTGTGTGAGTTTTTCTCTGCCTGTGAAAAATCGTAATCAATTTTATTGATTAAATCCACCGCTGTTTTATCGCAATAAATATTAGGATATAATTCAGAACACAATTTTCGTGAATAAAGGGGAATAATCAGCGTTTCCTGCACTGTGTTTTTTTCTATTTTATATTTCATATTTATTCCTCACTTTCTAAAAAAAGGCATTTTTTATCGCCTCAAGTACAAACGGTTCCGCTTGGTTAGGCATTACTAACCCTAAATTATTATAATACCGTTATAATTTAGTGTCAATACAAAATAACAATATGTATTTAATGAACTACAAGTTTTAATCTTATCAAAAGTAAACAAAGTATGCGGTATGCAGCATGCGGAAATCAAAAAACTTTTAAATTTAACTGAAAACAATTTTTTCACCGTTTATAATTAAATAATAGTTATTCAAAGGCTCATCAATAACGTCATATAAAAATACATACTTGTCATTAATGTTATATTTTTCCTTAAATTTGTCTGCTATCGCCGGAGTTTCAATTATCCTTTTAACTTCTTCATTTTTACTGTTTATAACCGTTAATGAATTTTCATCCGTTAACGTTAAAAAGCCGATGAGATAGTAATCATTTGTTCCTTTTACATTATAAACAGAATAATCACCATATTTTGAACAATTATTATATATTTCTTTTGCTGAAAAGCTGCTTGTTATTTTGTACCTGTCTTTAGTTTTTAAAAAATATTCTTGACTGTAACTGTTGTTATCTTGCTTATAAAAAACCATACATGATTCTTCACCTTCAACAACATCCGCAATTTCTTGGGTATGAGAGAATGCAAATGCACTTTCCGGTGTTTTAAAATTTGCAAAACAATTTATTACAGGTATTTCGATTATTGAAGCAAAAAGTAATAAACATATAAAAATAAAAAATGATAATATGCCTTTGTTCTTTTTAATTTTTAACTTACCGGCAATGAATAAAGAAGCCCAAATTGCTGCTATTATTATTACCGCATCGATTATTTTGCTAATCAATTTAATCACCATAGCCTTTCAAGCAACAAACAGTTTTAAAAATCACCCTATGGTAGTTTTCTCTAATTCTACCATAAGGTGTGCCTTTTTTCAATTACCCGTTTTTACGGACTTGTTCAAAAATCCATGAGTTTTTAACTGTTAACCTATTAAATTATGCTATGTGGACAATGTTTATAAGAAGTACCCACGCCAACCCGTAATAAATAACAACTGCCACCAAATCATTAACCGTTGTAATAAGCGGGCCCGAAGCAACAGCCGGGTCAACCTTAATTTTTTTAAAAAGCATAGGCACAAGAGTTCCCACCAAACTTGATACAATCATTGCCAGCAACAATGAAACGCCGACACAAAAAGAAATTAAGAATGCGTGAGTAACGTCATAACCCTTAAACAAATAAACATAAAGTCCAAGGAAAACTACGGCAATCGCACCCAAAAGCAGACCGTTTGAAAAGCCCACCTTTGTTTCTTTAAGAACCAGTTTAATTTTTTCTTTTGCACCAAGCTCTTCATCCATAAGCACACGAATTGTAACGGCAAGAGATTGCGTACCCACATTACCTGCCATGTCAAGAATTAAAGACTGAAAACAAATAACTATGGGAAGAATGGCAACAACACCTTCAAAAGCGCCTACAACGCTTGAAACGACCATGCCCAAAACAAGCAAAATAACAAGCCACGGCAAACGCTTTTTAATACTTTCCTTTGTAGTTTCGTTTAAATCCTCCTCGGCAGTCAAGCCGGCAAGTTTTGCATAATCCTCGCCCATTTCGTCATCTACCGCTTCAACAACATCTTGAGCTGTAATAATGCCTATAATTTCATTGTTATTATTTAATACCGGAAGTGAATCTTCGGCATAATCTTTAATTTTTTCAATACTGTCGGAAATTTTTTCGTTTGCCAAAAGATATGGATACGAATAAATTATAATTGAATCAAGCTCATCATTTTGCCTGGCTATAATTAAATCCTTTAAATCTATAGCACCGCTGAATTTACCGTTTTCATCCGTAACATAAATGGTTGAAATATTATCGTTATCCCCTGCCTGTTTAATAAGTTCATGCATGGCACTGCGAATGTTAAGAGTTTTTGAAATGCAAATATAATTTGTGGTAATTAAACTGCCTATTTCATCTTCATCATAAGAATTAATAAGCTGAATATCCGCTTTAACATCATCATCAAGATTAGGACGAAGCTTTTCTTTAACACTGTCGTCAATTTTTTCAAGCAAATCCGCCGCATCGTCTGAATCCATTTCGTTAATAATGTCGGCAAGTTTTTCAACACCCAGCTCATCAACATACTGCTTTGGCTCTTCAACATAAGCCAAAATTTCAGAAACCCATTCATCGCCTAAAATTTCATAAAGAGATAAACGCTCAGCACAGGTTAAATATTCCAAACTTTGGGCTATATCATTTGCGTGATAGTCATTAAGTTTTTCAATAAGTTCTTTTTTATCAGAATTACTTCTGATAACAGACACAATTTCTTCAACAATCTTAGGAATTTTTAATACTTCGTTTTCCATTTCAGCCTCCGTTTCTCCCGAAAATGGGCATAAAAAAATCCATCGTGCAAAAACACACAATTAAACAAATAGTTGTGATACTCTTTGCGATGGATAAGACTGAAAATATATATTATAGCGAACAAATACAGACACCTGTAATTTTTGTTAACCCTTGCCCATCGCCAAAGATACTTCGATTATCACAACTGTCCATAAATTTCGCCTCCTTGCTTTCAAATTAAACAAGATTATAGCACCCGAAAATTAATTTGTCTACCATAAAAGTAAACAAAAATAATTTACCAAACACCCATACTGATACAGCACATTTACTTACAAATTTTTAATATTAAACCATTGTGCCAAACCAGCCGTTTTTTAACTTATATTTCTTGACTTTACAAAAAACGGGATATATAATCAAGAAAAAACAAAGGCTGTCTCGGCTGGTGAAGACTATAAATTTTGCTGTTTCTGAACACAACAGCTGAGTTTATAGTCTTTTTTTGGTGGTGAAAAAATGAAATTTAAAAAATATGTAATCAAAACTGTTATCGTTATTATGGGTTCAATCATATCCGCCTACGGAATTACCCTTGCAATAAATGCAGGTTTCGGCGGTGCAACCCTTGCAATTCTTTGGCAGGGGCTGACTAACGTAACAGGTATGACAATAGGCACATCTTCCCTTGCGGTTGCTGCCGTAATGATAATTTTTGCCTTTTTCTATGACCGAAAACAAATTAATA
This sequence comes from uncultured Eubacterium sp., assembly GCA_934512155.1. GTDB lineage: Bacteria > Bacillota > Clostridia > Oscillospirales > Acutalibacteraceae > Eubacterium_R. Next base: position 39,970 of record CAKSWS010000001.1, on the reverse strand, counting down.
TCGGCACCGTACTTTACCAAATAATTTACAGTTTTTTTGTGGATGTATTTACGAAAATTCAGCATTATACAGATATTAAAGCCGTTAATTTTATTTTAATGCTGGTTGGCATTGCAATATTTTCATTTGGAACAGGGCTTTATTCTTCCGCTGATTTTGGCAGAGGCTCATACGAAGCGGTTACATTTTCACTTGCAGAAAAAAATAATTGGAAAATCAAAACAGTAAGAATGACGCTTGATGTTTTGATGGTTATTATCGGAGTTTTGCTTGGGGGAAAGTTCGGAATTTGCACAGTAATAACAGTTTTAATTTCAGGGCCGATTATTCAGGCAACCGTAAACACAACCAAAAAAACAAAACTTTTTAAATTAATTTAATACCGATTTTAAACACACTTACAAATAAGATTTAAAACTTGAGGTTGTTTTATTATGCCGGTTTTTCTTATAGCCGCAATCACAATATGGGCCGCCGCTTGCCAGCGTATATTTACGCACAAAGCTTGAAGTGCCGCCGGCATCGTTCATAGTATAATCCAATCTGCAAAGAGCAGGAGTTAAATCGTAAAGCCCCAGCTTTTTCATAAGCACACAAATGCCGCACTTTGTAAAACGGGCTTCATAACCGCTTCCGTCGGAATAAGGGTTAAATTCCATATTCCAAGAATAAGGATTTCGCTCTGCGGCTTTTAACTTTTCTGCTTTTTTCATACTTTCAATATCTTTTTCGGTAAATTTATTTTTACCGCTTTTTCTGCAAAACATTTTCATAGGTGCCGTCATCATTGAATCGGCATAATAAACCGTAAGCTTTTCCACACCGGGGCGGCTTGGCATACTAAGTATTATTGCACCAAGCATTGCGGCGTTTACTATATTCATTTTAAAACGGTCTTCCTTTTCAAATTCGGGAATTTCACTTATTATTTGCTTATACTTTGGCTTGGCTTTTTTCATAACCGTTTTTGCAACAGAGTCGCTGTAGTCAAATACAACTTTTAACTGTTTTTCAAAAGATGAAGAAAACAACAGCCACATTGCCCACGGCATTCCGTAATATTTCATTTTAATCACCATAGCCTTTCAGGCAACAAATAGTTTATTAAAAATCACCTGATTACCTGCGTTGCCTAAACAGGCGTAAATGGTGATTTCAGCCATCTCAAAATTATGCCATCGGCAAATTTTGAGGGCAATACAATCTGGATAGTGTGATTTTTCACACTATCCCTCCTTGATTCGAATAAAAGTTAGCTAAGGCTAACCAATGCGTACACTCTTATAAAACTCAGCACATAACACACTGATTAATTAAACTGTTTTAACAAATTTATGGTAACAAAAAGAAACAAAAAAGCAACTGAATAAGGAATAATAATTATTACAATGCAAAACAAATCACTATTGAATTTAACAAAAATTTTCAATATAATTAAAATGAAATAAAAATTTATACAAGGAATCATTATAATCAATATTATTGTGCCGGAGGACTGTTTTTTCACGGTGATTATAACCCTAAATTTAAAACCGAAATTAAAAATGCAAAAAACAAGCGATAATTCCGTTATAGATACCGGAAATATTGTTAAAAATGAAATACCGGCAAACACGGTTGCTGTTTGCGTTCCCTGTAAACCAATAAGAAAAAAGCGAGGCAAACAGGCTCGCTTACTCTCTGCACGATTCTTTAAAACAAAAACTTTTAAATGCAAATTCACAAAAACACAATAATTAAAACAAAGGAGTAATCTTATGAAAATTACAGTAATCGGCGGTGGCGGAGTTCGTTCAATGTTTCTTGCAAAAAGCATTGCACAAAAGGCTGAAAAACTGCACATTGACGAACTTTGCTTTATGGACAACAACGAGGAAAAATTAAGAATTTACGGTGGCATGGCAAACCATGTTGCAAAACTTCTTTGCCCAAAAATGAAATTTACGCTTACAACCGATGCAATTGAAGCTGTAACAAACGCCGATTATGTTATAACCACAATTCGTGTAGGCGAAGACGATATGCGGGCAAAAGACGAAAGAATTGCTTTAAATTACGGCGTTTTAGGTCAGGAAACAACAGGGGCGGCAGGGCTTTCGTTTGCCATAAGAAGTGTGCCTGCACTTGCCGAATACTGTGAACTTATTAAAAAACATTCAAAGCCGCAGGTTAAAGTATTTAACTTTACCAACCCTGCAGGAGTTGTAAGCCAAACTCTTCGAGATATGGGATATGATTTTACATACGGAATTTGCGATGCCCCGTCGGGGATGTTACGCACATTTGCCCTTATGTACGGCGAAAATCCAAATAACATTGTAGGTGAATGTTACGGTCTTAACCACCTTTCATATTTTAAAAGCATAAAGCTAAACGGCAAAGAAATTATGCCGGAACTTATTGAAAATGACAAAGCATACAAACAAAGTGATATGCGCTATTTTGAAAAAGATTTACTTAAAGACAGAGGTTGCGTTTTAAACGAATACCTTTATTATTTTTACTACCGTGAAAAAGCGGTTGAAAATATATTAAAAGCCAAGCAAACTCGTGGCGAACAAATAAGAGATATTAACAAATCCATGACAGCCGAACTTTCACAAATGGATATTGAAAACGATTTTGAAAGTTGCCTTAAAGTTTTCAGCAAATGGTACGGAATGCGAGAGGGCAGTTATATGGCAAGCGAAACCGGCGAAAAACGCACAGAGCCTTGGCACTTTAACATTTACGAAGAAGATGACGGCGGCTATGCAGGCGTTGCACTTAAATTTATAGAAACAGCTCAAAGCGGCTCAACCGGAACGATGATTATGTGCATTCCAAACCACGGCTCTATTAACGGCTTAAAAGATGACGATGTGGTAGAAATCACCTGTGATGTAAATGCAAATGGTTGCACACCTCATCATATCGGCAAGGTTGACGAACAAAACCTTGAGCTTATCCGCAGAGTTAAAAACTACGAAAGGCTTGCTTCAAAAGCAATAAGAGAACGCAGCAAAAGTGCGGCTATTCAGGCACTTACGCTTCATCCACTTGTTAACAGCTATTCAATAGCAGTGAAACTTGTTGACGAATATATTGAGCATAACAAAAACTATTGCAACGGCTGGGAATAAATCAAAAGCTTATAAACCTTTAAAAGATAGAAATAATTTCAAGAAAAATAAATCGCTTTTAAGCAAATCGTCAATTTCCCAAACAATTAGAATCGCAATTATTGAACGTATTTAAAATTAACCGGCAATGAACTGTTGCCAAACAACAAAACCAAACAGAGGTAAAAATGACACTGCAACAACTTAAATACTTAATAACAGTTGCCGAATGTAAAAATATAACGGAAGCGGCAGAAAAACTTTATATTTCACAACCAAGTTTAAGCAATGCAATTCACAACTTAGAAAAAGAAATGGGAGTAACGGCTTTTGTGCGTTCAAGCAAAGGTGTTGTCGTTACAAGGGAAGGTGAAGAACTGCTTTCTTTTGCACGCAATTTACTTGAACAGGCGGATATAATGAAAGACCATTTTTGCACAGAGGAAAAAAGAACGCCTAAATTCTCTGTTTCCTGCCAGCATTACTCCTTTGCAGTTAACGCTTTTGTTGACGTGGTAAACAAATTTAATGCCGATGAATACAGTTTTATTTTGCGTGAAACCCAAACCGGAGAAATAATAGACGATGTGGCAAACGGCAACAGCGAACTCGGCATTCTATATCTTTCAGAACAAAATGAAGACGTTTTAACAAAATTACTTCATAAAAACAACTTGATTTTTGAAGAAATTTTTACAGCCCTGCCCCATGTTTTCATCAGCAAAAAACACCCCCTTGCACAAAAAGAAATCATAACTCTTGATGAACTGAAGCCTTACCCCTACTTAGTTTATGAGCAGGGCAAACGAAACTCCTTTTATTTCAGCGAGGAATTTTTAAGCGTACTTGATATGCCGAAAAACATTCAGGTAAGAGACAGGGCAACATTATTTAACCTAGCAATAGGATTAAACGGGTTTACCGTAAGTTCGGGAATTATAGATAAAGAACTTAACGGAGAAGACATTATTGCAAAACCTCTTAAAATGGATTGCACAATGCACATTGGCTTAATCAAAAAGAAAAACATTTTACTTTCACGATATGCAGAGGCATATATCGACTCTTTAAACAAATACGCATCCATAGTTTAAAACTATGGAAAATCAGTTTTTATTGGTATTTCACAAAATAATTTTTATGTGTTAAACTATCCTCAACAAAAAACGGAGGACAATTTTATGAGCACATTAAAAACACCTTTTAAATATGATTTTGTGGGCAGCTTTTTAAGACCGCAATCATTAAAAAATGCAAAAGAAAATTATAAAAACAAAAAAATTTCACAGTCGGAATACGACGAAATCATAAACAAAGAAATTACAAAATTAGTTGCAAAGCAAAAGGAACTTGGTTTTCACGCAATTACAGACGGTGAATTCAGAAGAACGTTTTGGCACCTTGATTTTATGTGGGGATTTGACGGCGTGGAACACAAAGCAACCGGCGGCGGAGTACAGTTTAACGCAGAGCTTGCCGTGCTTGATGACACATACTTGATTGGCAAATTCAAGGCAAAGCCACACCCGTTTGTTGAATACTTTAAGTTTTTAAAACAATTTGAAGACGAAAACACCGTGGCAAAATACACCGTACCGGCACCTGCACAAACATTTTTGCAGTTTATTGTACCAAACAACATTGAAAGCACAAGAAAATTTTATGCCACAAATGACGAACTTATTGAAGATATTGCAGCAGCATACCATGATGTAATAAACCAATTTTACAATGCAGGATGCCGCAACTTACAACTTGACGATTGCTCTTGGGGTTCTGTTTTAGGCGATTGCGGAAACAATGATGTTTTTGGCTTTACGGCAGAAGAATTTAAAGCCCAACTGCTTAAAGTTAACAACCTTGCCCTTGAAAACAAACCAAAAGATATGGTTATTACATCTCACATTTGCCGTGGCAACTACCACTCCACATTTTTCTCAAGCGGCGCATACGACCCCGTAGCCGATTATGTTTTTGCAAATGAAAATGTTGACGCACTTTTGCTTGAATATGACGATGAACGTTCCGGCGGATTTGAACCGCTTGCCAAAGTTTCACCGAACAAAACAGTTGTTTTAGGGTTAATTACCACAAAATCACCAAAACTTGAAGATAAAAAAGAAATTATTTCCAAAATTAGAGAAGCGGCAAAATATGTTCCCCTTGAAAGACTTTGTTTAAGCCCGCAATGCGGCTTTGCCTCTTGCGAAATAGGCAATAAAATAACAGAAGAAGAGCAGTGGTCAAAACTTAACCTTGTTAAGGAAATTGCCAAAGAAGTATGGGGATAAAAATTTATTTTATCTAACTTGTTAAAAAGCTAATTTGCTGCAGATATTAAATTTCCTTTATTAGATGAGAACGGCAATACTGTATGTTGCCGGAGGGATTCTTGTAGACAATCAAAATTTTATTGAATTTCCCGGTTTTTGCAAGCAAAAACTTTCACCTTTTAACAAGGGAGACTTGTAAATATTTACTTATTTTATATATTACGCCGTAAACACGGCGAAGTTGTACCACCTTTTCATGTTGCAAAAAACAAGCGACTTATAAACCACAACCCGGAAACCGTGGAATGGTTTATGTCTATTATTTAAAAAAGGCAACAAAAAAGCACCTTTTTACATTGAAGTAAAAAGGTGCTTTGCTTTTTTTAATATCCTGTTTTAACATCTGTGCCGCCGAATATGTTTTTACTGTTTAAATAAATTCTGTTTTCAACGGTTGCCGAGGATTTATTTGTTTTATCACCAACGCCGCCAAAAATGCTGTTTGACTTAACCTCTACATAATAACCGTTTGGCACAATTAAATCAATGCCGCCGAAAGCGGCAAAAGTTTCAATAAAACAACCCGGCTTAATGTTTGCCTTTGTTAAATCTATTTTCAATCCGCCGAAAACAGCCGTAAAACTGCCGCCGTTAAAATCGCCGGTAAATTCATAATTATGACCTGAAAAAATTGCCGTGTATCCGCCGCTGCTTCCTTTTGACTGCACTGTTTCCGCACCGGCAAAATCAAAATTTGAATTTTCACCGTCTTTATTTTCAACGTTTTTATTCTTAATGCTGTTTGCAATAATGATTACGCCTATAAGAACAACCACACCGGGCATTATATACGCTTTAAACTGCCCCAAATCATAATAGCAATTAACAAGAAGCACTGCGCCGATAAAAGTTATAATAAATCCGCCTGTTTTATTTTTATCTTTAATCAGAGAAATAACACCGGGAACAATTAAAAACAAAGTCCACCAACCGTTAAAAAACAAATTAGCGGTTAAAATATTTGCTTCTTTAAGGCCCCACAAAACACCTAAAGCGGCAACTGCAACACCCCATAGGATTCCTTTTACCTTACTGCTCATAATTTTCCTCCCTTTCAAAAATCATAACCACTGCTTTAATTTTTTTATATCACACATACAAAGTTTTGTCAATTAACGTTTAATTGTAACACCTTAGTTGATTTTGCATTTTTTCTTTACCCGAATTTTATATTCGGTTAAGCAAATTATTAAAAAACAGAATTATAATTTAACTAAATTACAAAATTGAAATAAAAAATTCACCAAGCAGTAAGAAGAAACTGCTATATTTTATGCAATATATAAATTAAGGATAAAATTATGATTGGCTATAACACCTTTGCGTTTTTTATAATTTACTTTGGCACCACGTTTATACTTTACAGCCTTGTGCCTAAAAAGATAAAATGGATTGTTTTGCTTGCCGGCTCTTATATATTTTACTTTATTTCATCTAAAGGCAATGTAATTCAAATTTTACTTGAAACCATGATTGTTTGGGCGGCAGGATTGACAATAGACAAAATTAACCGACAATACAAAGAAAAAAGAAAACTTGCCGAGAAAAGCAGCAGAAAAGAACTGAAACAAAAATACACAAAATACAAATGCACTGTGCTGTTTACGGGAATTGCCGCTGTTTCGACAATTTTGCTTGTATGCAAATACTCAAACTTTTTTATTTCCACAGTCAACGGTATTTTCAATTTAAGTATTAAAGAGGCGTCAATAATTCAGCCTCTCGGCATATCGTTTTTCACATTGCAGGCAATCAGCTACCTTGCCGATGTTTATTATTGCAGGTGTGAGGCAGAGAAAAACCCGTTTCGCATTGCTCTTTACTTAGGCTTTATGCTTACCGTGGTGGAGGGTCCGGTGGCACGGTACAGCCAACTGGGTACTCAGCTAAAAAAATGTGCGCCGCTGAATTTTCACAATGTTGTAAACGGTTGTGTTCGCATTGTGTGGGGATTAATTAAAAAAACAATTATTGCTGACAGGGCGGTTTTACTTGTAAGCGCAGTGTTTGACAATCCTCAAAAATATTCGGGAATTCAAATTGTTGCCGCCATTTTATTTTACACACTGCAACTTTACTGCGAATTTTCGGGAATTATGGATGTTATGTGCGGTCTTGGAGAAATGATGGGTATAACGTTGCCGGAAAACTTTAACCAACCGTTTTTTGCAAAATCAATAAATGAATTTTGGACAAGGTGGCACATTTCGTTAGGCACTTGGTTAAGAGATTATATTTTTTACCCCATTTCACTGTCTAAACCGTTTACTTCACTTTCAAAAAAACAAGAAAAAATTTCAGCCCATATTACAGTATGCTGATACCCACTGCCGCCGCCTTATTTTTTGTTTGGTTCTTAAATGGATTTTGGCACGGTGCAGGCTGGAAATACATTACCTACGGTTTATATTACTACATTTTAATGATGGCAGGACTTTTTGCAGAGCCTTTGTTTGGCAAAATTTGTACAAAATTAAAAATCAACAGAAAATCAAAACCCTTTGCCGTTTTTCAAGCAGTAAGAACTTTTATAATTGTTAATATAGGTATGTTGATTTTTAGGGCAAAGGATTTAAAAACAGCACTTTACATAGCAAAAGCATCCCTTACAAACATTAATTTTGCCGTGCTTATACCCGGCTACAAAAACGGCTTTGGGCTTTCTGCCGAAGATTATATTTTAATTGCTGCGGGAACCGTACTTTTAATTACCGTTTCAATTCTTAAAGAAAAAGGCATTGACATAAGAATAAAAATAAGCAAAATGCCATACATTACAAAATTTGTTTTATTTATGGCAATGATATTTTTTGTAATTATTTTTGGTGCTTACGGCGAAGGCTACGGCGTTATTGACCTAATTTATGCAGGTTTTTAAACAAGAGGTGTGATGAATATGAAGCAGAATATAAAAAATGAATTCAAAAAATTCATAAGAATAATTGCGTTTTTAACAGCATTTTTGATTTTAACCCAATTTTTATCAATCACTTTATTTTCGGCTAAAAGTGCCGCAGGCTTTTCAAACAAGCTGCAAGACGCATATTCTTTCATAAATGAACCAAGCAACACCATCCAAATTGCCTGCATAGGCAACAGTGATTTATATTCCGGATTTTCTCCCCTTGATTTGTGGAAATCCACGGGATACACATCTACCGTGTGTGCGTCGGCAAGGCAATCTATAAAACAATCACAACAGCTTTTGGAAAAAGTATGCAAAAACCAAAAGCCGCAAGCAGTTATAATTGAAACAGATATGCTTTATGACACAAACCCAAATGAAAACAAAAAAGCAAAAATTAAATCCAACGGCATTACATCTTTTTTTGACAGTTTAAAGCCGGAGTTTTTTGAAAACGACATAAATAACATTTTTCCGGTTTTTCAATTCCACAACAAATGGAAAAAGCAAAGTTTATCAACTTCAAAAGAATTGCAAACCCATGGATACAGATACAACAACAAAGTTTTTAAAATAACAAAAACAGACTATATGGCACCCACAAACGAAAAGGAAGAAATTTCAAAAGCAAATTTAAAGCAATTTGCAAAATTAATGGCATTTTGCCAAAAAGAAAATTTAAAAGTTTTGCTTGTGGAAATGCCGTCGCCCTCATCTTGGAACAGTGAACGGCATAATGCCGTGGCAGATTTAGCAAAGGAATACAACACATATTTTATAGACTTAAACTTAGAATACGACCAAATGAACATAAGCATGGAAAACTGCTTTAGAGACAAAGGCAATCACTTAAATTACACAGGCGCAAAAGCCGCCACCGAATACATAGGCAAATTTATTAAAGAAAAATACAATTTGCAAATACCTGACGATAAAGCAGTATATGATTATTGGAACACCGGCTATATGGCGTTTGTAAAAAGCACCGACAAATCCGAAAATGCTTAAAAGCCCTTATTTTCCGCTGTTGATTTTTTTATCATTATTGATATAATAAAATCAGCAAAAGGAGATAACCGTATGTTTTTTAAAAAAGCACCTAAAGAAATAAGTCTTTATTATTACAAATGCGCAAATTTGGGCGACATTTTAAATGAAACATTAATAGAAAATCTTTTTAACATAAACGTTAAGGAAGAATCTTTTACCCAATCCGATATGATTGCCATAGGCTCTGTGCTTGAGCGAATTGTTAAAGGTTCCATAACAGGCAAGCACGACAAAGAATTGCAAGAAAAGGCAAACAAAACAAAACCCATTTACGTTTGGGGTACCGGCATGATGCACGGTTATGATGATTACAGCCAAATGGAATTTGTGCGACCTGTAAAAATCAAAGCTTTAAGGGGCGAACTTTCACGCAAAGCCGCAGAAAAAATAACAGGCAAAAAAATAAACTGTGCTGTAGGCGACCCGGGAATATTGGCACCGTTTATGCTGAAAAAGTTGCCCCCAAAAAAATATGCCCTTGGCATTATTCCTCACGTGGTTGAAAAAGATATACCCGAGTATGTTACAATTAAAAACCGGATTGAAAATTCCGTTATTATTGATTTAACCGGCGAACCGCAAAATGTTTTAGAACAAATTGCATCTTGCGAATGTGTTATTTCCACAAGTCTGCACGGGCTTATAATTGCCGACGGCTTTAACATTCCTTCAAAATGGTGCAAAATGACAGATAAAATTTTAGGCAACGGTTATAAATATAAAGATTATTATTCAGCCTACGGCATTACGGAAAATGCCTTTGATTTAAGCGGCGGCGATTTTCCTGAAATCGAAGAGATTAAATCAAATTATAAAATAAAAAAAGAGGATGTTAAAAACATCCAAATAAACCTTATTAAAAGTTTTCCTTATCAAAATAAATATACACGACAGCTTTTAAAAACATTAAAACATAAAAATGATTTTTAAATTAACAGGATTGTTTTGTAACCGAATCGCCTCCCTTTTACAAGGGAGGCTTTTTTTATTTTAACTTCATTCCGTCGCTGAAGGCATTACCCACAACATCACCAAGCACATGATAAGTATTATGCACAGGTTCAAATGAAATAGGCTTAAACTTTTTCATGTCAACGGTGCCGTTTTCATCAAGAATAGATTCATCTGCACAAATATTAACTATTTCGCCGATAATGTTACCCTCTTCTGTTGTTTTAACATACTTACACTCAAGAGCAAGAGGCAATTCTTTAATAATAGGTGCGTTAACAAACTGTGCCTTTTCTGTTGTGAAACCGGATTTTTCCATTTTATCAGGCGTGTTATTACCTGAAACAATGCCCACATAATCGCTTGCGGCAACATTATTTGCATCTGCAAAGCCGATTGTAAAGCCACCTGTTTTCATAAGATTTTTTGTAGCTTTTCTGCCTGCACCTATACAAAGCTCTACCATATTTGACTGATAAAGTCCTCCCCAAGCCGCATTCATGGCGTCGGCTTTGCCGTTTTCGTCATAAGTGCCGATAATTAAAACCGGCAGAGGATAAAACCAAGGATTAACACCTAAATTCTTTCTCATAAAACAATCACCTTTCTTTTATAAATTTTCATATTCTTCATCTGAAACCGGTTCACACCACTCGTTGCTTGCGTCTTCACCCGGAACCTCTACGGCAAGATGGCTGAACCATTCATCCTTTGTTGCACCGTGCCAATGCTTAACATTTGCAATGCTTATGTTATCTGTTTTTGCAAGCGGTTTTAAGTATGAATTGCCTTTAAAATATTTTGCATATGCCACATTAGGTTCGCCCATACCAAAAAATCCGCCGTGATTTGAAGGCGTTGCATCGTCGGCATAAACCTCTTTTGCCATATTAAAAACAGCCCAAGCATTTGGCCAGCCTGCATAAAAAGCGGCATGAGTTATAATTTCTGCCATTTCCTCTTTTGTAACGCCGTTGTTTTTTGCGTTAATTAAGTGGTATTTTAATGAATTATCCACCAAACCTTTACCCATAAAAACACAAAGCGTTACTATTGAGCGGTCTCTTAAAGAAAGCTTATCCTCTCTGCTCCAAACCTCGCCAAACAAAACATCATCATTAAGCTGTGCAAACTTTGGTGCAAATTCACCTAAGCCCTCTCTTCCTGCTGTTTGTTTTTTCATAAAAATCACCTAACCTTACAATAATTTTATTATGATAATAATATAGCACTTGGAGTTTACTCTAAGTCAACCCCAAATAAAAAATTTGAAATGATTTTGCTTTTATAGTAAAATAACAAACGGAAGTGAAATTATGGAATTAAAAAACATTAAATTAGTCGGCGTTGACTTAGACGGCACTCTTTTTAATAGCGAGAAAATTATAGACCTCGGCACACGCAGTGCAATTTCAAAAGCAAAAAAGCGTGGCATTGAAATTGTGCCTGTTACAGGCAGACCCCTGGGCGGTCTTTCAAATGAAATTTTTAATACGCCTGAATTTGATTTTGCCATAACAAACAACGGTGCCGAAATTACGGATTTAAAAACAAGAAAAGCCGTTTTTTCAAAACAAACAGATTGCCAAACAAGCCTTAAAATCATTAAAGCCATTGAAGAAGCAGGGCTATACTATGAAGTTTTTGCTAACGGTTACGGCAGATTAACAAAAAAATGCTTTGATTTTTACATTAACGAAAACAAAAACGAACACATAAAAAAATATATTAGAGAGTCAAGAAAAATTGTTGACGATGTTTACGCCTACATTGAAAAGGGCAATTTAAAAACAGATGAAATTCTTGTTTCATTCAGAAATAAAGAAGAAGAAAAAATCGTTTTAAATATTTTAAGCAATGCAAAAAACATTCAATATTGGTATTTGGCAGGAAAATTTATTGAAATTACAAATTCCGGTGCGGACAAGGGTAAGGCTTTTGAATTTTTAACAGGCTACATGAACTTAAAAAAAGAAAACACATTGGCTGCAGGAGACGGAGAAAATGATATTTCACTGCTTAAAAGTGCAGGCGTTTCCGTTGCGGTTTCAAACGCTCAAAAAGAAATTTTAGAAATGGCGGATATAGTTACATTATCAAACGACCAAGGCGGAATTGGCAAAATAATTGAAAAACTTTAGCACTTTCACACAAAATACTACAATTTTTTTCGGCAAAATATACAATAAGAAATGAATTTCAAGTGCATAATAGTAACCGATTGTACATTTTTGCCCCAAATGATTGACTATTAAAAACAAAGGTACTAATATTATTTTTATAAATAATAAATATTTTTGAAAGGATAGATAATTATGGCAACAAAGAAAACAGAAACTGCAAAAGCAGCAGTTAAAGAAGAAGTTAAAAAAGCCGCTGCTAAAGCGGAAGCAACAACAGCAAAAGCAAAAACAGCAGTTAAAGAAGCTGCCGTTAAAGCAGACAAAGAAGTAAAAGCAGCCGCAGAAAAAACAGAAAAGGCAGTTAAATCATCTGCAAAGAAAACAAAGGCAGATGTTAAAGAAGCAACTCAAAAAGTTGAAAAGGAAGTTAAATCCGCAACTAAAAAAGCAGAAAAAGCAGTTAAGAAAACAGCACAAAAAATTGCCACAAAGGAAGTTTATTTTGAATTTTGCGGCAAGCAAATTAACACCGCCGAAGTTGCAGACAAAATTGAAAAGGAATATGACGGCAAGGTTAAATCACTTCGCATTTATATTAAAGCTGAAGACAATGCCGCTTATTATGTTGTTAACGACAAGGATTTAGGCAAAATCGAACTTTAATTTAATAAACTTATACATAAAAAAGCCTTGATTTGGCTGAGTGTTCATAAGGAAGTATTGGTTTCTCACATAAAAATCCATTATAATTTTTATAGCACTTCAAAATGATATATTTTTAATACAAGAAAAGGCAAACCCCACAGATAATGCTAACGCATATCTGTGGGGTTTAACGCATTATTGTAAAAAAAGATGTTATTTTAAAGCAAAACTGCCTTATGAACACTCAGCCTTTTACCAAGGCTTTTTGTTATGCTGTTAAATTGTATTAACCCACTGCTTCTTCAACTGCATAAATTGAAGATGTGTTTGTTGTTAAATTATCAACATACCAGGTATGACCGATTTTAACCTCATAAACAACTTGTGTTGCAATGATTGTGCCGTCTTCCAACGCACAGTTAACGGTTACTTCCTGAACTTCGGAAATATCTTCCGGAGCAACGCCGTATGTAGCAAGAACATTTGCGTCAAGATTTGCAACATAACCTGCCAAATCTTCAATAGTATAAGAGTCTGCAACGGTAGAAGTAATTTTATAATCTTCGCCGTATTTTTCCTGATAAGCGCCTTTTGTTTTGTCTTGAATAACAGTTACACCGTCGGAAGCATATTCAACCTCTGTGCCTGTTAAATGGCTGCCGTAAGAAGCAACATTTGCCTCAAGAGCGGTAAACATAATTTCATCGCTCATATAATCGTCGCCAAAGATTTGCTGACGAACTTCAACAAGCTTATTGAAATAATTTGTAAACACAGCGTCATAATCATCCCAACCGTATTGCTCTAAAAGCTCAACATAATAAGGATACATTGTGTCATTAAGCTTACCTGAAAGAGTACCGTCGTCATTTAAGGTAGCGTCGGACTTATAAGTATCGTTATCATATCCTCTTTCCTTAATCTGCTTTTTTTCATCCTTGCTTAAATCAGATGAATAGCCGGGATAAACAATAGGATAAATATAATTTTCACGAATAAAATCGCCGTATTTATCGCTTTTTGAAACAAGTGTATATTTGTAAGCGTTATAACCGTCGCCGCTTTGAATAACAGAATCGGTAAAACTTACAGCCATTTTGTCTGTATCAAAAGCAACATATTTACTTTTAAATGTAAACAATGTAATTATAACAATAATGGCAGTTACAATGGCAAAAGCAGCCACAGCATAAAGGCCGTAATTGAATTTTTTGTTGTTTTCTTTCATCTCAATCACCCTCCTTATTCTGCTGCTTCCAAATTATCGCTTGCCTGTTCGCCGTTTTTAGCAGCAGCTGCTGCACGGCGTTCTTCAAGAGCTGCGGTAATTGTTTCTTTCTTCTTGCCTACATTATCATAGAAGAAAATAGGCACCATTTGAAGCAAAACAAATATTGCCGGAATGATTGTGTAAATCATAAGAAGACGATTAAGTGTTTGGTCTGTTTGCGGAGCGTAAGCCACGTTAATATCCTGTGAAACAGCATATTTTGACCAACTGTAAAGAAGCCAAGGACCAAGACTTTTTGTAAATGCAGACGCAATTTTTGAGAAAAGTCCGTAACCTGCATAAGCAATACCGTCTTGACGTTTACCTGTTTTATATTCAATTTCGTCTACACAATCGGCAATCATAATGTTTGGAGTTGTGTTTGTGTTACCATGCTGAATACCACAGAAGAAGTTGATAATAAGGAACGGAACGATAAGTGTTTTGTTAAAGCCGATCGCACTTGAAACAAGGTAAAGAATTGCAAGTGAAGATGCACCGTAAATGCAGAACATAATAAATGTTTGCTTTGTTGAAAACTTCTTTAAAACAAAGTTAACAAGAAGTGTACCCACTGCCGTGCCTATACCCATAGGAAGAAGAAGACCTAATTTTAAATCCTTTGAACCTAAAAGATAAATAGCAATATAAAGTGAAACCGTGCCGTAAACACCTCTGCCGAAACCGCAAAGTTTTGTTAATGAAACCATAAGAAGGTTTTTATTGCCGAAAACTACTTTTAAAGAGTCTTTAATACTAACCTTTTCCTGTGTGAAAGGAACACGCTCTTTATTATTTGCAAAGAAAATCATTACAAAAAGAACAAGACCTACTGCACAAACAGCTGTTGAAATAATAAGGTCAAGACCCTGACCCTCGGCATTCTTATACTGCTGTTTGCCCATAAGAGCTTTCATAATAATGCCTACTACCATAACAACAACCATACCGCCGGATTGACCTACCGAACGAAGGAATGATGCGATTGATATTGCCGTAGAGCGTTCGCTTGGATTTGGTGAGCAAAGAGAACCGAAGCAGTTTGCAGGGCTTTCAACAGCACAAGAAACTGCCGTGTAAAGGCAATAAACAATAAACATCCACACAATTGCCATTGTTTCGGATGTAAAATTAGGTGCAACGAAAACAAGCATAGAAACTATTGCAAGGGGAATTACACCAAAACCTACCCAAGGTTTAACTTTACCGAATTTTGTTTTTGTTCTGTCTACAAGGTAACCGATAACCAATTCGCAAATTGCGCCAACAAAGCCTGCAACGCCGAATACCATTGAAATAGCGTTTGCCATTGTTGCGGAATCAAATCCCTTACCTTTAAATGCGAAGTCTGCAAAGAAAGTTGCCGTATAGTCCGGCATCCAGCCTGTCATAAGAGCCACACCGAATAAGCCGATACCAAAGGTAATAATCTCAGAAAACTTCATGTACTTTTTTTGCTGTTCTTTAACTTCAGCCATTAAAGCACCCCTTTTCTGATAAAAATTTCACTTTATTTTAACAGCAATTTAACAATTCTGCAATAGTTTACACTAATAAAATATAAAATATTATATAAAATTTACAATTTATAACTATATAAGGGGTAAATTTAAAGTAAAAACAAATTTTTACGGATTTGTTAATCTTTTGCAGTTAATATTGAAAACGTAATGAAATAAGAATACAATAACTCTTTGTGATTTAAAAAATTAAGGTGTTATGTATGTTAGTAAAATTTATTGTTTGCTTTATTGCCGGAATAGGAGCCGGACTGGGTACCGGCTTTGCAGGAATGAGTGCCGCCGCAGTAATAAGCCCAATGCTTATTACCTTTTTGGATATGCCTGCCTATGAAGCAGTGGGAATTGCCCTGGCAAGCGACGTTTTGGCAAGTGCCACATCTGCATATACCTACGGCAAAAATAAAAATATAGATATAAAAAACGGCAGCGTAATGATGGTTTTCGTGTTGCTGTTTACAATGGTTGGCAGCTGGGTTTCAAGCAAAGTGCCAAACACGGCAATGGGAAGCTTTTCCGTTATAATGACAATGCTTTTGGGCATTAAATTCATTGTTAAGCCTGTTATGACAACAAAAGAAGCAATGATGAGCGTAAGTGCAAAAAAGCGACTTATTCAATCTGTTATTTTTGGCGTTTTAATCGGATTTATATGCGGCTTTATAGGAGCCGGCGGCGGAATGATGATGCTGCTTGTTTTAACCGCAATTTTAGGCTATGAGCTTAAAACAGCCGTTGGCACAAGTGTATTTATTATGGCGTTTACAGCATTAACAGGTGCAATAAGCCACTTTGCAATAGGCGGCGCACCTGATGTTTGGTGCCTTGTTTTCTGCATGCTTTCAACACTTTTATGGGCACAAATTGCAGCAAAATTTGCAAACAAAGCTACACCAAAAACTTTAAACAGAGCCACCGGCATAGTGCTTACGGTTTTGGGAATTGTTATTTTAGGATTTAAATATATTAAATAAAACCGGCACAAAATAAACACCGTTTATATAAAAAGCACTCCGATTGGAGTGCTTTTTTTGTACCAAATTATCTCTTTGAGAACTGTAGGAGCGTTATGAAAACAGTCCGGGGGACTGTTTTTAGCTCCGCCGCAGCAACTGTGTTGCGAGGACCCACAGAAGCAAAGAGATAAATAACTTACACAAAAAAACAACACCTCCAAGGGAGGCATTTCGTAAAGAAGTCATTTTCCTATTGCAAAAAACAGAAGTCAGGGTTAATTTTTCCCTGACTTCTGTTTTAATCATCTAACCTTTTGCACACCGTGTTGTAATAATCTGGATTTATTTCAATACCAATGTACTCTCTATCCAATTCCTTAGCAGCTTGTAGCGTTGACCCACAACCACAGAAAGGGTCTAATACGGTTTGCCCTTTTATAGTGGTTAGTTCTATTAAATATTTCATAAGTGCAATCGGTTTTTGAGCAGGGTGTAGCCCCCTATCCGATTTTTCCGTTTTACACTTAATGATATTAGAACATATTTCAAGCCCTTGATTTAAAAGGGGATTGTTTTTGATAGCACTTTCGTTGTATCCGCCAACTTCATTTTGAATAATATTATCTGTTAAAGTATCTCCAATTGCATAGGGTTTCATAAACCATAAAATTGGTTCAAATAACGGTCTTAAATTACCTAGTTTCCAGCCATTCCATTTTTCTGCATTTATAATATCGTTCCTTTTGTCAAAAACAACAGAAACATTTTGAGCTCTATGAGCCGCAGCATCTTTTTGCCAAGAAAGCATATCCTTAAATATAAAACCAGCATCTTCTAAGGCACAAATGCACCTATGCGCATATCGTCTACCCGCAAATATGAAACAACTAGCACCGGGTTTAAGCACTCTCAACCATTCGGAAGCCCATTTGCTACACCATTGATAATATTCCAAAGGGATCCGCTTATCAGCTTCTGACCAACCATTTAAGGGTTTTCCTCGTGTTTTAAAAACAGAGCTTTTATCTTGTGCCGGACTTTTTCCAAGCAAAGCTGAATTTGTATTATTATGCAAAACATCCCATTTATCAAATGAAATTCCATAAGGAATATCTGAAAGTATTAAATGTATTGAATTATCACTAATTTTTTTTATTTCTTTAATCGAATCTCCGCAAATTACAGCACTCATATTATTCTCCTATAAGGATGAAACAAATTTTTTAATCGTTAAAATTCTTTCTAAAACTTTTTTGCTTTTTAATAGTTCAGCTATTGCTTCTTCTCTAGTTAACGTTGTTATTGCTTCTTTTTCAGTGTTAAGATATTCTAATTCATAATTACCTCTATTACGAATAATATCTTTGCAAACATCTAACTGCTCATTAAATTTCTGGATTGGAACTGCAATTCGGTCGCAAAGCATTTGATTTATATAAGGAAATTGACAGTTCATTCTATCAGCATACGCTATCCGTGTATCTCTTGCCAGCCTAACAGGAGCATTCCAAATAGCTTCTAAACTTAAGATGTCAGATTCCATTACATTGTTTTCTAATAAGAACAAAATATGTTCCCACGAAAGCAGACACACTTGCTTATCTAATGCAGATGCGTATATTTGACTTACAGTGTTAGGATATTGAAAATATGGAGCAACAAGTAATGCAAAATCGTGTTCTGACCCACGCCAGTTACTTAATGTATCAATTTTAAAATCCTTTTGGTTTTTTGCCGTTCGGCTTAATCTAAATGTTTTGGCATCTGCAACCAAAGTATACCCGTGGATACTTCGTGCAATAATATCTGCGCTGTTACCGCGCTCGTTTACCGCAATAGATGGCATACCTAATTCTGAAAAACAACGAGCTAAAATACAGTCTGATGCTTTTGAAAATAATTTCTCGGAAGAAGAACTTGCCTCAATACATTCTGGTATAGTTCCAATTTCTTTTACTATATTAATAACTGTTTGCCTGTCTAATTCATTAACATATATCTTGATTTCTTCAGAAGCTTCGGCAAACTTTCTTGTCCCGGAAAGCTCAATAATTGTATCAATAAAATGATTAAAACTCATATTAACACCGCCTTTTAATAAATCATAACATAAACGCCTATTATTATCAAATGTTTTTGTAACTAAGTTTTATTTATCCTAAAAATTTTTACAACCGTTTTTTGTCTATTCCGATAGAATCCACTGACATCTTTGCACGGAGTATTCGAGAAAGTGTCATAGTGGATTACACACTTTGAAAAGGTGTGTAACAAAAAAGTGGCATAGCCAATGACTACACCGCTTAAGGAAATCAATTATTTAGTTTAGATACAAGAGCCATCCTTTGGGGGCACCTTCCCTACGGAGTGTGCCCCAAACGGAAGTGTTGTTGTAATAATTGCACTGATTATCTCTTTGAGAGCTGTAGGAGCGTTATGAAAACAGTCCGGGGGACTGTTTTTAGCTCCGCCGCAGCAACTGTGTTGCGAGGACCCACAGAAGCAAAGAGATAAATAACTTACACAAAAAAACAACACCTCCAAACGGAAGTGTTGTTGTAATAATTGCACTGATTATCTCTTTGAGAACTGTGGTGCACGACGAGCTGCTTTGAGACCGTATTTCTTTCTTTCCTTCATACGTGGGTCACGAGTAAGGAAGCCGGCTTTCTTAAGTGCAGGACGAAGTGATTCATCATACTGAAGAAGAGCTCTTGCAATACCGTGGCGGATTGCACCTGCCTGGCCTGTAACACCGCCGCCGTTTACACGACAAACAATGTCAAACTTTTCAGTTGTTTCTGTTAAAGCAAGAGGCTGACGAACGATTAATTTAAGTGTATCAAGACCGAAATAATCATCAATATCTCTGTCATTAATTGTGATTTTGCCTGTGCCTGCATAAACACGAACACGAGCAACAGATTCTTTTCTTCTGCCTGTTCCGTAGAAATAAGGATTTGTTTCGTACATAATCTATAAACCTCCCTTAAATTTCCCAAGCAACCGGCTGCTGAGCCTCGTGCTTATGGTCTGCGCCCTTGTAAATGTGGCATCTTGTAAGCTGCTTTCTGCCTTGAGTTGAGTTAGGAATCATACCCTTAACTGCAAGTTCCATAGCAAAATCGCTTTTTTCGTTCATGAGAGTGCCATATTTAACTTCCTTAAGGTTGCCGATATAACCTGTGTGATGCTGATATAACTTTTTGTTAAGCTTATCGCCTGTAAGGATGGCTTTATCTGTGTTAATAATGATTACGAAATCGCCGCAATCTACATTAGGTGTGAAAATTGGCTTATGCTTGCCTCTGAGAAGAGTTGCAGCCTGTGCAGCAACACGGCCAAGCGGCTTATCTGCAGCGTCAATTACATACCATTTGCGTTCAACTTCGTTTGCCTTTGGCATAAATGTTGACATAGTTATTCCTCCGATTCAAAATAATTGTTACGCTTTTTGCGTGCTTACATATAATAGCATACGGCTTTTTAAGTGTCAACACCTAATTTTAAATAATCTTTAGTTGCTCGTTTTTTCTTTTATTTTCTTTCATTTTCATATGTTTTTCTAATTTATAATTTACAAAAAGAGGCGTGCGTTTGTGAACGGATGCACCGCAAATGTTAGCATAAGCGCTCTTTCCTGCACCATTGCAAAAAGCAAAACGCCTGACGAAACAGCAGCACTTTCCGCATTCTTTATCCGACTTGGAGACAATTTGACAACCATTGCCGCTTTTAACAATTTAAACCGTAATGAAAACAACACCCAAGTTATATGAAATAACTTGAAATTACCGCCGTAATTTGTTACACTGTAATGTATGTAATTTGCTACCAAACGTATAGAGGTAATTAATATGAAAATATCTAATATATTAAAAGAAAACAAGGTCAATATTTCATTTGAAGTTTTTCCTCCAAAACAGTGGGATAAGATTGAAAACACAAAAGAAGTAGTTGCAAAAATGGCAAAAAGCAACCCTGCTTTTATGAGCGTAACATACGGTGCGGCAGGCACAACATCCGGCTTTACAACAGAAATTGCCACGGCAATTAAAAACGCCGGCATTACTCCCCTTTCACATCTTACATGCCTTACCTCAACAAAGGACAAGGTTTTGGATGTTATAGACGAACTTAAAGAACATGGGGTTGAAAATATTCTTGCCCTGAGAGGCGATATTCCCCAGGGCTTCACTTTTCCGGACGAACAATACTTTCACCACGCAAGCGATTTGGTAAAAGTTATTAAATCAAAGGGTGATTTTTGCATCGGCGGCGCTTGCTACCCGGAAGTTCACCCCGACAGCAAAAATTTAGTTGAAGATATTGACCACCTTAAATATAAGGTAGACTGCGGAGTAGACTTTTTAACAACCCAAATGTTTTTTGACAATGAAGTTTTTCTTCGCTTTAAAGAAAATTGCGAAATAAAAGGCATTAACGTGCCGCTTATTGCCGGCATTATGCCGATAACGAATGCCAACCAAATTAAACGCTCGGTAGAGCTTTCCGGCTGTGCGTTCCCTAAAAAATTTGAAAAAATAGTAGAGCGTTTCGGCGACAAACCCGAATCCATGAAACAAGCAGGAATAATTTACGCAACAGAGCAAATTATAGACTTAATGGCAAACGGTCAAAATAACATTCATATTTACACAATGAATAAACCCGATGTGGCAGAAGCTATTATGAAAGGACTTTCAAGCATAATTAATGAATAAAGCGGAAATTTTGCGCTACTTGCGCACCAACAGCAAAGTACAAGACGAAGCACTGCTTAGCTTAATTGATGAGGAAATGACGCTTGTGGACAAAACAGTTAAGCCAAAAACAATTTACAGAATTTTTGACTGCACCGTTACCGAAAACTCACTTATAATTGAAAACCAGGAATTTAAAAGCATGCGGCTGGCAGAAAATTTAAAAGGATGTAAAAAGGTTGCCGTACTTGCCGCAACAGCAGGCACAGAGGGCGACAGACTGCTGAGAACATACTCTGCCCAAGGTGCAAAACTGCTTATTATGCAAGCGGTTTTAGCAGATAAAATTGAAGAAATTTGCGACGATTTGCAAAAAAGAATAGAAACGGAAAACAACGTTAAAACAAGGCAAAGATATTCGCCGGGCTACTTTGACTTGGACATTTCAAACCAAACAAAGCTATTTTCACTTATGGAAATAACAAAGCGTTGCGGCATTACATTAACGGATTCCTGCCAAATGATTCCCACAAAATCGGTTACGGCATTTGCAGGAATAGACGAATAAACAGTTGTAATTAAAGGACAGGATTTATGAACATTAAATTTTTTGACGGCGGCATGGGCTCAATGCTTCAAGCGGCAGGTCTTAAAGCAGGCGAACTGCCTGAAAGGCTTAATTTAACAAACAGCCAAATGATTTTGGATGTACATAACGCTTATGCAAAAGCAGGAAGCGAATACATTACGGCAAACACATTTGGCGCAAACTGCCTTAAATTTGAAAATTATGACGAAATTATAAAAGCAGGAATTAATCTGGCAAAAAGCACCGGTAAAAAGGTTTTGCTTGATATAGGTCCCACGGGAAAATTGTTAAAGCCAATGGGCGATTTGGATTTTGAAGAAGCCATTGATGTTTTTGCAAAAACAGTTGTTGCCGGCAAAGACGGAGCCGACGCTGTTTTAATTGAAACCATGAGCGACACCTATGAAATAAAAGCGGCGGTTTTGGCAGCAAAGGAAAACTGCAATTTGCCTGTTTTTGTTACAATGATTTTTGACGAAAAAGGCAGGCTTTTAACAGGTGCAGACGTAAAAACAGCCGTTACCATGCTTGAGGGATTAGGTGTAGACGCTTTAGGTCTTAACTGCGGACTGGGACCGAAACAAATGATTCCCCTTGTTGAAGAATTAAGAAAATGGACAAGTTTGCCCATTATTGTTCAACCAAACGCAGGCTTGCCGGAAAGCGTTAACGGTCAAACCGTTTATAACGTTACGCCCGAAGAATTTACCAGGGATATGGAAAAAATTGCAAATTTAGGCGTTTCCTATTTAGGCGGCTGTTGCGGCACAACACCGCAGCACATTTCAAAAATGATTTCTGCCTGCAAAAAAATCAAAGCAAATGTGCCGAAAGAAAAAAATTTAAGCTTTATTTCTTCATACAGCGAAACCGTGGAACTTGGCGCAAAGCCCATTGTTATTGGCGAAAGAATTAACCCCACAGGCAAAAAATTATTTAAAGAAGCGTTAAGAAGAAACGATATTGACTACATTATTAAAGAGGGCATTGAGCAAAAAGATGCAGGTGCGCATGTGTTAGACGTTAATGTGGGGTTGCCTGAAATTGACGAAGTTGAAATGATGAAAAGCGCAGTTTATAATTTGCAAGCCGTGCTTTCAACCCCGCTTCAAATAGACACAACTAATATTGAAGCTCTTGAAAAAGCATTGCGAATTTACAACGGCAAACCAATGCTTAACTCTGTTAACGGCAAAGAGAAAAATATGAAAGAAGTTTTTCCCCTTGCAAAGAAATACGGCAGTGTTGTTGTTTGCCTTTGCCTTGATGAAAGCGGAATTCCGCAAACGGCAGAAGGCAGAATTGCCATTGCAAAAAAAATAATTAAAACAGCCGCCGAATATGGAATTCAAAAGAAAGACCTTATTATCGACGCACTTACAATGACCGTAAGCACAGATAAAATGAATTCTGTTGAAACACTGAAAGCGGTTAAATATATTCGTGAGGAATTGGGAGTTCACACTGTTTTGGGCGTATCAAACATTTCATTCGGCTTGCCGAAAAGAGACGCCGTTAACACAGCGTTCTTTACAATAGCACTTCAAAGCGGACTTTCTGCAGGTATTATTAACCCAAAATCAACGGCAATGATGAATGCTTATTATTCATACAACGCCCTTGCCGGACTTGACGACAACTGCACGGAATACATTGAAAGCGTTACGGAAACCGCAACGGTTGCCACAGGCACAAGCGTTACACTGCACACTGCCATAGTTAAAGGCATGAAAGAAGATGCGGCACAGTGCGCAAAAGAGCTTCTTAAAACAAAAGAATCTCTTGAAATAATTAACGAGTTTATTATTCCCGCTCTTGACGAAGTAGGCGACGGATTTGAAAACAACAAAATATTTTTGCCACAACTTTTAATGAGCGCAGATTCAGCAAAAGCCGCCTTTGATGTTATTAAAGAACATTTAATTTTAACAGGCAAGCAGGAAAAAAGCGAAAACAAAATTGTTATTGCAACCGTGCACGGCGACATACACGACATTGGCAAAAACATTGTTAAAGTGCTTTTGGCAAATTACGGTTTTGACGTTATTGATTTGGGCAAAGATGTGCCGGAAGAAGATGTTGTAAAAGCTGTTGTGGAAAACAATGTTAAACTTGTGGGACTTTCCGCATTAATGACAACTACCGTGCCGGCAATGGAAAAAACAATTCAGCTGCTTCACCAACAAACAGACGCAAAAATATTTGTAGGCGGCGCAGTTTTGACAAAATCCTATGCGGCAATGATAAATGCCGATTGGTACGCAAAAGACGCAATGGAAAGCGTGCGCATTGCCCAGTCATTTTTTGACGGCGAAAAATAACATTGATTTTAAATACAAACAATAATATAATACATTAAAATATTTTAACGGAGAAATTAAATGTTAGAATTACAGGATGTGGAATTTAAGGTTGACTCTCAAAACGGCGAGGGTGAACTTGAAATCATTGACAAAATTAATTTAAAAATAGACACAGGCAAATTTATTGTAATTACAGGACCCAACGGTGGCGGTAAATCCACCCTTGCCAAATTAATCATGGGCATTGAAAAGCCTACGGCAGGTAAAATTTTATTTAACGGAACCGACATTACAAATATGAGCATTGACGAAAGAGCAAAAATGGGAATCGGCTACGGTTTTCAAACTCCGCCAAGATTCAAAGGCTTAACCGTTCGCAAACTTTTAAGCCTTGCCCACGGCAGTGAATTACCGGCAGACGAATGCTCTGCATATTTAACAAGTGTAGGTCTTTGCAGTGCCGATTACCTTAACCGCCAGGTAGACAATTCTCTTTCCGGCGGCGAAGTTAAAAGAATTGAAATAGCGTCGCTTATGGCAAGAAAATTAAAACTTGCAATTTACGACGAACCGGAGGCAGGTATAGACCTTTGGAGCTTTGCAAAACTTGTGGAAAGCTTTAAAACAATTTCTAAAAACCGCCACGAAAGTGTGCTTATAATCAGCCACCAAGAACGAATTATGCAAATTGCAGATGAAATTATAATTATTGCAAACGGCAAAATCGCCGACCAAGGAACAAAAGATGAAATTTTTCCTAAACTTTTAAAGCAGTTAACGGAAGAAAACAGCTGTTCTTTCAGAAAGGAGGCAGAATAATGAGCCTGCTTAAAGAAGATTCAAGCCTGCTTCAAACAATAGCCGGCATTGCCGACATTCCAAACGGTGCATACAACATAAGAAAAAACGGCGCCGCACTTGGAAGAAGAAGCACAAAAAACATTGAAATTATTCCTAAAACCGACAAGCCGGGAATAGACATTAAAATTGCCCCGGGCACAAAAAACGAAAGCGTGCATATTCCCGTTATTCTTTCTCAAAGCGGAATGAACGATTTGGTTTACAACGATTTTTACATCGGCGCAGGAGCAGACGTTACCATTGTTGCAGGTTGCGGCATTAACAACTGCGGCTGTGATGATTCACAGCACGACGGCGTGCATACATTTTACGTTGAAAAAGGTGCAAAATTTAAATATGTTGAAAAGCATTACGGCGAGGGTAACGGCACAGGAAAACGCATTTTAAACCCTGCCACCATAGTGCATTTAGGCGAAAATGCAGTTGCCGAAATGGAAATGATTCAAATTAAAGGCGTTGACTCTACAAAAAGAGACACAACGGCAGATTTGGCAAAAGGCGCAAAGCTTACAATTACCGAAAGGCTTATGACCCACGACAAACAATATGCAGAATCAAACATTGAAGTTGAAATGAACGGTGAGGATTCATCCTGCCAAGTTATCAGCAGAAGTGTGGGAAAAGACGATTCGGTGCAGATTTTCCACCCCATTGTTGCCGGCAACAACGCCTGCCGTGCGCACGTGCAGTGTGATTCCATTATAATGGGCAATGCAAAAATTTCTTCCATACCCGAAATTAACGCAAACCACGGAGATGCACAGCTTGTACACGAAGCGGCAATAGGAAAAATCAATTCCGACCAGCTTTTAAAACTTATGACTTTTGGCTTAAACGAGCAGGAAGCCGAAGAGGTTATAATTGAAGGCTTCTTAAAATAAAAACAAAACTTTCAATAAAAAATAATGAGTGAGCAAAATGAAACCAAGTGAAATTAATATCAGAGACCCATTTGTTTTAATTGAAAACGGCATGTATTACCTTTACGGAACACGTGCCGAAAATTTTGGGCAAAACGTAGGCGGATTTGACGTTTACACATCT
Organism: uncultured Eubacterium sp.; assembly: GCA_934512155.1. Lineage (GTDB taxonomy): Bacteria > Bacillota > Clostridia > Oscillospirales > Acutalibacteraceae > Eubacterium_R. Next base: position 13,616 of record CAKSWS010000001.1, on the reverse strand, counting down.
GCCGACCTAAAGGATTTTTCCGCCCCAAGACAATGCTTTGATTCCGAAGCTGCCGGATTTAAAGGCGGCGTTAATTGGGCACCCGAAGTGCATAAATATAAAAATAAATACTATATGCTTGCCACATTTACACAAGAAAACGGTCTTAGAGGCGTGTTTTCACTTGTTGCATCAACACCAAACGGACCGTTTAAACGCCACAGCAAAAAAGCTTTAACCCCAACGGAATGGGAATGTTTGGACGGAACACTTTACATAAACAAAGACGGCAAACCTTACCTTGTTTTTTGCCACGAACACACCCAAATAGAGGACGGCACAATTTGCTATATGCCCCTTAATGAAGATTTATCCGCAGGAAACGGTGAAACCGTGCTGATTTTTAAAGGCTCGTCCCCCTATTTTGCAGACAAATATACACCCGGCAAGCATTATATTACCGACGGACCGTTTATGTTTACAACAAAAGGCGGCGATTTACTGATGATGTGGTCTACATTTGTTAACCACAAGTACACCCAATGCATTGCAAAATCCAACAACGGCGATATAACAGGCACATTTACCCACCTGCCGCCGATTATTACCGATGACGGCGGACACGGAATGATTTTTAAAGCAGAAAACAAGCTGTTTTTAACATTTCACACGCCTAACCAAACAGGAAAAGAACGCCCTGCCTTTTACGAAATAACCGAAACCCCCACCGGTGAAATAAAAATAGTGTAGCAACGCATAATCGTAAAATACTGCACCAACTGCACTAAATTTAAACATAAAAATATTTCTTTATTAGTTTATTGTTAGTCTATTCTGCAAATATTAAAAGCACAATTAAATAATAATAAAAAACAAAAAACCTCTAAAACAACGTAACAGTGCTGTTTTAGAGGTTTTTGTTGCTTGCCGGACTTCTTTTTAAAAGTCCTATTTTTTGGTCGAGGTGACAAGACTTGAACTTGCGGCCTCTGCGTCCCGAACGCAGCGCTCTACCAAACTGAGCCACACCTCGAAAAATATTAATTAAAAATGCCCACAACGAAATAAAAGGTTGTGAGCAATTAATATACATGGTCGAGGTGACAGGACTCGAACCTGCGGCATCCTGCTCCCAAAGCAGGCACTCTAGCCAAACTGAGTTACACCTCGTTATTACGGAGCCCAAAGGCTCTTTATATAAACGGCGAAGCCGCCGAATTGCACTATATATAAAGCGGTTGCCCGCATTGTTGTTGCAAAATAGCAATGCTCACTTATCAGTGCCTTGATATTTTAATATATAATTTAAAATTTGTCAACCCCTTTTTTTAATAAGTGCAGGCACGCCGCAAATTAATATAAATTTTTGTGCCTGCACGCTGAAATTTTAAATATTTCTTATGGCATCTTTCATTGATTTTACATAATCAAAAACATACTTCGGTGCATTTTCGCCATGTTTTTCAACAAGCCTTACTATTGCAGAGCCAACAATAACACCGTCCGCAATTTTTGCATATTTTGCCGCTTGTTCAGGAGTATTAATACCAAAACCGATGGCAACAGGAATGTTTGTTGCCTGCTTAACTGCGGCGGTAATAGACTGCAAATCTGTTTTAATTTCACTGCGCACACCTGTTACACCTAAGGAAGAAACCTCATAAACAAAGCCTTTGGCGTCGGCGGCAATCATTTTAATTCTGCTTTCACTGGTAGGGGCAATTAAAGACACAACATCAATGCCGTATTTATCTGCCACAACCTGAAGCTCACCTTTTTCTTCATAAGGCAAATCAGGAATAATTACCCCTGAAATACCCACGGATTTTGCTTTTTCCAAAAACTTATCGTACCCATACTTAAAAAGCACGTTTAAATAAGTCATATAAACAAGAGGAGTATTTATTTGGGCAGACACTTTTTTTGTAAGTTCAAACACCTTATCTGTAGTAATCCCTTGTGAAAGAGCACGAATGTTAGCCTGCTGAATAACAAGACCCTCTGCAATAGGGTCTGAAAAAGGAATTCCTATTTCAATTAAATCACAGCCTGCATTTGCCATATTAACAATAATTTGTTCGCTTACTTCAAGATTTGGGTCGCCTGCCGTTACAAAACCTATAAAAGCCTTGCCGTTTTCAAAAGCCTGTGCAATTTTACTCATAAATTTCTTTCCCCCTGTATCTTGCTATTGCGGCAACATCCTTGTCGCCTCTGCCGGAAAGGCAGCAAATAATTATATCGTCCTTGCTCATTTTAGGTGCAAGTTCCATAACATGAGCCACAGCATGGGCGCTTTCAATAGCGCAAATAATTCCTTCTTCTTTAGCAATATATTCAAATGCGTTTACAGCCTGCTCATCTGTAATAGGAACATACTGCGCTCTGCCGGTATCTTTTAAATAAGCATGCTCCGGACCTACACCGGGATAATCAAGACCGGCGGAAATGCTGTAAACCGGTGCAATTTGACCGTATTCGTTTTGGCAAAAATAAGATTTCATACCGTGAAAAACGCCAAGAGTACCCGTTGCCATAGTTGCGGCGGTTTCGTTTGTATCAACACCCTTGCCTGCCGCTTCGCAACCTATAAGTTTAACATCTTTATCATTAATAAAATTATAAAACATACCCATAGCATTTGAGCCGCCGCCTACGCAAGCCACAACAGCGTTTGGAAGCCTGCCCTCTTTTTCAAGAATTTGCTGTCTTGCCTCTTTGCTTATAACGCTTTGAAAATCACGAACAATAGTAGGAAACGGGTGCGGACCCATAACAGAACCCAATACATAAAGGGTATCATCTACACGGGAAACCCATTCACGCATAGCCTCGTTAACAGCGTCCTTTAAAGTCATTGTGCCTGAAGTAACCGGATGCACCTTTGCACCCAAAAGCTCCATTCTGTAGCAATTAAGAGCTTGCCTTTCCGTATCAAGTTTGCCCATAAATATTTCACATTCAAGACCCATAAGAGCCGCCGCCGTTGCCGTGGCAACGCCGTGCTGACCTGCGCCTGTTTCGGCAATAACACGAGTTTTGCCCATTTTTTTTGCAAGAAGACACTGACCCAAAACATTGTTAATTTTATGTGCACCTGTATGATTTAAATCCTCACGCTTAAAATAAATTTTTGCTCCGCCCAAATCCTTTGTCATATTTTCTGCATAATAAAGAAGCGACGGTCTGCCTGCATACTCTTTAAAAAGCCTGTCTAACTCTGCCACAAATTCAGGGTCGTTTTTATAATATTCATATTGATTTTCAAGATTAATAATTTCATTCATCAGGGTTTCGGGTATATATTGACCGCCGTGAATTCCAAATCTGCCTTTACTCATTTCTCACTCTCTCCGTTATTGTTTTTATTTTATCAAAATCCTTAAATCCGTTTGTTTCAACAGAAGAAGAAACGTCTATACAATAAGGATTAACCTGCTTTATTGCCTGCCTTGCATTTTCAGCATTTATGCCGCCTGCAAGGAAAAAAGGTGTTTTTGTTTCGGGCAGCATGCTCCAATCAAATTTTACACCTGAACCTGTGCCGGAATCAAACAAAAAATATTGTGTATTGTAATTTTTAACACTTTTAAATTCATTAGGTTTAAACGCCTTTATAACAGGGGCGTTTATTTTGTTGCAAAACTGCGGACTTTCACTGCCGTGAAGCTGAACGACATCTATAATTTTCAAGTTTACAAAGCGGTTTATCACACTTAGTTCATCATTAACAAACACACCCACAACCTTAATGTTAGAGTTAAGCCTGTTTTTTAAAGCCGCCGCCGTTTCAAAATCAATGCTGCGGCGAAAACCGGGAGTTAATATAAACCCAACATAATCGGGTAAAACAGCGTTAACATAATCTGCATCCTGCAATCGCCGCAAACCGCAAATTTTAATTTTTGCCATATTTAAGTTCCTTTAAAGCGGCGCTTTTATCTGCCGCACGCATAAATGTTTCACCTATCAGCACGGCGTTTGTTTTATTGTTTTCAAGCACCTTAATATCATCGTGTGTTTTAATTCCGCTTTCGCTTACAAAAATAACGTTTTCCGGAATCATATTTCTGTATTTTGTTGAATTATTAACATCTACCGAAAAGTCATGCAAATTCCTGTTATTTACCCCGATTATTTCCGCACCGGCCGCCAAAGCGGATTTAACCTCTGCCTCATTATGCGCCTCTACCAAAGCAGAAATTCCAAGGGTTTTGCAAATATTTAAATATTCTTCAATTTGATGGGTGTTAAGCAAAGCGCAAATTAAAAGCACTGCCGAAGCACCTAAAATTTTAGCCTCATAAATTTGATAATCGCACACCGTAAAATCTTTTCGCAACACGGGAATAGAAACATTTGCCGCAATTTCAGCCAAATATTCGTCTGCACCCAAAAACCAATGGGGCTCGGTTAAGCAGGATATTGCCGAAGCGCCTGCCTTTTCATAATCCTTTGCAATTTGCAAATAAGGAAAATCCGGTGCTATAACTCCCTTTGAAGGGCTTGCCTTTTTAACCTCGCAAATAAAGGAAAGCTCATTTTTTGAAAGAGCTTTTTTAAATTCAAAATCGCCCCTTGGCATTGCAAGCGCCTGCGCCTTTACCTGCGCCAACGGTTTTAACGCAATTATTTTTTTATATCTGTTTTCCGTGTACTGTGCAATTTCATTTAAAATAGTCATATTATCACTGCTCGTTTGTGGTTTTGATAAAGCCGTTTAAAACATCAACCGCTTTTTTACTTTCAATAATTTCTTTTGCCTGTTCAACAGCCTGCTGCAAAGTGATTTTGCCCTTACCTGCAACATAAATTCCTGCACCGGCATTTAAAATTACAGCTGTTTTTTGTGCATAAGTGCCGTTGTTATTAATAACTGCCTTTGTTATTTCTGCATTTTCAGCGCCTGTGCCGCCCACAATTTCATTTTTTGAAACAGATTTGAAACCGAAATCCTCGGGTTTAATGGTGTAATATTTTATATCACCGTTTCTGATTTCCCCAACGGCTGTTTCCGCACCTGCCGAAATTTCATCAAGTCCGTCCTTGCCGTAAACAACAAGAGCGTCCGTTACGCCTAATTTAACAAGTGCATTTGCAATTTTTTCCACATATTCTTCACTGAAAACGCCAAGCACCGTCATGCTTGCTTTTGCCGGATTTGTTAAAGGACCTAAAATATTAAACACGGTTCTTATGCCGATTTCTTTTCTAACAGGACCTACAAAGCGCATTGCACTGTGGTATTTTTGCGCAAACATAAATGCAATGTTGTTTTCGTTAAGCGATTTAAGCATTACATTCGGTTCGGCATTAATATTAACACCCAACGCCTCAAAGCAATCTGCTGCACCGCTTTTTGAAGAAGCCGCCCTATTGCCGTGCTTTGTAACCTTAATGCCTGCTGCGGCAATTACAAGAGACGCCGTGGTGGAAATATTAAAACTGTTTGACCTGTCGCCGCCCGTTCCCACAATTTCAAGTGTTTCGCAATTTGTATTAAGAGAAACGGCTTTACTGCGCATACCGTCTGCACAGCCTGCAATTTCCGTATCTGTTTCACCTTTTACGGCAAGTGCCGTTAAAAATGAAGAAATTAAAACAGGTGAGCATTCGCCGCTCATTATTTCTTCTATGGCAGATTTTGCCTCGTCATATGTTAAATCTTCTTTTGCCGCAACCTTTGCAAGTAAATCTTTAATCACTTTCCTGTCCTCCCAAAAAATTTTTAATAATCGTTATTCCGTTTGGGGTCATTATGGACTCCGGATGAAACTGCAAACCGTAAATTTCCTTATCCACGTGCTTAACAGCCATAATTTCACCGTCTGCCGTTTTACCTATTACCTTTAAACAGCTTGGCATTGTGCTTTCATCTGCCGCAAGCGAATGATAGCGTGCCACGGGAATTTCATTTGGCAAGCCACTGAAAATTGAAGCCGATGTGTCAATTTTACAAATGCTTTGCTTACCATGCATTAATTGCTTTGCGTAGCCGACCTTTGCACCAAATGCAGTGCATATTGACTGATGACCCAAACAAACGCCTAAAATTTTTGATTTATCTCCAAGGCGTTTTGCCACTTCTATGCAAACTCCCGCATCCTCGGGTCTTTTGGGACCCGGCGACAATACAATATATTCAGGTTCCATTGCCTCTATTTCATCTACTGTAAGCTCATCATTTCTTATAACCTTAATATTCGGATTAACAGTACCGATAAGCTGGTAAAGATTGTATGAAAAAGAATCGTAATTATCAATAAGTAAAATCATTTTTCATACCTCCGCACCTGTTAAAGCATTTACAACCGCCTTGGCTTTATTAATACATTCATTATACTCCTTAACAGGGTTTGAATCTGCCACAATGCCCGCACCGGAACGAACATAAACATTGCCTTTTTTCTTATACGCAATACGAATTGCAATACAAGTATCAAGATTGCCCGTAAAATCAATATAGCCTATTGCACCGCCGTAAATTCCACGCTTGTTATTTTCAAGTTCATCAATAATTTCCATTGCTCTTATTTTAGGTGCGCCGGAAAGGGTGCCGGCAGGAAGCACGGCATCCACAGCATCAAGGGCTGTTTTATCATCTTTGATTTCGCCACGCACGGTTGAACCAATATGCATAACATGTGAAAACTTTAAAATGTTATGGTATTTTTCCACCTGAACAGTGCCGAATTTGCTGATTTTACCCAAATCGTTTCTGCCTAAATCCACAAGCATATTATGCTCGGCAAGCTCTTTTTCATCTTCTAAAAGCCCTTTTTCCAGCGCTTCATCCTCTGCCTTTGTTTTACCTCTCGGCCTTGTGCCTGCCAAAGGATAGGTATAAAGAGTACCATTTGTTAATTTTACAAGAGTTTCGGGAGAAGCGCCTGCAATTTCAATATCATTTGAAGAAAAATAAAACATATAAGGGCTGGGATTTGTTTTGCGTAAAGTTAAATAAGTGTGAAATAAAGAGCCTGTCATTTTTGCCTGAAGCCTGTTTGAAAGAACAACCTGAAAAATATCGCCTTCTTTAATATAATACTTTGCCCGTTCCACCATATTACAATATTGAGCCTCATTAAATAACGGCTTTATTTCAGATTTTAAAACAGACTTTTCTATTTTCGCCTCATCGCCGTTTAAAACAATGTTTTCCATTATTTCAAGTTCTTTAACAGCGGCGGCGTAATTTGCCTTTAAATCATCTGTTTGCATATTGCAAATAAGAATTATTTTGCCTTCTTTATTATCAAACGCCACAACTTTATCAAAAAGCATTAAATCCACATCGTTAAAATTGCCGTCATCCTTACCCTTTAATTTAAGAGTAGGTTCGCTGTATTTAACATAATCATAACCGAAATAGCCAACCAATCCCCCTGTAAATGTGGGCAAATAATCAAGTCGTGGGCTTTTATGCTCAAAAAGAATTTTATCAATAAACTTGCGTGGATTTTCGTTATATTTCATAACGCCGTCTAAATCCGTTACGGTAACATTATAATCCTTGCATTTAATTTCAGCCTTAGGGTCATAACCCAAAAATGTGTATCTACCCCAATTATGAGCGTCCTCGCAGGACTCAAGCATATAACAGTGAGAACTGATTTTTTTCAACTTTTTAAGCACATCCGTAGGATTTAAATTTGCCTTGATTTCTGCCGACAGGGGAACTGTTTTGTAATCCCTTGCAAACCCACAAACCTGCTCAAAATCAGGTTTAACATTCATAACTACACATTCCTTTCTGAAAAATAAATAAAAAAGCCCTCGGCAAAAGGATAATCCTTTTGCCGAGGACGATAAAACAATACCGTGGTGCCACCCCGATTTGCGAAAATAACTTTCGCACACTTAGCGAAGTACTAACATACCCCCGACCGATAACGACGGTCAACCCGTTGCAGAATACTAAGCCAAATGCCTTTCCCCACACCCTCTGCGGTCCATTTAACAAGGCGTTTACTGCCCCCATCACAGCACCGGGGACTCTCTGCAAGTTCGTTTCCTGTTTTTATCTCCGCTTCAACGGTTTAATATATTAAATTCATAATAGCAAACTATTTTTTATTTGTCAAGTATTAATTTTCCGTTTTGAATATTGCCGCTGAGCACTGTGCCGTCTTTAAGCTTAATGCCGGAAACTCTGCCGTTCCAACTTGTGGGCATGGCGTTGTTTTTAATCATTTCGGCAATACCTGCCATAACGCCGAAGTTACCGTCTATTTGGAAAGGCGGATGAGCATCAAACATATTGGGGTAAGTGCCGCCGCCTCTGCCGAATTTAACCTTTGCTTTAACAGGAGTAAGCTGCTGTTTAATAAGCCTTTCTGCATTATTTCCGTTGCCAAGCCTTGCCCAAAGGCAAACTTTCCATCCTAAACTCCAGCCTGTGCCGCCGAATCCTCTGACTTCAAGTGATTTTTCTGCAGCTTTTTTAAGACTTTCATCACATTCATCACCATAACCTGACGGATAAATGCAATAAAGATGACTTACATGGCGATGTTCAGGCTCTCTTTCCTTATACTCACTGCTCCATTCCGGAATTCTGCCGTCGCTTGCAGGCTTAACCTGCTGAATTTCGGGAGCGTCCAAGCCGAGAGCTTTGCAGTTTTTAAAGAAATCATGCAATATTTCCCTGTCCATAGACGGCATATATGTTAAAGAACAGCCTTTGCCGTTATAGTCAAAGGAGTTTTCCGGTGAACTTGACGGGCAAGTAACAAGCTCGCCGTCCTTTTCCGTAAGAAAATCCTTGTAAAAATCAAGGCAACCTTGGAACAACGGAGTAATTTCCTGCTTATAATCCTCATCTTTAATATAAAGATAATGGTCATAAAGCATATTTAAAAACCAAGGCAATCCCGATTGCCAAACTGCATAGGCAGATGAATCTCCATCTGCATTAGGATAACCTGCCGGGTTTGTATTGCCCCAAATATCGGTGTTATGGTGCAGGCAGCATCCGCCGCAATTATAGTATTCTTTAGCCGTTTCCCTTCCTCTGACTGAAAACTTTTTAACAAGCTGGGTAAGAGGCTCAAAACAATCGGAAAGATTGCATATATCAAGACCCCAATAATTCATTTGGGTATTAATGTTAACAGTGTAGTTAGAACTCCAGGGTGCACGCATATGCTCGTTCCAAATACCCTGAAGATTTGTGGCTATCGTACCCGGGCGTGATGAAGAAATGGCAAGATACCTGCCGAAATTAAACAACAACGCAATTAAAGCATTGTCTTTTTGACCCTGTTTTACATGTTTAAGCCTTTTATCTGTAGGCAAATCGGTTTCTCCGCCGTGAAGTGAAAATTTTACCCTGTCAAACAAAGAAGCAAAATCTGCCCTGTGAGCAATAAGCAACTGCTCATAATTTGTTGCGTTTTCAAAAGGTGCCATTGCCTTTGCAAAGCTGTCTGCATTAGGCTCTTTGTTAAAATCAACATATGAAGTGGCAAGGCTTACAAGAATTGTTACTTCTGTTTCGTCTTTTACAACTATTTTATTGCTTTCAAATTTTGCATTGCCCAAAATTTTTGCAATGCCGGTAAATTTAATTCCCCTACTGCCGTAAACAATAGGTTCTTTTGTTTTATAATACGGCGGAAAACAAACCTCCGGCGCACAACCTGAAATAACCAAACTGTCTTCCTCTGTTGAAACACTGCTTTGAAGCTGACTTGCAAATGTTACATCGCAGGAAAAAGGCTGTGATGATTTCAAATTAATAACTATAAGCTGATTTGGGTGGCTTACAAAAACAGTTTCCTTAATTCCGTCACAGGAAACGGTTGCCACACCACGGGCAATGTTAAGATAACGCCTGTAATTATCTTTTTTTATTTTAGATTTATATGTAATAAGCAAATCGCCGAAAGGAAGATAACTTTCCGTCCAATGGCCGTGAAAACCACCGTTTGCAATTTTCTTTGCTTTTTCAAAATCATTATTAAATATTGCGCCCCTTAACTCATCAAGGTGTTTATATGCGCCCTTTGTGTTTAACTGTTTATCGGGGTAGCCGCTCCACAAAGTATCTTCATTAAGGGCAATGCGCTCTTTTTTCAAATCGCCGAAAACCATTGCACCCATTCTGCCGTTACCAAGCGGTAAAGCCTCTTCAAATTCTTTTGCTTTTTTAACGTAATAAAGTGTATTTTCCATAAATAATACCCCCTGCCGTGATATTTTATAATAAAACGTGTTTTATTTCAAGTAAAGCGGCAATTATAAACACAAATTTAACAAATTGGCACATATATTAAAAATCAAAATGCCTATGCAAAAAAATAAAGTCCCAACATGGGGACTTTAAATTATTTGTTTTAACATTATTACCAACCAAGGCGCACAATGGTGATTGTGCATTTGCCTGTGCCTTTATGAAGTGCTGTTGAATGACTGCCCGGTGTGAAAATATCAATTCTGCCGGTTCTTGAAAGTCCGCTGCCGCCTCTGTCTACAACGGTGTAAAGTTCGCCGTCTACATCAATAACAGAGCCAAGCGGCAACCAGTTGCACGCAATATAATAAGGGTTTTCCATTGAAGCACTGATTCTTCTGCCGGAGGTTGTTATTCCCCTTGAATTGCCGTTGCATGTTGCACAAGCACAATAATGTGTATATTTACCTGAAATAACCTGACCCAGTGTAAATCCGTTTGAAGATTCAACACCGTTTGGTGTTACATCTCCACGCTTTGTGCCAACGGTTTGCACCTCTGTAACAGGTTCTTTTGTTGTTTTTGAAGTAAGCTGTGTTCTTGAACTTTCCACGCCGTTAACATATGTTACCTGATAAGTAACTTCCTTTTCGCCGTTAACGCCCTTTACCTGCACATTAACTGTGCCGAGTTCAAGAGAATCATCTGTATTTTTTTGTGTGTCAAAAGCAATGCTTTCTTTTTCAGTAACCGTTTTTGTTTCTACACGGTAAACCGAAACAACCGTGTTGTTTTCCACAACAGTATTTGCAGCAGGCTCAACATAATCGTTTTCGCCCAATGTTATGCCGGCAACCGACAAAACATCTGCCACTGTGTTGCCCTGTGCAACACCCACCGAAATGCTTGCTCCGTCTGCTTCCACAGTAACGGAAATCGGTGCTATAACGGTAATAACCATACCGTCTTGAATTAAATCACTGCCGCTGTAATTAAGTGTGCAGCCTTTAACATCCATTCCTATTTCGTTAAAAGCGTCTGCCACTGTGTCGGCATAAACATTAAATGCTTTAATAACATCGTTAAGTTTTACGTTAACCGTATTTAACCTGTCAATAACAATTGTTCCGCCATTGCCGGAATCAAAGCCTGTAATATCAAGCTTATCGTTTGTGCCTAAAGTTATGTTGGCTTCTTTAAGGATTTCGGTTGGTTGTTCTTCATTTGTAACAATAGTATACTCTGTGCCGTTGTCATCAACAACAACATTGTATTCACCGGCCATTCCTGCAAAAGCCGTGGTGGCAAATGCACAAATAATGAACACAAGAGCAATTATTGTTGCCGCCATTGCACGAGAAGTGTGCTTGATTGTGGCGACTGCCGATTCATTAATCATCTTAATCTCCCTTTTATTCTTGGTAAAATATTATTGGTGATGCCGATAATATTTTCAGGGTGAAACACCCCGATAGCAGAAGCGATTATTCTGCCTTTACCTTTAGTATTTACACAAGCATTTGGCATTATAGAAATTTTTGCACAATATGTCAACATTTTAAAAAGTAACTTTTTATGCAAATTGCACAAAAGATTAAGAAATGAAAATTGTCAAAAACAATAGAAAATCAAGATGTAGTGCTTTTATAACTTTAGTGCTTTATCACACAAAAGCAAAATTTTGTGAAAAGTTTAAAAATTGGCAACATTTATTTTTGATTTTGTAACCTTTTTGAAACATTTGGCCTTGTGAACCCCATATATATTAAAAAATGTAATATTTTTGGAAAAATATACCATATACAGTGCTTATAAAATTTACATTTACAAATAAAAAAACTGTATAATTTTAATTTAATAATATCGGTATTTTAACGGTATTATATTATTAAGTATATAAATATAATATTTTATTACATTATATTATAGTAAAAGGCAAGACGGTTAAATATTGACAACACCGGGGCATTAATATATAATATGAAAGCAAATTCAATTTGCCCTCATAGTTCAACGGATAGAATAAACCCCTCCTAAGGGTTAGATGTAGGTTCGATTCCCACTGAGGGTGCCAGCCGCCGCCGATTTTCGTGCGGCTTTTTTATTTGAAAGGAATGTTTATATGTGCACAGCGGCAACGTACAAAACAAATGATTTTTACTTTGGCAGAACACTTGACTATGAATTTTCATACGGCGACAGTGTAACGATTACTCCACGCAACTATGTTTTTAATTTCAGAAACGGCGAGGTGCTTAAAAGCCACTACGCCATAATAGGCATGGCATTTGTTTATGATAACTACCCGCTTTATTACGACGGAATAAATGAAAAAGGGCTTGGAATAGCAGGTTTGAACTTTGTAGGCAATGCAGTTTACAATAAAAATAAAGACAGCGAAAACAACACGCCCCAATTTGAATTAATTCCTAAAATCTTGGCAAAATGTGCCTCTGTTGAAGAAGCAATAAACCTGATTAACTCAATTAACATTACCGACACACCTTATAGCGAAACACTGCCTGCGGCGGCACTTCATTGGATAATTGCAGATAAAAATAAAGCCGTTACCGTGGAATGCACGGCAACGGGAACTAATATATACAACAATCCTGTAGGCATATTAACAAATAATCCGCCTTTTGAAACACAAATGTTTTTGCTTAATAATTATATGAATTTATCTGCCGCACAACCAAAAAACACTTTTGCTCCCGATTTGGATTTAAATTTATACAGCCGTGGTATGGGTGCAATGGGTTTACCGGGGGATTTATCTTCATCATCCCGTTTTGTAAGAGCAGCATTTACAAAAATGAATTCAAAATCAGGCAATTCCGAAGAAGAAAGCGTTTCTCAATTGTTCCACATTTTAGGCAGCGTTAACCAACAGCGTGGCTGCTGTGAAGTAGCGCCCAACAAATATGAAATTACAATTTACACATCCTGCTGCAACGCAACAAAGGGTATTTATTATTACACAACCTACAACAACAGTGCCGTAACGGCAGTTGATATGTATGCAGAAAACTTAAACGGCAGTGAGCTTGCCGCATATCCGCTTAACGATAAAATGCAAATTTTTTATCAAAACAAGTAATTATGCAACGTCTTTGCGCCACTTGTCGAAAAGAGGCTATAACAAAACCGCCACGCTTACGCATTGGCGGTTTTGTTTTGATTGCTTTCAATATAATCCAACAGGGTCTTTTTTTGTACCGATAAAATTAAGTTATTGAACATTAAAATAAATTGTGATATAACGAAATTGAAATCAAAAGGAAAGGCTGTGATTTATATGTCAAAGCAAAAGAAAGGGTATTGGATACGCCGCACCCATTTATTTAGAGACGACGAATACGAATGTTCAAACTGCAAAAGGCTTTTTAAAAAAGCATATTCCGTTTGCCCCCATTGCAACGCAAAAATGACAGGTAAAAAAACAGATTATAATTGGATTGAC